>NZ_JAYKTT020000061.1:0-143195 GCF_038404745.2 Chlorogloeopsis sp. ULAP02 | reverse complement strand
TTAGGGATTAGGGGCTAAAGACTAGGGGCTAGGAAGAGGACAAGGAGAAGGGGGGAGGGGGAGACAAGGGTAAAATCTTTCTCCGCGTCCCCGTGTCTTCTTCCCAATCCCCAATCACCGATTCCCAGTACCCTTTATTTAGTAGCTTTTTCTGTCAACTGAGTAAGTACTTCATTAGAACGCTCAACAAAGGCTTTCATTCCTTCTGCATCAAATCCTTTTTGAGACATCAATGCTAAATCATAGATGTGATGGCAAATCATGTTGACTAACACAGTTGTAGGCGATTCCCCATCTCCTTGAATAATACTGCCTTGACTGAGATTTGCTAAATTTTGAATCAATGGATGAGCAGTATTTACTACTAAAATGTGGTCTTCAGGAAATTCGGCTGCTTGTTGCTGCATTAGAGCATTCATTTCTCGCAGACGGCGCAGAATTTCTGGTAGTAATACCATCGCTGGCGGTGTTCCTTGCGGATCGTCAGATTTTAAAGCCTCAGTGCGGATGTTAACCTTGGGTTTGTTGAGAGCTTTCTCGAATAGCTCTTTAATCACTTCGCTGCGGGTTTTATTGGTTTTAGGATCAACAATTTCTCCGCCTTTGTCTTTATCCAACAAGGTTTGATCCAAGTCTGAATCTACCCGCGTAAATTTAACATCTGAGTATTCCCGCTCTAAAAAGTTGATAAAGTGGGTGTCAATGAAGGAGTCCATAAATAGGACTTCCAAACCTTGTTTTTTATGTAGTTCTACGTAAGCTGCTTGTGCGCTTTCATCAGTGCAGTAGAAAACGCGGTTTTGATGGCGTTCTTTATTGCGTTCTAAATACTCTTTGAGAGTTGTGTATTGATATTTAAGATTTTCCTGTTCTGTGGTTGTAGAAGTGACATCTTGCCAAGCATCCCCTTCTTCGGATTGAACTTGTACTGCGGGAGTTTCAGAAGCGGCTTGTTCTGGCTGCTTGGCAGTAGTGCGAAAGATGATGAATTCTTCGATTTGTTTTTTAAATTTCTCATCGTTCATCACCCCGAATTTCATAAAAGTGCCGAGGTCTTTCCAAGCGCTGATATACTGTTCGCGGTTATCGCGGTAAAGTTCCTTGAGGCGATCGCCTACTTTTTTGGCTATGTAGTCACCAATTTTGCGGACAGTGCGATCAGTTTGCAAAGCACTCCGCGATACATTCAGGGGAATATCACTGCTGTCAATTACACCCCGCATTGGTAGAAGAAATTGAGGAATAATTTCTTCACAGTGGTCACTTACAAAAACTTGATTGCAGAACAGCTTAATCTGCCCTTTTGTCACATCTACATCTGGTCTCAATCTAGGAAAATACAGAATACCGTTAATGATAAACGGATAATCTGTATTCAGATGCACCCACAATAGAGGTTCTTCTTGGAAAGGATACAGATAGCGATAAAACTCTAAATAATCTTCTTGACTCAGATGATTGGGAGACTCGCGCCAAGGTGCCTTTTGTCTATTTAACACCTCACCATCTAGTTTGATGGGTACTGGCATGAAGTCGCAATAAGTCTTGACAAGATTAGTAATTCGTGCTGATTCTAAATATTCTAATTCCTCTTCCATCAAATGAAGAGTAATTGTGGTACCGCGAGTGGTGCGGGATGATTCTTCTAAGGTGAACTCTGGGGAACCATCACAAATCCAATGAACTGCCTGCGCTCCTTCTTTGTAGGATAAGGTGTCAATTTCGACTTGTTTTGCCACCATGAAGGAGGAGTAAAAACCTAACCCAAAGTTACCAATTATTGGTTGCTCTGATACATTTTTATACTTGTGAATAAATTCTTCAGCACTAGAAAAAGCAACTTGATTAATATATTTCTTGACCTCGTCGGCTGTCATGCCGATGCCATTATCGGTAATGGAGAGAGTCTTTTGATTTTTATCTATGGAAATTTGAATTTCTGGTTCGCCAATATCACCAGAATACTCTCCTGCGCGGGATACCATTTTCAGCTTTTGGATCGCATCTACCGCATTAGATATCAATTCCCGCAAGAAAATTTGGTGATCTGAGTAGAGAGACTTCTTGATGATTGGGAAAATATTTTCAGTATGAATACTGATGGTGCCTTGTTCTCGCATAATCGGTAATCTTTTTGATGCAAGTATCTGAATTATGACCTTTGTAACTACACTAATACTTTCTGCATCTAGGAGTATACCCGAAGAAAGCAAAAGTATACGACGATCACAATTAGGATTTTAAAGGCATAACTCAGGGTTTTTTTCCTTTATTTAGCATAGTTTGCCCCCTAGTTCCAATTCGGATTTCCCTACTTCTGATTGGATAAGCTAGTGTCTAAATTATTGCTGAATTTTTTTCTAGTACCAAAAAGTAATGATATGGGTTAGTAGGATCAATAAATTCTTGTTTTACACTTAACCCGACTTTGGCAATGGAGTGCAATATTCGCTGTTTTGAGTATCCTTTTAGCCCCATTTCCCAATAATGCTGGTCGCACAGTGGATTGCTCAACCAAAATTTTGGAATATTGATGAATAGATGCCTTGACCGAACTGAGTAAGAAGATCTAAAGTGGATTGTCAAAAAGAGTGTGTTTTGAGGAATAGAAATTACTAAAAATTTCTTCGTTATCTCTGCCAGTTTTTTAAGGGCATATTCTGACTTTTCGTAAGGCAAATGTTCTAATACTTGAAAAAGTACAATTACATCAAATTTGTCTTTTGGCAATGAGAAGTCTGCTGCCAGATCCAAGATTACATCTGGATTGAGATTGGGATCTACATCGGCAGTAGTGACGTTGTAACCATTTAGCTTGAGGAGTTCGGTTAGTAGGGAATTGAAAATACCAATTTCTAGGATATTATTTACCTCGCTACCAAGAGAAGATATTAGACGTAATTGATGATGATAACTAATGAACCTGTCTTTAGAAAAATACTCTGGATTTTTAATGCTTAATGAGGTAATAAGTTGCATAAATTATACTTGTATAACCTGATGATTAGATAAATATCCTGTGTATACAAGTATTATGTTTCCCTCAATCCTCACTAAAATAACAATTTTAGTGAGGATTTATAAAGGAAACCTTAAATTGTAGGGTAATTACGCGCTGCTTTAACGCACCGCATAATTTTGGTGCGTTACGGTTAGTTCTTACTATCTTAAACTCTTACATCCTTACATAGCCTTAACACAACGGTAATAGAACGGCAGAAGATCTGACCGTTTTTTACCTCCCCTACTTCATATTTACTTTACAAATGACCTCTTAGAGCTAAAACAAAATTTTAGTCGGATCGCATTTCTACTTCTGTTTGAATCGCCCGTTACTACGGTGTAGCGATTTTAGTCTTTTATCAAGGGCAATGAAGGAAACATAACTATTGCCCCTGACTTTTTAAGACTCGCGAGAAGCTTCTAATATGTGAGTTGTGTTTGTCGGTGCTGGGACTGTAACTACTTTTTTCTTACTAAAGTTCAGCCCCTTATCTCCTTTGTCAATAACAATCGTGTCACCACCAATAAAGGTATTCTCTAAAATTTTGGTGGCGATCGCATTCTCTACTTCTCTTTGGATAGCCCGTTTGATGGGGCGTGCGCCGTAAACCGGATCGTAACCAACTTCTACAAGGTAATCGCAAGCACTTGGAGAGATTTCCAAGGAAATTTTTTGATCGGAAAGCAGATTTTCCACCCGTTTGAGTTGAATGCGAACAATTTGCCGCATTTCAGTGCGACTGAGGGGATGGAAAATAATCAAATCGTCAACACGATTTAGAAATTCGGGACGGAAGTGCGATCGCAAAGCATCCATCACCCGATTTCGCATTTTCTCGTACTGAGAGTCATCACCAGATATATCCAAGATATGTTCGCTACCTATGTTACTGGTCATCACGATCACAGTATTGCGAAAATCAACGGTTCTGCCTTGAGAATCCGTGATTCTACCGTCATCTAACACTTGTAATAATATATTAAATACATCCGGATGAGCTTTTTCAACTTCATCCAACAGTACCACTGAGTAAGGACGGCGGCGAATCGCCTCCGAAAGTTGCCCGCCTTCTTCGTAACCTACGTATCCTGGAGGCGCTCCTACCAACCGAGATACTGAGTGCTTTTCCATATATTCGGACATATCTAAACGCACGAGCGCGTCGTCCGAATCGAAGAGAAACTGAGCTAGAGCGCGAGCGAGTTCGGTTTTGCCGACTCCTGTCGGCCCCATAAATAAAAATGAACCAATAGGGCGACTAGGATCTTTCATGCCAGCACGGGCGCGACGAATCGCTGCTGCGACTGCTGCTGTCGCTTCTTCTTGCCCGACTACTCGTTCGTGCAGGTGACTTTCAAGTTGCAACAATTTTTGCCGTTCTGACTCTAACAGGCGATTTACCGGAATTCCTGTCCATTTAGCAACAATTTCGGCAATGTCAGCTTCAGTAACCTGTTCTCGCAACAGAGTTTTACCTTTTGCTTGAATTTTCAATAGTTCGGCTTCTTTGACTTCGCGATCGCGCTGCACTCCCTCCAACTTGCCATACTTTAACTGGGCAGCTTTGTTGAGATCGTAAGCGCGTTCTGCCTGTTCAATTTGTACTCGCAGCTTTTCTTCTTCTTGCTTCAAAGTGCTAATCGCTTCTAATAGCAGCTTTTCACCTTGCCACTGCCCATTAAATTCCTGCTGTTTCTCTGTTAAATTAGCAATTTCGCGCTCTATTCGCTGCAAACGTTCTTGAGTTTGGATTGTCGCTTTTTCCTCTCCAGCTAAGGAGAGCTTTTCCATCTCTAGCTGCATCACGCGACGGTCAATAGCTTCCAATTCTGCGGGTTTGGATGTAATCTCCATTTTTAATTGGGCTGCTGCTTCATCCACCAAGTCAATGGCTTTATCAGGCAAGAAGCGATCATTAATATATCTTGCTGAGAGGGTAGCAGCTGCTACTAATGCTGAATCAGAAATTTTGACGTTGTGATGGACTTCATAGCGCTCCTTCAGCCCCCGCAGAATAGAAATCGTATTTTCTACGCTGGGCTGATCCACATAAACTTGTTGAAAGCGTCTTTCTAAGGCTGCGTCTTTTTCAATATATTTACGATATTCGTCTAGAGTGCTTGCCCCAATACAGCGCAGTTCTCCCCGTGCCAGCATTGGTTTGAGCAAATTACCCGCATCCATCGAACCTTGTTGCCCGGAACCAGCCCCAACAACAGTATGCAGTTCGTCAATAAACAGGACTATTTGACCGTTAGATTCAGTAACTTCTCTGAGCACTGATTTTAAACGGTCTTCAAATTCACCTCGGTATTTAGCACCAGCAATCAAACTACCCATATCCAGGGCGATGAGTTGGCGATTTTTCAAAGATTCAGGCACATCGCCATTCACGATTCGCTGTGCTAATGCTTCTGCGATCGCTGTCTTACCAACTCCAGGTTCACCAATTAATACTGGATTGTTCTTACTACGACGGGACAATACTTGAATTACCCGACGGATCTCATCATCTCGCCCAATCACTGGGTCGAGTTTTCCAGCTTTTGCTTGCTCTGTCAAGTCTCTACCAAACTTTTGTAGAGCTTCATAGCGAGATTCTGGATTTTGGTCTGTTACCTTTTGACTACCGCGAATCACTTTAATAGTAGCCTCTAGTTTTGCTGTATCTAGATTAAAGCTTTTAAGCATCCGCCGACCGATGCGTTCATCTTCTGCAAAACCCAAAAGTAAATGTTCCACAGAGATATAGGAATCATTCATCCGCACTCTGGCTTCCTCGGCCAAGTCTATCATCATATCTAAATAGCGCCCAAGGTAGAGTTGATCGCTTCTACCGACTTTGGGTTGACGGCGGGCAAATTCTTCAAGTTGCTGTTGCAAGCGGTTAGCATCTACACCAGCACGGTTGAGGATACGTGCTGCTAAACCATTTTCTTGCTGAAATAAAGCAAGTATTAAATGTTCAACATCTAATTGCTGTTGTTGATATGCGCGTACTATATCCTGAGATTTGACAATTGCTTCCCAGGCTTTATCTGTAAATTTATCCGGATCTGTAGGCTGCATCTTTACAATTTTTGATTTGGAATTTTAAATCTTAAACTACGGAAAGTATGTTCTAAATATTTATCCAATCATTATCAGGCCGCATCTGCTTGTATCTACAGTTGCAATTTGAGATTAGGGGCTAGAGACTGGGGACTAGGAAATCTTTTTTTCTAGCCTCTAGCTATTAGCCCCTAACCTTCATTCCCCAATTTAAAACGAAAACACACTTCTGAGAGTGCTTTGCCAAATAGTACCCTTAGAACTATCGTTATCAGGATTTGTAACTAGTGAAAATGTAGGGGAAATACTAAGGTTGTCACTTAGTTGGAGATTGTAAAATGCCTCAAGATTAGTTTGAGTGGCGCTACCTAGATTATCGCTAACAAAGGGTTGACCAAAAGCTATACCCGCAACAGTACCAGGAAGCATAAAGTTACGAGTACCCAAACCAATCGCCCAACTGAAGGGATGTAAATCTAAATTTTCATTAATGGCAGTGTTGAATCCATTATAACTACCGAAACCGAAGCGGCCGAAAATGCCTGTATTGCGGTTTAATGAGTACTCAGCATTAATACCAAAAGCGTTAATATCCGTATTATTAATTAAAGCATTTGTATATTGTAATCTTAAAGCTATCTGATCATTAGGTAAGTATTCGACTTCTACGCTTGCTTGATACCGATCGCTAAATAAACCACCTTCTGTATTATTGGCATTGGGTAGATTAGCATCGGCAGCAATGTAGAGCGATCGCAAAGTCAATTTACCACCACCAGGATTCCACAAGATGGCAGCACCTGCACCACCATTACGATCAATTTGGTTTTGAACAATTAAGGGATTATTCAAAAAAAAGCTAGAACTAAAATCTATTGCCTCGTTATTAGCATATCTGTTGCGATCAATAAAATCTCGCGGCAACATTTTGGCACCAACGGTTAATGCTACATCTTGCCAAGGGCGAAAAGTGTAATACAAGCGTCTAAGCTTGACATCAGGTTCAACTTCTGCATAGTCAAGCCCACCACCATTGGCAATAAAACCACTAACTCCTAAAAGGTTACGCTGTTCTTGTTGCGCTAAACCAGTGGCATCACCACCATTGTTGCCAGATTCTAATTGAGTTACTAATAAATCTTGTTGGTTGAAGCTTGTAGAAAGGGTTAAGCGGGAACGGGAGATAACAGTTTTGTTGGCATCACTGCCATCACTAAGAGCAATAATTTGTTGACCTTGCAGCTTGGTTGTGGGAGAAAATTGATTTGCATTTAGTTCAATTGTACGCCTATCTATTCTATTAAGACGCTGCTGTAAATCTTCTAAAGCCAATCTATAGTCTGTCTGCAAGCGCCTCAAAACAATTGCGTCTTCTTGGACATAACGATCGTCCTCACCATTGGCAATCAAACTTTCGACTTGATCTAGGGTAGCCGCAAGGGCTGCTGCAAACTCATAACGGCTGAGAGGACGGTTGCCGCGAAAGGTGCCATCTGCGTAACCTGAGATGACACCATAACGTTCGATGAGCGATCGCAACGCCTGATAAGCCCAATCTGTTGGCTTAACATCAGATAATTCGGAAACTGAAGTTTGCTGATTTCGCAAATCAGAATCCATGCCAACATTAATAGACTCAGAGTCAGAATGGAGTAATAATTTAGCTTGCCAAAAACTGAACTCAGTTGCTAGGGATAGTTGCTTTTGAGGTAACAAAGAGTTTGCTAGTGAAGGTAAACAGGTTTGGCTAAAAATACTCCAACTAGCTAATCCTCCCGCTAATAATCTTGGTATATAAATCCTTTGGCGCAGGCATTGCTTAACGCTCAAGTTTATCTCCTATAAAGTTTCCTCAAAATCACTGAGTCACAAGTTTCTGTTCTGTTTCATGCCTGAGGGCAGAACCTTGAGTACCTATTTGAATCAGTTCTACTTTATATCCATCTGGGTCTTCTACAAAAGCAATTACCGTGGAACCGTGTTTCATCGGCCCTGGTTCACGCACTACCTTACCACCACGATTTTTAATTTGATCACAGGTAGCATAAATATCATCAACTCCAATGGCAATATGACCGTAAGCATTGCCTAATTCATACTTGTCCACACCCCAGTTATAAGTTAGTTCAATGACTGTGTTGTCACTTTCGTCACCATAACCAATAAAAGCGAGGGTAAATTCTCCGCCTGGAAAATCTTTTTGCCGCAGTAGCTTCATTCCCAGGACATCACAATAGAACTTAAGGGACTCTTCAAGATTGCCAACTCGCAGCATCGTGTGTAGTAGGCGCATAGTGGTCTCCAGATTTTTGGACTACTAATTCTTGATTTTAGAGTGGGATGTGAAAAACAGAGAAAGAAAGCCCATACAACTTACAGTTAACAGTAACCACTAAAGAGTAAAAATATTGATAACTGATAACTGACGCACCCTTATTCCCCCAATTCCAACCGTCCTCGATAACCAGTAATAATTCGACTACCATCTTTAAAAATATGAATCTCTATCTGATCGCTTGCCCAGGTAATATTTTCTTCTAAAGCTGGATTGAAGACATGAACCCTTTGATTGCTGGAGGAGACAGGAGAATCAGGAGAATTCAATGCCAATGAATCGATATAGGGGCCATCAATCAGAATATCTAACTGATCTAGTAAGTCTTGAGCGCCAGCTGGGGCATAATCGGATTGTAACTGCTCTAAGGTAAAACCACTAAATGACATCACATTCAGTCCAGCGGCTTTGACTTTGCGAGCTAGAGTTGCTAGTGCAGGAGCTTGCCAGAATGGTTCGCCACCAGAAAAAGTTACCCCCTGATTGCGAGGATTGCTAAGAATTTTTTCGGCAAGACTGTCAACAGACACTAGTTGATTAATCTCAAATGACCAAGATTCTTCATTAAAACAGCCTGGACATTCTCGCAAGCACCCCTGTACCCAAACCACAGCACGACATCCAGGGCCATTTACTTCAGATTCATCGACATAACCCATAATATTGAGATAGCCAGGGGGGACTTGCATTAGCTTCATGTATGAATCTGTTTGATTTTGAGTCATAGTTTTTCTCTACAGGGCATGAATTATTAATAGTGAACACTTAACAGGGAACGGGAAACAGGAAAGAGATTTTCCCGTGATTGACTGTCTAGATGAAATTGACTGAGGTACGCTCAAAGCAACTTATAGTTGACAGATTGCTAGCTTCTAGGCTAAACGCAAAAGTTGAGGAATTTGTGAAGAATTAGCATCCATAGTAGGAGGGGATTGCTTTAATTTATCGGTGTACATCTATGTTTATCTGTGGTTTCCTAGACAAAAAGTTAGGGACTAGGACGGGAAGAAAAACGCGGGGACACGGAGGAAGAGGAGGGGGAGAGTGGGAGATAAGGGGAGAATCTTTCTCCGTATCCCCGTGTCACCTTGTCCTCTTCCCAATCCCCTAGAGCAAAAATCTTCGTTAATCTCTGCCTATACTGTCCCCTCAAAAGCCTATGCTAGATTGTCGGATCTGCAACTGTAATGTTTGTGTTCAGCAGTGAGAACGCACTCATAAGAAGGACAAAAGACTGATGATTGATACAGCCATTGAAGCAATTGTCGCCCGTGAAATTCTGGACTCGCGGGGTAGACCAACCATAGAAGCAGAAGTACATGTGTTAAACGGTGCTGTAGGACTGGCGCAAGTTCCTAGTGGTGCGTCTACTGGCACTTTTGAGGCACATGAATTGCGGGATAATGATAAAAGTCGTTATGGTGGAAAGGGCGTACTTAAGGCGGTACAAAACGTAAAGGAGGTACTTGCTCCAAAGTTGTTACAAATGGATGCCCTCAACCAAGAACTCCTAGATCGTACAATGATTGCCCTAGATGGTTCTGCGAATAAATCGAATCTGGGCGCTAATGCGATTTTGGCGGTTTCTCTGGCTGCGGCTAAAGCTGGTGCCGAATCTTTGGATATTCCCCTGTATCGTTATTTAGGCGGCCCTTTAGCTAACTTACTGCCCGTACCATTAATGAATGTGATTAATGGCGGTGCTCATGCAGCCAACAATGTGGATTTCCAGGAGTTTATGATTGTCCCCATTGGGGCGTCTTCCTTCCGAGAAGCATTGCGTTGGGGTGCGGAGGTTTTTGCTACCCTCAGCAAAGTTTTGGATGAGAAGGGTTTACTCACTGGTGTGGGTGATGAAGGCGGTTTTGCCCCTAATCTAGAGTCAAATCAGGTAGCTTTAGAATTACTAGTTGCTGCGATTGAAAAAGCTGGATACAAGCCTGGAGAACAAGTGGCTTTAGCTTTGGATGTGGCTGCAAGTGAATTTTACAAAGATGGTCAGTACATCTACGATGGTAAACCTCACTCTCCGGCTGAGTTTATTGATTACCTAGCTCAACTAGTAGATCGATATCCGATTGTCTCTATAGAAGATGGATTGCACGAAGAAGACTGGCAAAATTGGCAGTCACTAACTCAAAAGTTGGGTTCCCGCGTGCAGTTGGTGGGAGATGACTTATTTGTAACTAATGCGACTCGCCTACAAAAAGGTATTGAGTTGCAAGCAGGTAATGCGATTTTGATTAAACTCAATCAAATAGGCTCTTTGACTGAAACTTTGGAAACTATTGATCTTGCTACTCGCAATGGTTTTCGCTCAGTAATCAGCCACCGTTCTGGTGAAACAGAAGATACCACTATTGCGGATCTGGCAGTAGCAACCCGCGCTGGACAAATCAAAACTGGCTCCCTTTGCCGCAGCGAACGAGTAGCAAAATATAACCGTCTGCTGCGAATTGAGGATGAATTAGGCGATCGCGCTATTTATGCTGGCGCTGTCGGACTAGGGCCAAAATAGGGACTAGGGACTGGGGACTAGGGATGAGGAATTTTAGATTTTAGATTTTGGATTTTAGATTAAGTTCCAATCAAAAATCGCTTTGCTCCAAAATCCAAAATTGAATTACCCGATCCCCGATCCCCAATCCCTGTTTTATGGATAAAATCCCAACTTCGGCAACCCCACAGTTTCATCCCAACCCATCATGATGTTCATACACTGAATTGCTTGACCCGCTTGTCCTTTAATTAGGTTGTCAATTGCTGACATCACAATTATCCTACCAGTACGCGGGTCAACTTCTATACCGATATAACAAAGATTGCTACCACAAGCCCATTTAGTTTGGGGGTAAATGCCAGGCTCGCAAATTCTTACCCAGGGAGAGTTGCGGTAAAAGGCTTTGTAAATAGTTATTAAATCATCTCTTACTAAACCAGGATCTCTTAAGGTGGCATACACTGTTGCTAAAATGCCACGTACCATTGGGATCAGGTGAGGAGTAAATTGTACAGTGACTTCATGACCTGCTAATTCACTACAAATCTGTTCTATTTCTGGTGTATGGCGGTGACGTGCTACTCCATAAGCTGCCAGCGAATTATCTGCCTCAGCTAGTAACATATTGATTTTGGCTTCCCGTCCACCGCCCGATGTGCCAGACTTAGCATCGATAATGGCAGTTTCAGGAATTATTAGTCCTTGTTTGAGGAGTGGAGAAAGCGCGAGAAGGCTGGCGGTAGGATAGCAGCCAGGACAACCTATTAACTGAGCTTCGGCAATGCGATCGCGAAACATTTCTGGTAGTCCATAAACTGCTGTGGCAGCAATGGTATGATCTTGCCGCTCTTTCCCATACCAAGCTGTGTAAGTTGCCAGGTTGCTAAAACGATAGTCAGCACTTAAATCAAGTACCCTACATCCTTTTTCCAGTAATTTTGGAGCGAGTTGGCAAGCCAAACCATTTGGTACAGAAAGAAAAACTACCTCACAACGGTTAGCAATCAGTTCTGGATCTACTGCTTCTACCGACAGGTTCACTGTATGAGCTAGATGCGGGTAAATATCCACAAATGATTTACCAGCACTACTATCACCACCTAAATAAACTAGCTCTACTTCTGGATGATCCATCAGTAGGCGCACCAACTGTACTCCGCCATAGCCTGACGCGCCAACAATCCCAACTGGTACGCGTCTAAAATTGCCCATGATAATGAAATCCTTATCCGCTTTGTGGTTAACTTGTTTTTAGGTATCAACAATCTGCAAACAGCAAAAAGCTATTAGCTTTTAGCATATATGACGGTTGAAGGTTTAATGCTAACCGTTCACAATCAGATTATGAAAGTTGTATCGCACTTGAGTACTAAAACCCAATTTTAGCGATAGAATCTTTTGCTACGTCATTTCAACCAACCCACAATTAGGAAAAATCTTAGTTGTCTTCTGTGGAGTCCATAACTCCTGAACTCTGGTATGGTATCGTAGTAGTATGTAGGCTCTCAACTATCCTAAGTGGTTAAAAAAATCAAGTAGTGCAAAAGTTTAAAAAGCTAGGATAGAGTTGGAAAAATGCTGCAAACACACTCTAGACTAAAGAAATCAGCCGCAAATTTCAAAACTTAAAAGTTTTCTTAGCGAAACAGCATTTATTTTTGTAATTCATGCCCACAAAAATTATTAAAAGATTACCAAGATAGTTCCAATCAAAAAATTTACAGCCAGGCATGAAAACCTCACCCCTCTGTTTGCTAGTTATAAAGAGGGGTACCCGATATCACCAAGAATAAAAGTGGAATTTTTACTGTTCCCTGTTAAGTGTTCCCGAATTTCAAGACAAAGCTGACAAATCATTACTTCTATAGTTTTCAAGCCCTATAAAAAGGTACAATTAAAATAAAGTTTTTGTAAGAAAAATTTATATTTGGTGGCTAAAATCTGTGTCTGAGTCTAGGAGTAATTCAACCCAAGCCTTTAAATTTGATTCTATTGATACAGCTCTTGCAGATTTGAAAGCTGGTCGTGTCATTGTGGTGGTAGATGACGAAAACCGAGAGAATGAAGGCGACTTAATTTGTGCTGCTCAATTTGCTACCCCAGACACAATTAATTTTATGGCGGTAGAAGCGCGGGGGTTAATTTGTCTAGCAATGACGGGCGATCGCTTGGATGAATTAGATTTACCTTTAATGGTAAGCAATATTACAGATACAAACCAAACTGCTTTTACCGTTAGTATTGACGCTGGGCCTCATTTGGGAGTGACTACTGGAATCTCAGCAGAAGATAGAGCTCGCACAATTCAAGTTGCAATCAACCCTAGTACAAAAGCTTCAGACTTACGTCGTCCCGGTCATATTTTCCCGATTCGCGCTAAGGAAGGAGGAGTACTTAAACGAGCAGGACACACAGAAGCTGCTGTTGATTTAGCCCGACTAGCTGGATTATATCCATCCGGGGTAATTTGCGAAATACAAAACCCCGATGGTTCAATGGCACGGTTAGCTCAGTTAATAGAGTATGCTAAACATCACAACTTGAAGATTATTAGCATTGCCGATTTAATTAGCTACCGTCTTCGGCACGATCGCATTGTCATCCGCGAAACTGTTGCCCATCTCCCCACTCAATTCGGTCTGTTTCAAATATACGCCTATCGCCACACATTAGATAGCTCAGAACACGTTGCGATTGTCAAGGGCGATCCTTCCCAATTTGGAGATCAGCCAGTGATGGTACGGATGCACTCTGAATGTTTAACTGGGGATGCTTTGGGTTCTTTGCGCTGCGATTGTCGGATGCAGTTGCAAGCCGCCCTGAAAATGATTGAAAATGCAGGTCAAGGTGTTGTAGTTTACCTGCGCCAAGAAGGACGGGGAATTGGGCTGATTAATAAGTTGAAAGCCTATTCTTTGCAGGATATGGGACTGGATACGGTGGAGGCAAACGAACGCTTGGGCTTCCCTGCCGATTTACGAGACTACGGTATGGGGGCGCAAATCCTCATGGACTTGGGCGTGCATAAAATCCGCTTGATCACCAACAATCCCCGAAAAATAGCCGGTGTTAAAGGCTACAACATGGAAGTAGTTGACCGTGTGCCACTATTAATTGAATCGAATAACTATAATTCCAACTATTTGGCGACAAAAGCGAAAAAGTTGGGTCATATGCTGTTGCAGACTTACCTAGTAACAGTTGCCATTCACTGGCAAGATGATCCGCAAGCTGTAACCGAACGCTACGAACGCTTAGAAAAACTGCGGCATTTAGTAAAAAGCCACGATCTCTTATTACAGGAAGAAGCACGTCCTCTTGCGATCGCCTTGTTTGACAAACCATCTTTGACTGTACACTTAGGATTTGACCAAGCAAGATTGGCAACTCATGATTGGTACACACAAAAAAGCCATCCTTACGTGCAGGCGATCGGACAAATTCTCGACTATCTAGTTACCTTGCCTTACATTCAAAAGCTAGAATTTCTTATTTCTCCTGGTGTCGATCCCCTGAGTAATCTGCAAGTACAATTGGATCGGCAGACGTTCTCCCCAGGTACCTTGCCTTCATCTATCTGTTGCGAGCAATTGGAAACACAGAAAATTTATAGTTTTAGTCGTTAGGGGCGAAATATTCCTTGACTTGCAAGGTATTTGTAGAGTTATTTATATAGCTTAACTAATAAGCTATAAATACACGTTATTATGACTGTGTTTTCGCACTAGCCGATAATTACAATGTAGCTCTCAAATGTAATCTTGACTATTTGTAACATTTTTTGAGATATAGTAGATAACCAACTAATATAGCAGCCATGCTTATAGAGTTCAGCGTAGAAAACTATCGTTCATTTCAAGAACGACAGACCTTCAGCATGGTAGCATCTGAAGATGAGACCAGGCTGGATAGTAATACTTTTTCCATACTGAACTCTAATAGTGGATTGCGCTTACTCAAAAGCGCTGTCATTTATGGAGCAAATGCCTCAGGTA
Source organism: Chlorogloeopsis sp. ULAP02 (assembly GCF_038404745.2). Lineage (NCBI taxonomy): Bacteria > Bacillati > Cyanobacteriota > Cyanophyceae > Nostocales > Chlorogloeopsidaceae > Chlorogloeopsis > Chlorogloeopsis sp. ULAP02. Next base: position 128,310 of record NZ_JAYKTT020000061.1, on the reverse strand, counting down.
AAAGTAATTTGTTACGGGTTATACAGACGCTGAAGAGTATTGTAGTAAATTCAGCGAATAAGATGCAGGTTGGTGATAAGTTTCCGATCGAACCATTTCGGCTAAATTCTAAGTCAGAAAAGAAGCCTACTTGCTTTGAAGTTATTTTTCTTCACAAAAATATTCGTTACGAATATGGTCTTTCTTTAAACCGAGAACGGGTTTACGAAGAATGGTTAATTGCTTACCCCAATCAACGTCAGCAAAATTGGTTTTCTCGCAGATATTTATCAGATAGATCGGAGTCGCAAATTAATGAAGAATATGAATGGTTTTTTGGTAAAGGATTGAAGGGAGAGAAAGAACGTATCAAAAAATTTGTAAGACCCAATTCTTTGTTTTTGTCTCATGCTGCACAAAATAATCATCCTCAGTTAACAGAAATATTTGAATGGTTTCAGCAAAAAATAAATATTATTACTCCAAATTCTCTTGTTGGAGGATTTACACTTAAAATATGTGATGAAAATAGTATATTTAGGGAACAGATTGTTAAATTATTGAATGCAGCAGACATTGGTATTTCAGATATAAAAATTGAAAGTAAATCCGTACCTGAAGGTGCTAAACAATTTATTAAACAATTGATTAAACAAGAAACAGACTTTCAAGAAGTAGAAGAAATTGATATTGATGAAATTCTCGCATTACATGCTATAACTCTTCATAAAATGAGTGATTCTGATCGAGAAGTAGAATTTGCGATTGAAGAAGAATCTGATGGTACACAACGTTTGTTTGAGCTAGCAGGCCCTTGGTTATATGTATTGCAGCAAGGAGAAGTTTTGCTTGTAGATGAATTGGGTAGAAGTTTGCATCCTGTACTTTCCAAAGCATTAGTGAAAATGTTTAATGACTCAATGATTAATGTAAATAATGCTCAATTAATATTTGCCACTCAAGATACAACTCTTTTAGATGCAGAAATATTTCGACAAGATCAGGTATGGTTTACTGAAAAAGATAGAAATATGAGCAAGCTATATTCATTGCTGGATTTTCGACCTCTTAAAGATGAATCCTTACAAAAAAGTTATCTGCTTGGCCGATATGGAGCAATTCCGTTTATCAGTGGACTAGGTATCTGAAGAAAATGCCTAAAAAGCTTGCTAATAAGTCTTTAAAGAGAGGTAAATCAATTCATGAATTAGAACGACGCACAGGCAATAAAGAACCTCGAAAATATCTGTTAATTGTAGTTGAAGGTCAAGAGACAGAATACAATTATTTCTGTGCTCTTAAACGCGATATGCGACTTCAAACAACTAAAGTAGAAGTTATTTCTACTTCTGGTGGAGATCCTCTTGTCACTGTTGATAAGGCCCATGATTTAGTTCAAGAAAAAAAGCAGGAGAGCAAAAGGACAGGTGAACTAGAATATGATGAAGTATTTTGTGTATTTGATGAGGATAATAAACCAGAGAAATATAAAGAAGCACTTCTCAAGGCTCAAGGATATAATTTTATATGCATAACATCTATTCCATGTTTTGAGTTTTGGTTTTTACTTCATTATTGCTATACTACAAGCCCCTTTACAAGTTGCAATCATTTAGTTAAAAAGTTAGAAACAGAACAGAGAAACTTATGTATCCTCAAAAAAGGAGAATATTACGACAAAAGTAATATTGATTTATACAAAATATTAAAGCCAAAACTTACGGATGCGCTTGCTCATGCTGCTCGCTTGGATAAACAGCATCAAAACAGCGATGGATGTACAAATCCATCAACCAAAGTACATATTCTTGTAAAAAAGCTCCAAGACCAAAAAAATTTTGGATGAGATGTGCATCATTCACTTGTTTAGGTTTATCAGGCTGAAATGACTGGACAGTAATTTAGGTATATTAATTTTTGCTGATAATTACTTGACGAAAAGAATGGAGCAACCTAAAGAATTTGTCAAAATCAAAACTCCTGGGGTCATTTTTTTGACCTGATCTATCTACTGCTTTATGTGTAGTAATTCGCTCATCTGGAACGCTACTTTGAGCAATTAACCAAGCAAGAGAATAATATTGGGCATCAGTATAACCAACATGAGTTGGTTGTTCATTCCGGCCTTCCGATGGTGTTTCTAAAGATACATGATAAGCAAAGTTATTCACAGAAGGTGGCAAATTAGAATTAGTTTGCACTGTTTCGGAACCATTTGACCCGTCAAAAACTGAGTTAGCTGCACCAAAAGCTCGCTTTTCTGGAGAGACGATATAAACAACCGTTCCGTCTAGTTTAACTAAGGTATGATAACTCACTTGCCGATCATCATCCTCATGAGGGACTTGAAAGGTATTAATTGCACTTGATGCAGAACCGCCTGTTTCATGAAGTACTATAATTGCTTGATTGTTGACAGGTATGCCATTAATATCCGTACTGTGACGATCTCCGTAGTTGTTTGGGTGAGCTAAAGCAATTTCATATCTAGGTTTATACTCTTTAAAAGCTTGAGTAATTTGAAAAGAGGATTGAGGAAGATTTTTAAGTTTGCTCTGTTGGTTATTGGTTGATTCGATTTGTGCCTTAGGCTTTGGGCTAGGTGTCGTCTTGACTGATGAATGAGAAAAAGACTGAAGTTTTTCTTTGTGTTCGGCAGTTTGCTGAGGAACATTAGCTGGACTCCAAGCAGCAGATTCTGAGCCTAGATTTGACGTAATTTGCTTGTTTGGTTGCAGTTGTACTCTCCCACTGATCAGAATAATTACAGTGGTTATGAGCATAAGAGAAATTAATAGCAATCTTTTTATCCAGATGCTAAAACTCATATATTCAAAAAATTACAATTTCGTTTAAATTTATATTAGTATTTTAATTTGTAGTAACAATTTGGCTAATACTACAAACAAGCACAATCAGAAAAATTGCAATAGTTATTACTCTTTCTAAAGAACGATTCAAACTCTATAGCTTAAAATTATTAAACTGTAAAAAAAATCCATATAGAGATGGATACAATATGAGCTCTTTTCCTACTTGGTATTTCGATGAATCTCAAATTGTTGGTATTGATTTTGAGGACATAGCCCAAGTTGAAACCTTTGACTGCAAGCAAACATCAAGTGCTCCAGAGATAGAGCAGGTTTTGGTGAAGCGATTAGGAATTTCTTCAGGGCATACCATAATCGATTTAGGAGCAGGCACAGGTACTTTTGCAATCCAGGCTGCACTGAAAGGAGCATCTGTACACGCAATTGATATTTCTCGAAGTATGTTGGCTTATGCTCAACAAAAAGCTCGAAAAATGGGCGCTACCACTATTAAATTTCATCGAGATGGTTTCTTAACTTATAAACATAATGATGATCTGGCTGATTTTGTGATTACAAAGGCTGCGCTGCATATTCTGCCAGACTTCTGGAAAATGGTTGCTTTAATGCGAGTGTCTTCAATGCTGAAACCTAACGGCATTCTTTACTTACGTGATGTTATCTTTTCATTCCCAATTAGTCAGTATGAAGCCTCTATTGATGAGTGGATTGAGCATTCATCAAAGCCTGAAGGTGAGGGCTGGACAGTTAAAGACTACCAGATACACATGCGGGAGGAACATAGTACCTTTGCATGGATTATTGAAGGTATGCTAACGCGGGCTGGATTTGAAATCACACAAGCAAACTACCTTACACCTACTGCTGCTGAATATGTATGCATCAAGACAGCTTAATCAGCTAAGATCCAGGACTGTGTAAGATGCGATCGCCCAACCACAGAATTACTCCAGTTAACACTAAACATACAATTCCCGCAACACCAGCCAAGGGTTTTTTATTCTTGCCTGTAACCCATTCCGAGGTTTTCTCGGTATACTCAATCAATTGTGCTGTATCTAAGGTAGCGATCGCCCACACCCATCCCGCGTGCAATCCCCAAGCTAAACCTAATTTCCCACCATCAGCAAACCTTGCTAATACCAGTACCATTCCCATCAGCCATAATCCCGGTAGTTGGGGTATGGTTTCTCGTTGTTCCCAAACTAAATGTAGTACAGCAAATATCAAACTAGAAATAATCGCTGCTCCCCAACTAGGGTAATCCTGCTCTAATTGCGTGAACAGAAAACCTCGAAAAACTAATTCTTCTACACCTCCTACAAATAAAGCTATGAAAATGATCGGTGGGGTAATAGATAATATTTGCTTGATATTAAACTTTTGAAATTTACACCAACCGAGCCATAATTGCCAAGAAAATACAAAAGCTAGGCTCATTACTCCTAAACTAAAACCCAGAGTGACAGAACCTAGCATTGAAACTTCAGTAATAAAGCCGTAATCCAACAATGATGTGTTGGTAAGCCAACTAACTGCCCAAACAATCAGTGGTGCTAATAGGTAGAGCGATATAAGTAAAGGCAGTTTTTCTTGTGAAGGCAAATGCTGGTTTGTTTGCCAGTTTTGGAAGATAACTGTTAATGCTGCTATTGGTAACCAGCACACCACCCAGATTATGAAAAAAGTAATTACTACAATCAATCCTGGCGCATTTTCCAGAAATGACCGTAAAGTATTGAGTGATAACTCAAATAACACTCTCAAATTCATTAAAAACACGACAGACTTCTTGCAATTATAATTTTTTGTTTGGAAAGAGAAAAGCTTTCTCTATTGTCTGGGCAAATTTTAATTTTGTTGGGTGTAGCGATGCGATCGCTGATTCAAAACTCCAAAACAATACACTTTTGCTCTACCTTTTTTCTATTTTGGAACAAGCCTCTACCAAAATAGGTATTTTCTGCAAGAGGTCTAATCGCATTTTTCGGAATGAAGTAATTTTTAAACTACAGTAGCAAATTCTACTGACTCTAGGGATAAGTTTGCCAGTGTTCACTTTCAACTTATCCTCATCATCAGATAAATTTACTCTTCTTCTTCTTCTTCGATGTCTTCTTCGTCTGATTCGATATCTAAGTCAGACGAAGATCCTTTTTTATCAGTATCAACTTGAATTAAGTGAATATGTTTATATCCCAGCTTAATTTCAAATTCATCACCAGGCTGTAAACCCATTGCTTTGGTGTATGTTGCACCAATCACAATTTGACCATTTTGATGAACACTAACTCGATAAGTTGGTTCGCGCCCACGGCCATCTTTAGGTGCTTCCGGACTGAGGGGAATTCCTCTAGCCGATAATAATGCATCATAAAAATCGGTTAAATTGACACGAACCTGATTGTTTTTTGTAACTGTATAATAGCCACACTGCTTTGCTCTTTCTCGTCGTGGTAAATTGGAAAGTTCTTTTACTTTAGCAAGCAGTGCTTTGCCGGTTAATGGTGCGGTTGCGGTTTCAGTCATTACGCTCAAAATATCCTTAATCTCTCCAAACTATTCAAAGATGACGTCTTTTGCCAATTAGTTGGCTTTTCGAGTTTATACAATGAAGAACGCTAACCCTTACAAAGGGCAAATTCCTGTTTATAACAGACCATCAACCTCTTTTGTGGTTGCCCATTATTTATGAGAGATTGTGGTTGTACAGGCATTAAATCTGCTGATTTCACGGCACTTTTAACCATCATTTGCCATTGAAAATGAAATATTTTTCTTTTTTGGCATTACTGTGACGGTGTAATTTTAAGCCAACTTTACAAAGCAGGTAAGCCCTACTACTACTATTTAGTCGTAGAACTCAGAAATAACAGGCTTCTGATTTTGGTGCTTGCCTTTATTACCCTTGACTCATAAGGTTTTCCTTATGCATACTTTTAGCTTCTAACAGCATCGTATTTGCACAAGGTTGACAGACATACACCTTTTTATCCTGCTAAATGAGACGACTTTTTTGCGTCTCTACACTTACGATGAAACAAAGCTGTATTGGCCGCTCTTATACGGCTATTTATACTGGTTTTGTTACCTCGTAATTTTATATTAAATACTAACATGCAATAATAATAGCAAAATTATTGTTTAAGTTTGAATTAATTTTACTACTATACTTTAATATCTTAATATCTGACCTTGAGAAGGCAAAAAAGCGGTGAGGATTTTCTTACCGCTTTATTACCGTTGTGAGTATTGTGGCTTAGATTTTATAAAAATTCATGTAATTTAGACAAGTAGTTTTGGCAAGTTGAGTTACATTATCAAGCTTGTTGATTGAAAAAGGCAAAAAACTATCGTAGTATTCTGCCGTTGATTCATTAGCCAAGATGTTCATTAAAAGCTTGAACAATTCTATATAACCAAGAAATGGTAGTCTGCTACCTATTAATACATTTTTCCTATAGCAGGTTTACTTTTGTTAGCATCAAAATACAGTGATATCCTTAGACAACTGGGTGTAGAGGTTGACAAAACAGTCGTAAACCCCATTCAGAGCTTCTACAATTAAATTTTTATGCCAATCCTCAAACAAGAATCACTAGCTGTTGAATGATCAGCATATTAACAGCTAGCTTGTAATTAAGAGAGACAATTTTATAGCTGATTGGGTAAGGAAGCTGCGTGTAGGAATGATTTTTAAGCCAGATGTGGTGATTTCAAGACATAGGTTGATAGCAATGGAAGTACTTTTTAAGGTTATTCGTCAACAAAAAAATTCTTCTCCTGTTGTACAAACTTACCTTTTGCAGGCAGAACCAGGTAATACAATCTTAGATTGTCTGAATCAGATTAAGTGGGAACAAGATGGAACATTAGCGTTTCGTAAAAATTGTCGTAATACAATTTGTGGTAGCTGCGCTATGCGAATCAATGGGCGTTCAGCTTTAGCTTGTAAGGAAAATGTTGGTAGTGAAATTGCCAGAGTGCAACAGCTAGCAGAACTAAAAAATAGCGCAAATAACATTCCAGAAATCACAATTGCTCCGCTTGGCAATATGGCCGTGATTAAAGATTTAGTAGTAGATATGAGCGATTTTTGGAACAATTTAGAGGCGATCGCTCCTTATGTGAGTACTGCTGCCCGCCAAGTACCAGAAAGAGAATTTCTACAAACACCAGAAGAGCGATCGCGCCTGGATCAAACTGGTAATTGTATTATGTGTGGAGCTTGCTTCTCTGAGTGTAATGCCTTTGAAGTCAATCCTGATTTTGTTGGCCCTCATGCTCTGGCCAAAGCTTATCGAATGGTCGAAGATTCCCGCGATAGCGAAGCAGAAATTCGCTTAGAAAAATATAACGAAGGAACAAAAGGAGTTTGGGGTTGTACTCGTTGCTTATACTGCAACTCAGTTTGTCCAATGGATGTAGCTCCGCTCGATCAAATCACCAAAATTAAACAAGAAATTCTTGATCATAAACAAAAAAGCGACAGCCGTTCTATCCGCCATCGCAAAGTTTTAATAGAACTAGTCAAAGAAGGTGGCTGGATTGATGAACGGCAATTTGGTTTACAAGTGGTTGGAAACTATTTTAGAGATTTAAGAGGATTGCTTGGTATTGTACCCCTTGGTTTGCGAATGCTAGCTAGGCGCAAATTCCCTCTGTCATTTGAACCTTCTGAAGGTACAGGGCAAGTGCGATCGCTAATCGAAGCTGTGCAAAAAGAGGAAGTAGGGACTAGGGACGCTTGAAGAGGACAAAGGCAGGGGGAGACAAGCAGACAAGGGGAAGGATAGTGACTTACGTCTTCTCCCCTTCCAACTCATCTTGTCCCTCTATCCTCTTTCTCCGTGTCTCTTTCGCCTCTAGCCTCTAACCCCTATTTCACCGTGGGTCTTGAGGTATATTTAATGGTTGCCCTGAAGTTTTATAGACTAAAATATCCCATTGCCCATTATTACTGTACTCAAAAGCAATTCTGCTGCCATCGGCGCTGATTGTGGGATTGCGAACTTCTGCTTGTAGATTGGTAGTTAAATTACGTGATTGTCTTGTTTCTCGGTCGTACAGGAAAATAGCTGTTCGCCCCTGACGAGAAGCAGCAAAAACAATATAACGACCATTGTCTGAAATACTGGGGTGAGAGGCGATCGCATCAAAAGAATTTAAACCAGGTAAATCAATTAAACTGCGAGTCACCATATCAAACATATAGACATCTTGGCTGCCCCGTCGGTCAGAAGTAAAAACAATAAATCTTCCAGAAACTTGCGGTGTTAATTCTGAAGCAGTACTGTTAAGACTTCTTCCCCCAGGATCAAAAGGATAACTTAAAAGACGGGGATAGCCACCACAGCCACTCAATAAAGTTGTTAAGGTAATTATAGGTAGAAAAATATAGCATTTGGTCATTAGTCATTAGTCATTGGTCATTTGGTAGAGACGCGATTAATCGCGTCTGTACAATTAGTGGTTAGTAGTTATTCCCTCACTCCCCTTGTCCCCTTGTCTCCCCCTCCCCCACTCTCCCCCTCTCCCCCTCCTCCTCAAGGGGGTGGAGTTATAGTTGCACCATTAGGAATGTCTAACTCAATATTTGGGCCTCGATCTAGTACTTCAGTATCCCACTGACCGCGACTAGCGGATTCAAAGACTACATAGCGCCCATTGGGACTGATATTAGGATTTCTAATCCAACCGCGATATGTGGGAGTAAGGATTTGTGATTGCTGTATGGCGCGATCATACAGCGCCACCACTGGTCTGCCTTGATCGCTGGTAATATAAGTTATGTAACGTCCGTTGTAGCTAAGGCTTGGGCTTTCAGCGATTGTCTCCGGACGATTTAAACGTGGTGTACGCACAAAAGACTGCTGCTGCAAATCGTACAGTAGTATCTGGTGAGCGCCATTTCGATTAGATACAAATGCCAAAAACCGCCCGTTTCCACTCAAAGTCGGTTGTGCTTCAGTGTAGCGACTGTTAACAGAAGTAGGGCCAATAGGAATATTATCGGAGCTACAAGAGATTAGTAAACCTGTCAATCCAAAAATGAGACTCCAATTAAGTGGTCTTTGGAGCCAAAATCTAGGTGTAATTTTTTTCACCTCACCTGTTTTCTGTTACCTTTTTGCAACTTCCTCCCTAGTTTATTTAAACATCATCAAAATTTACCGAATTATCTGGTTCTTGTTCTGAATTTTTTACTGGTTTGTATTCTACATAGTCAGTAGATATAACATCATCGTCAGTAAGCTCTGGTCGAGGCTCTGAACTGCTCGATGGGCGACGTCTTCTAGATGGTCTGGGTGTACTATCCACAATCTCCTCACCGCGACTTTCTGGACGGAAAGAACCGTTGTTACTACGCCGAGGAGGTTTTCTTTCTTCGCTCGTTGGGGTATCCCAATCATCAACTTTTCTACTGGGAGTGCCCCAATCATCTTCAACTCTCTCAGGAGTGCGCTTTGTAGGACGCGTAGTACCACGTCTGCGCTGTCTATCTGTCAATTCTGGTCTATCACTTACATTGCGGCGCTCTGGGCGACGGGGAGATTCTTCTTCATATAAATCTTCGCGAGAAGAACGGTTTTCTCTGCTACCTGGAATGCGGGGGCGGGGAGGTTCTTCTTCATATTCATCGTCATAAGGAAGTGGTTCATAATCATAGTCCACCTGAGCCTTATAGGGAGATCTTTTTGTATAGTTATAGCGAGAGCTAACCTCCCGCTCATCATCCACAATTGGCGTATTGCGCTTGGCTTGCTGAGTCGCGATTCCCCGCAGACGAATACTTTCGACAGCAAAAAATACTGTTGAGCCAACTAAAAGCAGTTGACCAAATTGGAGAATTGGGTCTAAACGCCAGCCCTGGAAAATAAGAATAAAGCCGCAGAGCAAGCCTACAGCGGCAAAAAAGATATCCTGATCTCGTGATAGTTCTGGACGTACAGTACGCAGAAAATAAAGTGCTGCTCCAGCCACAGCTAAAAATATTCCCAGGATACTGGCTGAGTTTGCTCCAAAATTTACTTGAGCCAGAACACTGGCTGAGTTCAGCCAAAAAGTTATCATTGTTCTTTTCCCAATATCAAATCTATGTTATCCGGTCAGAATTTAAATCTCTACTCTAACAAGACATAAATATATTGTAGAGACGCGAAACTAGTAGTAGCGCCGTGCAGAGTTTGTATCCGCACGTGCAACTGCGATCGCGTCTCTACATTATCACCCAAAGCTAAAAAGCCATTATCTGCCGACTTGGTCTGATTAACCTTGAGAAAGATAAATTGCAAAATGTCAGCAATTAGGCAATTAACTGACTTGCAAGTAGTTTTGAGAGTCAAATTGACTCTGATGAGATTATTAAGAACGCTGGATTTTATCTCTTTGGCTAATCAAAATCAATCCAACAGTAACAGGGATAACGACAATTACAGTACCCCAAAGCAGGCTCCAAAGAAAATTTGCTAAAGAAGGCGTCATAGTTCTCAACCTTTTTTTACAGTCTTCATACTAATTTTAATGGTCTATCACACTGTTAGAGTACAACCATACATCTGTTGTATTTGTAGTTGACTCATTTGGTGTGTTAGCGTCAAATCGCAATTGTGCTATTTGCATTGAATTGATTTTACTACGGGAAATTGATTCTCCTATGGACTTGCGATTTCTAAATGTTGGTCACTAAACTTGCTTGCTGCCTTCACAAATTAGATAATTGACACTCGCTACACTCAAATTCTTTTACCCCACGGCTTCGGGACAACATTTAGTTAAAATAATATTGGAGTAGCTTTACAAAGCTTAAATATTTTCGGCTTTCCCCAGGTTTTTCTTTTTCATAAAGAGTGAGAAGCAACAGACAATGATTGGTGTTAACCTTACTGCTTGGATTCTCGGTCTCAGCTTGGGACTGATGACACTTTTATTTATTTTCCGCATAGTTCTAACTTGGTATCCCCAAGCCGATCTGAATCGTTTTCCCTTGAATTTAGTAGCTTGGCCTACGGAACCTTTTTTAGTACCAATGCGGAAGCTGATCCCACCTATAGGGGGAGTAGACATTACACCTATTATTTGGGTTGGTATCTTTAGTTTGGTTAGGGAAATTCTTCTTGGTCAGCAAGGACTGCTGACTATGATGTCTAGGGTAAATTAGGGATGGGTTAGTGGTTAGTCAATAGTCATTCATTGGTCATTTATTAGTGGTTAGTGGTTCTCCCCATCCCCTCTGCCCTTGAAGCTCCTCTGCCCCCTGCCTCCTTGTCCCCTCGTCCTCTTCAAGCGCCCCTAGCCTTGAAGTTCTTGCACAAAATTAGTATAGATATTACCTTGTAGAAATTGTGGGTTTTCCATAATTTTTTGATGGAACCCAATGGTGGTGGGTAGTCCTGTGATTGCACATTCGCGCAGTGCTCGTTTCATGCGTGTAATGGCTGTAGAACGGTCTGGGCCCCAAACAATTAATTTACCAATGAGAGAGTCATAATACGGAGGAATCTGATAATCAGTATAAACGTGGGAGTCAATTCTCACTCCAGGGCCTCCAGGCGGTAGATAACCACTGATCCTACCAGGAGAAGGACGAAAGTCATGATCCGGATCTTCGGCATTGATTCGGCATTCGATCGCATGTCCTCTTAAGATCACTTGATCCTGAGTCAGCTTTAGTCTTTCTCCTTGAGCAACGCGGATTTGTTCAACAACCAAGTCTACTCCAGTAATCATTTCGGTGACCGGATGCTCAACTTGAATCCGCGTATTCATTTCCATAAAGTAAAAATTTCCAGATTTATCTAAGAGAAACTCGATTGTTCCGGCTCCTGTATAGTTAATAAACTGGGCTGCTTTTACTGCTGCTTGTCCCATTTTTTCCCGCAAGTCTAAGTCTAGAGCAGGGCTGGGTGCTTCTTCTAGCAGCTTTTGGTTGCGGCGCTGAATTGAGCAATCTCGTTCACCTAAGTGGATAACGTTACCGTAGTTATCCGCCAAAACTTGAAATTCTATGTGGCGGGGACGTTCGATAAATTTTTCCAGATATACCCCAGAGTTACCAAATGCTGCTCCTGCTTCGCCCTGAGCTGCTTGAAAACATTTCACAAATTCGCTTTCTGATCGCACTAAGCGCATACCCCGACCACCGCCACCAGCTGTAGCCTTAATCATGACAGGGTAACCAATTTTTTTGGCGATCGCTAATCCTTCTTTTTCTGATTCTAGTAACCCTTCACTTCCTGGTACTGTTGGTACTCCCGCCTTTTGCATCGTTTCTTTGGCTGTTGATTTATCACCCATCAGCCGGATTGCTTCCGGAGAAGGGCCGATAAAAGCAATGTGATGATCGGCACAAATTTCTGCAAATCGGGCATTTTCTGCCAAAAAACCATAGCCGGGATGAATAGCACTGGCATTACGAGTTAAGGCGGCAGCAATAATATTGGGAATATTCAAATAACTTTTACTACTGGCAGGATCGCCAATGCAAACCGCTTCATCAGCAAGTTGGACGTGGAGCGCATTACGGTCAACGGTGGAGTGTACCGCGACAGTCGCAATTCCCATTTCTTCACAAGCCCGGAGAATGCGAAGCGCGATTTCTCCCCGATTAGCAATCAATATCTTGTCAAACTTCATCTTCTAGCTTCGATATCAGTTTAGTAAATTGACATTTTCTCCCGACAATTGTGAAACAACGCTCTCGCCTGATTTCACATTATGACAGGAGATGACCAAGTCCAAACCATTGACTTCACTGCTTTTACGGGTTTCACTAGCTTACCAATGCTTAGTGCTGGTATTTCCCGCTCCAGACGAGTAAGGCGCACCGTGCATCCATAGTGTACCTAACTTCTGTGTTGCATCTATGTAGTTATGGCTGTACCCCTTTTTAAGAACACTTCGATTTAATATCACTTCGATGCGATTTTGTTGTCAGTTAGACATAAATTTTGTGAGAGTTTTGTGCATATGGATGGTTGATTTTTTGAAATATCTAAGTATTACTCCACTATAGATATTTTTTTGTGCTATATTTGATATTCAGCAAAACCTTGCGGATGTGGCGGAATTGGTATACGCGCACGTTTGAGGGGCGTGTGGCTTTGCCTTGCGAGTTCGAGTCTCGCCATCCGCATTTAAAATTTACAGTCAAGAGTCGAATTTTTCCTTATTTGCCTTTATGCACTTATTTATTGTTGGGTGCGTGGGTTTTTTGTGCTTTGATAGAAATAAGTGAAGATTTGTAAAGGACATTGACTGCTACTTTTGCACAGACAAACAACTTAACGTTGCCTACGGGTTGGCACCGCCTATCTCCCATCTGGCAAGGAGGGGAGGAAGTTATTCAACAAGGTTTGCCACACGCTCAACTAGCTCCAGCTTGGCAATTGCTGCTTTTAGGCGATGGTTCTCCAACGAGACACTTACAATTGCTCACAAGTGAGCCAACAGAAGTGGATGTTATTGATATGTCATTAATTGGCATGGATTTGGATGGTGCTCCTGAGTTGATTAAAGCCGTACCAGGGCCACGACTACGGCGACAAGTCTGGCTGCGTACTGCCTCTGGTCAAAGATTGGCTTATGCTACTTCATGGTGGGAGGCTTCCCATGTAGATGAATATTTACAAAATCGTTCATTGCCTATTTGGGCTAGTTTAGCTCGTCTACGTACAGAGTTATACCGGGATATCCAAGGTCTTTATTACGGTTACTCAGATGGATTGGAGTCTGGTTTCGATGAAAAAGGGCCATTTTGGGGACGCCATTATTTGTTTTGGCATCACGGACAGCCTTTGACTTTAATTTATGAAGTTTTTTCGCCTTATTTAACAAAATATTTGGGATCGACACAGTCAGCTTGAATAGTTGACTTCTAATTTCAGTCAAATTAAATCAGAATTTGAGCCGAAAGATAACTAGAATTGAGCGATCGCTATTTTAAAGATTCGCCAATACTACTGTTGACTATCCGTGTTCACTTCTTGTTGCATTTATTAACACAAGTTTGAAGTAAAAATTGCTATTAAATAATCAAGCCTGTATAGCTGTTTAAGCCTGCTTAAACATATGAGTTGTTACGATTAATCATTTCGGCATAATTTAAGTAGCCGTCAAGAAATGCGTACAGAAGAGGACACGGGGAACATGGAGAGCCAGCGCGTTGCAGTGAGTCCGGAGTGGTGGTTCACTACCACATTGGCTCCCCTACACCCCACACCTATTTTTAAGACAGTAAGCTCTTATATAAATAGAGTATTATTGTATTTTTGCTTTTTAAAGATAATCAAGTTTTACCAATAGTAATATTTAATACAATTGAGCAATATTAATATTTTCTAGCTGTACATCAACTTATGGATATTGAATTAATTTAGATCATATTTAATATTGATGGCAGGATTAATAAACTTTCACAAGTTGGAGAAATGATATCGAAAATGCTGACGAGTAAGTATATTTAAAGGATTCCCGACAGAAATTAAAATTTAGTAAGATTTAGCCAAAATTTCGACAGTTAACGACGAGATTAGCTTGCATAAAACGTGTCACGCTTAGAAAACAATGGTAGCTTATTACCGAAGTATTATTAAATTCTAGAGCCAATAAATAATTTAATATAATTCACACCCCAGACAGGGGAAACTTTTTGGTTTGCTTTGGCAACAAAGCAACTAACAAATTCGCGATGATGAGGTATTTGTTTCAATGGCGCTGCCCGTCCTATCTGTTTCGTCGATGAAGAAGAAAAAGAAACCATCTCTGGTACTCACACTTTCATCAGCTGGGTTATTGATTGGTGGTGGTGTGGCAGCATACTGGCTGTTAGTTCAGGGGCAACTATTTTCCAGGAATTTACCAGTGGGTGCAAACATAATCCCCCAAGATGCTTTATTTGCGGTTTCTCTGACTACTGATCCTGCTCAATGGCAGCAATTGCGGGAGTTTGGCACACAAGAAACTCAAGCCGAACTAGATCGATATTTAATGCAGTTGCGCGATCGCTTTATCAATAGTAAAGGTTATGACTTTCAAAAAGATATCAAACCCTGGGTTGGCGAGCAAGTAACGATTGCAATCATGGCTCCACAAGCAACAAAACCTGCTCTCAAACCCATAGCTACAGATGGAAGTATTCCTAATCAGCAGTCGTTAGTGGTAGTGCTGCCAATCAAAAATCAACAAAAAGCTCAGAATATTTTGACACAACCGAAAACACTCAAAGGAGGAAAATGGAGGGAGCGCACCTACGAAGGTATTGCCATTAAAGAAACTAATTCAACATCTGGAGAAAATTTATCAGCAGCAGTAATCAATGGGCGTTTTCTGGTACTTGCGGACAATTCTAAAACTATAGAACAAGCTATTCAAGCTTATAAGAATAAAACATCCCTAGCGACAAGTGCAGGTTTTACGGATAACTTTCCCAAAATTGCTAGCTCTCAACCTTTTGCTCAATATTATGTGAATGTACCCTACTCTGCTAAAATTGCTGCCGCCTCTGGTAACCGTCATTTACCCGCCCAAGTTTTGGCACAACTGCAAAATAACCAAGGTTTAGCAGGAACAGTTAGTCTAGATTCACAAGGAATACGTGTTAAGGGTGTTTCGTGGTTAAATCCTAATAGTCAGCGCGTATTGGCAGTTGAAAACAAAGCTGGGAATATGCAAAATCTTGTGCCATCTGAAACCTTAATGATGCTTTCTGGTGGTAACTTGCAACGTTTTTGGGCAGACTACGTTTCAACATCACAAGGAAATCCGCTCTCGCCCATCGCACCCGAACAGTTACGCAAAGGCGTGAAATCTCTTGTAAATCTCGATTTAGAGCGAGATTTATTGAGTTGGATGAGTGGAGAGTTTTCTCTGTCGGTAATTCCTAATACTCCTAACAGTTCATCAGATGATTTTCGTGCTTCTTTGCTGTTTATGGTACAAGCACGCGATCGCGCTCGTGCAGAAACTTCCCTAAAGCAACTCGATGAAGTTATGAAAACTCAATACCAATTCCAGATTCAACAGACAACGGTTGCTGGTAAACCTATTGTTAACTGGATTGGGCCTTTAGGTACCTTAACTGCTACTCATGGTTGGTTAGATGGAGATATTGCTTTCTTGGCACTAGGTGCTCCTATCAGCGATCGAATCATCCCAAAACCTAACAATGCATTAGCTAGTAACTCCTTATTTCAAGCAACAGTTCCCTTAGAAAAAAATCCTAAAAATAGCCAGTTTTTCTTAGATGTGGAACGTACTGCCAAAAATTTTCCTTTACCAACTCTGTTGCCAAATCAACAAGCATGGTTAAAAGCAACACGCTCGATTGGTATAACAACTACAATCGAGGATAGTCGTACTAATCGTTATGAAATTATTTTAGGACTCAAAAAAACTGGAAAAACAGTCTCCAAGAGTTACCCAATCAATCCCGCCTCTTCTGTTACTCCTTTGTCGACTCTACCTAAGACTTCTGGTATACCCTTACCTGCAACACCATCGTCTCCCTAAAAAGAGGAGGGGGAGAGGGGGAGAGGGGGAGACAAGGGGAGTAATAAACTACTAGCCCTTCTCGTAGAGATCACTACTGTACGGGCGGGTTTAAAAGATAAATTGTCGTTTTTAACCCAAAGAGAATCAACAAAACCCGCCCCTACCAATGACTAATGACTAACCACCAACTTTTAGCCAGAAACAGATAGGATCAAAACTGTCAGAAGAAATACTTTTAGGAATCCACGGGGGAAAACATTTTATGAATCTGGTTGAACTCCAGAGCTTGCTAGACAATGCCTCCTTTGCTGTCCTCTTTATAACAATGCTAGTTTATTGGTTTGGGGCGGCTTTTGGGAACGTGCCATATTTACCGATTTTGGGAACGGCAGGGATGGCGATCGCTAATTTGTGTATCGCGACTTTATTAGGAGCACGATGGTTAGAGGCTGGATATTTTCCTCTCAGCAATTTGTATGAATCTCTATTTTTCTTAGCTTGGGGAATCACAACCATCCATCTAATTGCTGAAAACAACAGCCGCAGTCGTTTAGTAGGAGTTGTGACTGCCCCAGTTGCAATGGGCATTACTGCTTTTGCCACCCTCACACTGCCAGTAGAAATGCAAGTAGCTGAACCATTAGTGCCTGCATTGAAATCAAATTGGTTGATGATGCACGTCAGCGTCATGATGTTGAGTTATGCGGCTTTAATGGTAGGTTCGCTGTTGGCGATCGCTTTCCTCGTCGTCACGCGTGGGCAAGATATCCAACTCCAAGGTAGTTCTGTCGGTACTGGTGGTTATCGCAGTAACGGTTTCCGCTTACAAAAAGCAGGTGAACTAGTTTCTCAATCTTCCACAGTGGCAGTAGAAAACAATGGCTTGGCTCGTTATGAAACTAACACTAATGGTAAAACCGCTGTTTTGGATTTAGTTACTGCTTCTGAGCCGCAAACAGTAATATCTGGCGAACCTCTTTCACCTCAACGCCTCAGCCTTGCTGAAACCCTAGATAATATCAGCTATCGAGTCATCGGACTCGGATTTCCTCTATTGACGATTGGTATTATTGCTGGTGCTGTTTGGGCTAACGAAGCTTGGGGTTCCTACTGGAGTTGGGATCCTAAAGAAACTTGGGCATTAATTACCTGGTTAGTTTTTGCGGCATACCTCCACGCCCGTATTACTCGTGGTTGGCAAGGGCGTCGCCCTGCAATTTTAGCAGCTAGTGGTTTTGTTGTAGTCTGGGTTTGCTATTTAGGGGTAAATCTTTTGGGTAAGGGTTTGCATTCTTATGGGTGGTTCTTTTAGGAACCTTACATTTTCCCCCTTTTCTTTTGGTGGAGAGGGGGAGCACCATCTGTATAAGTACACGTTTTTAAACGCAGAGGAACGCAGAGTAAGCGCGGAGGGGCGCAGAGTTTTTCGATAGAGAATGCGCTACGAATTCATAAGTGGTTCAAATCCAAAATGGTATGGACTCCCCTACATGCAAAAATCCATCGCACTATCCGATCGCGTCACCTATTTGAACGTAATCAGCGCCTATTAGTTGCCGTATCTGGTGGACAAGATTCCCTGTGTTTAATTAAATTACTATTAGATTTACAACCCAAATGGGGATGGCATTTAGGTATGGCTCACTGCGATCATCGCTGGCGTACCGACTCGCAAGCAAATGCCCAACACGTAGAAAGTTTAGCCAAAACTTGGGATATTCCCTTTTATTTAGCAACTGTAGAGACGGAAGAACTTGCATCTTTACAAAGTGAAGCTGCTGCACGTAACTGGCGCTATCAAGCTTTAAGTGCGATCGCCCAACAACACAATTACAACTGCATTATTACAGGACACACAGCAAGCGATCGGGCAGAAACCTTACTTTATAACTTAATTCGCGGTACTGGTGCTGATGGTTTGCAAGCTTTAACTTGGCGACGTTTACTAGTTGATAACATTGTGCTAGTGCGTCCCCTCTTAGAATTGACTCGCACAGAAACGGAAAGATTTTGTCAAGAAAATCAGTTGCCAATATGGGAAGATTCCACGAATCAAGATTTAAAGTACGCCCGTAACCGCATTCGCCAAGAGTTAATACCGTATTTACGCGAGCATTTTAATCCTCAAGCTGAATCAGCTTTAGCTCAAACAGCAGAGCTACTGCAAGCAGAAGTCGAATATTTAGAAGAAGCTGCCCAAAAGTTGAGGGAAGAAGCAATGAGTGAAGAAGAGGAAGACGCAAAGAAGTTATCAGAAATTCTCTCCGTGTCCCCGTGTCCCCTCGTTCCCGCCTCCTCTTCCCCTCTTCCCCTCAAATTAAATCGTCACATCTTACGAAAAGCACCACTTGCATTGCAACGTCGTGTGATACGACAGGTATTGCAACAAATACTTCCAGATGCTCCCAACTTCGAGCAGATAGAAAAACTCACAGCTTTAATTACAGCGCCCAAGCGATCGCAAACCGATCCATTTCCCGGTGGTATGATCGCGCAAGTAGAAGGCGATTGGATCTGGATTAGGAAGTGGTAAAAGTAGAAGTATTTGGGTATCTTCTACTTGAAAATTTTCACCAAATTCGTCATTACCTAATTACCTAAATATTTACTTGCTGCCGTTGATACAATGACCAATACAAACCTTTTTGTTGCAACAATTGAGAGTGAGTACCGCGCTCAACTAGAACACCCTTCTCTAGCACCAAAATTAAATCTGCTCGTTTAAGAGGGGCAAAACGATGGGCAATCAGAAATACAGTCCGCCCTTGAGAAACTTGTTGCAGATTCTGCAAAACTTGTTGTTCTGTTTCGCTGTCCAATGCACTGGTAGCTTCATCTAAAATCAGAATCGGTGCTTGCGAAAGAAATAAGCGTGCCAAAGCAATGCGTTGCCGCTGCCCGCCAGACAAAGCTGTACCGCGTTCACCAACGTTGGTTTCGTAACCGTGGGGTAAATCACTGACAAAGTCGTGAGCAACGGCGAGCCTGGCTGCTTCTACTACTTGTTCAGCGGTAATATCGGGATTCCCAAGGGTGATATTTTCTAATATCGAACCGTTGAATAAAAAGTCTTCTTGCAAAACTACACTAATTTGTTGACGCAGCGAAACTAAATCGGCACTTTTAATATCAAAACCATCAATCAGGATACGTCCTGATTCAATTTGATAGAGGCGCTGCAAAAGTTTAGAAAGAGTACTTTTACCAGAACCACTACGTCCGACAATACCAACAAACTGCCCTGGTTGGACGGAAAAAGAGATACCCCGCAAAACAGGTTCTGTGTTGGCTCGGTAGCTGAAGAAGACTTGCTCAAAGCTGACTTGCCCTTTGAGAGGTGGCAGAACTAAGCCAGTTCCTGGTTCGGCTTCTGGAGCGACGTTGAGAATATCGCCAATCCTGTCCACAGAAAGTAGAACTTGTTGTAAATTTTGCCATAGTTGCACCAAGCGTAGCAATGGCCCTGTTACTCTACCAGAAAGCATTTGAAAAGCAACAAGCTGTCCGATGGTGAGCTTGTTTTCAATCACTAACTTAGCCCCAAGCCAAAGAATCAGTAGGCTAGAAAAATTAGTAAGAAAATCACCGATATTACTACTGATGTTTGAGGTAGTAGAGGCTCTAAAACCTGTACGAATGAAACGGGCAAACAAACCTTCCCAGCGATCCCGTGCGATTGGTTCTGCTGCATGGGCTTTAACAGAATGAATTCCCGTGACTGTCTCGACGAGAAATGATTGACTGTCGGCACTGCGGTTAAAAGTTTCGTTGAGCCAATTGCGGAGAATTGGTGTGGCTACCAATGTCAAGATGGCGAACAAAGGCAATACAGCTAAAGCCGTGAAAGTGAGAGGAATATTGTAGTAAAACATCAGTGCCAGATACACCACAGCAAAGATGCTGTCTAAGATGACAGTTAAAGCTGTACCTGTAAGAAACTGACGAATTTGTTCTAGCTCTTGAACGCGGGCAACTGTGTCTCCTACCCGCCGCGATTCAAAATAGGCTAAAGGCAGACGCATGAGGTGGCGAAATAGCTGCGCCGATAAACTTAAATCTAGACGCCGGGCAGTATGGGTAAAGATAAATAGTCGCAGGATACCAAGTATTGACTCAAACAGTGCCACCAACAGCAGCGCGATCGCCATGACATCAAGAGTCGCCAAACTCTCCTGCACCATGACTTTATCAATGACAACTTGGGTAATTAAAGGTGTTGTTAACCCCAATAGCTGTAATGTAAAAGACGCTAGCAGCACTTCTGTGAGTAATCTGCGGTACTTCCATACTGCTGGTAGGAACCAACCGAGATTAAATCTTTCCTGCTTTTGAATCAGTTCTACTTGCCATAGCTGCCCGTGCCAATACTCCTCCACCACTGACTGCGGCAAAACCTCACACATGCAATCAGGATTGAGAGGATTAGCAATTGTTAGGCGATCGCCTCTTACAGCGTAAGCAACTACCCAACTTGCTTCACTTTCTGTCGCTCCACCCCAAGGTAACAAAGCAGGAAATGATAACTGCTGCAAATTACTCCAACTCACTTGCAACCGCCGCAGTACAAAGCCTAACTTTTCTGCTGTTTCCACCAAATGTTTTGGACGCTGTCCTCTGAGTTGGCGCTGTACCCATTCCAATTTGACGGGATTGTCTAACTGCTGCGCCACCATTGTTAAACAAGCAGCAGCTGTGTTGCGACTAGCAATAAAGGGGTAAATTGGTTGGGTGGAAATAGGAGACACGGAGAGGAAGTCTGTCTCCGCGTCTTCACAAATCTCCCCGCGTCTTATTGTCTTTGCGTCATCTCCAGAGCCTTGCCAAAACTCTTCTATCTCTGGCGTAGAAACTTCTATCCATGCTGCTGCACTCCAACGCACCACGATCGCATCTTTACTGGCAGCTACAGCTTTACATTCAACAGGTAGCTTTTGCAAACTACCAAACCAATCGCCTGCTTGCAGTGTTGCCAAGGGCTTCCCAGTTTCTTCTTCTCGCAAGCGGACTTTTCCAGAAACAATTAAATACTGGTAATCAACTCCATCTTTTGGCCAAATTTTTTCTCCTAAATTAAAGCATTGACTTTCTGACTGCTTTTTCAAAAAGGTTTGTTGTTGGGCATTTAACCAGCATAATGGTGGTTGATTCCAAGGTAGAGAGGCTAGCACCCTTGTATGTGAATATTCTTCGTCTGTAATTTTTATTTCATTTGCAGTTTGACTGTCAGCTTTTGAATTTTCTCTGCTAGCCATTTCTCAAACAACTCATTCTGTAGTGTTTGCTTTAGTTGAGTATCTGTCAGGGAAGCTGGGAGAAATTGTTCTACACGAAACAAACCATAACGTTCTTCCAGCTCAATTGGCCCTATTATCTCTCCAGGGCTAGCTATATCTACCGCTGCCCTGAGTTTATCCGGCATACTACCCCGGCTTACCGGCCCCATTATTCCGTTGACAATTCGGTCATCTGTAAGTGAATATTCTTTTGCTAAATATTCAAAGCTTGCTCCTTCTTCAATTTGAGCTTGTAGTTCTTCAGCTAGTTCTCGATTGTCTACTATAATTCGTGAAATTACTACACGATCCAAGAAGATTTTCCTTTCTATAAAATATTCTTGTAGCTTATTTTCTGTAACTACAGCTTTTAATTTTTCTAACTTGAAGTTGAAAGCAATTGTTGAGTGAAATGTTTCATAATCTGTACCATTATTTTTTAACCATTCTTGAAAAGCTTTAGGCTCGCTCAGTTGATTTTTAAGGCGAAAATCAATTATTGCCTGTTCGGTTATAGCCGGGCTAATGGCAATATCTACCCTGGTTTGTAGTTCTTGATCAATTACATATTGACGCAGAATATCTCCTATAAATTGTCCCAATTTGCCAGAAATTTGCAGATATTTTACTACTTGTTCTAAGGAAATTGGTTGCTCATCTACATTCAAAAATGATGAAGATTCCATAAAGTAATTACCGAGATACACGCAGGCTACTAACTATACAATTTCCCAGCAAAGAAAATACTTGACTAGTTAATATTCTCAAGCGAGGACACTATTGCCATAGTAAGACTTACAAACCGGAGTCGCAACTCTAGCTTGCATAATTAAATTAGTAAGAATACCTACTTAGTATTAAGAGATAATTAGATGATCGCAATTACCCATAACCAGGCAAAGAAAATTGCTACGACTGCGCCAATCAATGTATTTAAAATATTCACTAATTCATTAGTTAACCAGGTATATTTTGATTGCAATGTAGCCCCAATTACACTTTCTAAATTAGTAGCAATAAACGCCGCCAATACACACCACATTACACCTAATATTTCAATTAAACCAACTGCCCAACCAACAAAAGCGATCGCAACTGATGCGATGACGCCTGCTAAGGTTCCTTCCAAGCTTACTGCTCCTTCCGTTCCCCGTGGCACTGGCTGTAAGTTAGTAATTAGAAAAGTTCTTCTACCATAAGCTTTCCCGATTTCACTAGCACAGGTATCAGATAGCTTAGTACTAAAACTCGCCACATAGCCAAGCAGCAGTAGGGACTGGAGATTGAGGACAAGAGACTGGGAAATTGAAATAACTCCTAAGTCTATCATTCCTACTCCTAAAGCGCACAGTGTCCCTATCAATGCAGAACCCCAGACATTTTCTGGGCCTCTTGCTCCAGAACGCTTTTCTGCAATACCTTCAGCTTCCTTTTGTGCCATGCCTACACGTGTGATTAAAGAACCAACAAGGAAATAAAACATTACAACTACATATCCTTGCCAGCCCAATGTTCCCCAAATGAGTACGCCCAATAACCAAGCATGAAATAATCCGGCTGGAGTAAGTAGCTTTTTAGGAGCAATCCAGGCAACAACCAACAAAATGCTATTTAATGCCACCCCTACAAGCCAGGGATTAGGAGGATTAATTAAAGAAAGCATTTGCATTTATTCCTGAGAATTTTGCCAGAATATCAACAGCATAATTTATATCTTGTACCATTCTCAACAACTCTTAAGGTAGGTAGTGTAAATAACGTCAAACTCAGGGTTTGAAAAACAGCTTAAATGTGCTTACCTTACACAATTTCTAATTTTGTGTTCAAAATTAAATTTATATACAAAATTTGTCTTAACAATTTTTGTAGAGTGGGTACTGCTTAACTTTCCTCAAACTCTTATTCTTACGTTGTGAACAGTGCCTACCTTACGCTTATTGAGAAGATTACAAGCTCTCAGTCAAGCTATATACAATTATCTGGTTTATATTTATAAACCTTGAGAAATCACAGTTAATAAAAGTATTTGTAAATAACTTAGCATTTTTTAATCTAAATATGGATTAATTATTTACCAAGGGGAATCATCCATTGCTAAAAACATTTCCGGAGCTAATGTTTTAACAGTTCATGCTGTCAAAAAATATTCGACGAGAACATACTTATGCCCATGAATATTCATCGGAATGATTTGTTTGATACTAAAGGGCTAAATATCACTTCCACTACTTCTGTAAATAATTTGAATGCTAAAGATGATGACCTTTTTCGCATCAATAGCCATAGTAGCTTCAAACTATCTGAAAATTCTCTAGAACAAGAGGTTAATATACAGGGGCGTAAAAATTCTAAATCAAAAAAAGCTAGCTTATCTGCGACGAAAGCAGATTTAGTCATCCAAAATGCTTCAGCTCCTAATGTTGCAGTTGCTGGTAGCACGATCCAACTTACATATCAGGTAAAAAATAAAGGTAAGAGCAGTGCTGGGTTTAACTACACTGATTGTTATCTTTCTAAAGATAAAACCCTTAGTTCAGATGACAATCTGCTGGGTTGGAATTGGATTGGCGGGCTTGAACCTGGGAGTGCGACTTCTCAGTCTTACAATGTCACTTTAGATGAAAATACTGCACCTGGAACATATTATCTAGTCTACAGAGCTGATGCTCTAGATAATATTTTAGAAATCAATAACAGCAACAATATTGCTGCGCGTGAAATTACTATCACTGGTAAAACTAAAGAAACTCAAGGATATAATCCTACTTCTGGCTATGGTTTGGTGAACGCAGCAGCAGCAGTAGCTAGGGCTGCTGGGCAAAATACCTTTGCCGATGTTCCTAACCGTGGTGGCAATGATTGGGGAGCGGATCTAGTCAAAGCACCTGAAGCTTGGGCAAACGGATACACTGGGCAAGGAGTCGTCGTTGCTGTTTTAGATACAGGAGTAGACTACAACCACGCAGATTTGAAGAACAATATCTGGACAAATAGCAAAGAAATTCCTGGTAATGGCAAGGATGATGATGGTAATGGTTTTATAGATGATGTCTACGGTTGGAACTTTGACGGTAATAACAACAATACTCTAGATGGAAATGGTCATGGCACTCATGTCTCCGGTAGCATCGCTGGGGAGAACAATGGTTTTGGTGTGACTGGTGTTGCCCACGGTGCCAAGATTATGCCAGTCAAAGTTTTAAATGATGACGGCTCTGGCTATTATAGTTCTATTGCTGATGGTATCTACTACGCTGTAAATAATGGCGCTAACGTCATTAATTTAAGCCTTGGTGGAGAATATCCCAACGGTACTTTGCAGAAAGCGATTGAATATGCCAGCAGTAAAAACGTAACTGTAGTTATGGCAGCAGGCAATGATGGTAAGTCAGTACCAGGGTATCCCGCTCGTTACGCAGACAACTGGGGACTTGCTGTTGGAGCAGTTGATAAGAATACAAATATGGCTGATTTCTCCAACCGAGCTGGGCAAAATCCCTTGGCTTATGTCACGGCTCCTGGAGTTAAAGTTTACTCTACACTGCCAGGCGATCGCTATGCATCTTACAGCGGCACATCAATGGCTGCGCCTCATGTTGCGGGTGTAGTTGCTTTAATGCTCAGTGCAAACCGCAATTTGACTGATGCCCAAGTACGTCAAATTCTTGCAGAAACCGCAGGCAATAGTACGCAAGCTACAACTTTGAGTGGTGAAAACAACATTACTAGTTTCAGCCACAACAATAGCCTGACTACTGCTGTTTCCAATTTCAACTTCAGTAGCTTTAGCAGCAACAATGCTACAACTTGGAGCCACAGCAATACAAATAGTGGTGATGTGAGTGCGATCGCTTCTCAAATAAGCACCTATTCTCCAAATGGAAATAACAATGGTGTATTTTTGAATTCACCTACATGGTTAGAAGTCTGGAACGACTACAACAATAGCGCGGCAAGTAGCAGTAACATCAGCCCCAGTGGGGAAGAATATACTGAGGTAGAAAATATCGTAGGAAAACGCAAAGCACTACTGGAAGCAGTATAGGCAATAATTAGCCAACACTAATTCTATGAAAAGCTAGAAAAGTTTTGTAAGACTTCTCGCTATGTATGAAATTTCAAGTGACTAGTTTGATAGAAGCGATCGCAGCTGCTTGAATAATCTCACAGTTTCGTTCTAATTTTAGGCTGATTAACTTAGCACTCAATCCTCAAAATTTATTTAAGGGACTTCCAATCAAAAAATCTCCAATTTGTAGTAGGGTGTGTTAGGACGATAGTCCGTAACGCACCATTAAACTAAACAGAGATTGAGTACTTTTGAGGTGTTGGTAATTCCAAAAATTTACCTACCTCACGGAAAAGGCTTCGCTAAATCTGCGAGTCACCGGCTCTAAGATAAAAGTCAAAACCGACTTTTGACGAGTGACGATTTCGCCACTAGCAGCCATACCTGGAGTAAATGCGACTTCTTTACCCCGCACCATCATCGAATGTTTGTTCAGTTTAATTCTGGTGGGAAAAACTAAGCCCAAGTCCTTATCTACAATGGCATTCGGGCTAACTTGTACTACTTCGCCATCCACTGTGCCAAATTCCTGAAAAGGAAAAGTCGCCATTTTGACTTTTGCCTTCATTCCCTCACGAATAAAGCCAATATCACGGTTGAGGACTTTGACTTCCAGGAGTAGTTCTTCCCCATCTGGTAGAATAGACAGCAATTCTTCACCTGCTTGTACAGGGCCTTTTGTGGCTTTGATTCCGTAAATTGTTCCAGATACGGGAGCTTCAATAGTTTCTTTTTGGCGTTGCTTTTGTGCCTGTTCTAACTGCCCTTGAACGTTGGTTAGTTCTTCTTTGCGCTTATTAATTTGGGTTAAAATTTCGCTTTGACGTTCTGATGCTAAACGCTGTGCTTGAGTACGAGCTGCTTGATATGCTGCTTGTGCTTGGAGAATTTCTTGCTTTTGGGCATCAATATCTTTTGCTAGGGATGTAACTTTATCTTGTGTTTCTGTAAGTTTATTTTGGGCATTAGTGACTTCATCGTTTGCTCTGGTGATTTCGGCATTGGCACGGTTGAGTCTATCTTGCGCTTCTAGATAATCTAATCGCGGTACGGCACCAGAACCTGTGAGAGTACGAAGGCTTTGTTCTCTTTGTTGGGCGATCGCTAGATTGTTAACTACTTTTTCTTGGATTTTGCGAGCGTTAGCAAGATTAGTTTTGGCATTAGCGACGCTGGTTCTGGCATTGACTAAGTTATCTTGCAAGCGGGTTAAGCGCACTTTTGCCTGCTCGCTCAGTGCAGCTTGACGATTTGCTTCTGCTTCTGCTGCTGTTTGACGTGCTTTGTAGTCTTGTAAACGTGATGTCAAAAGTTCATCTTGCAGTTGCGTACCAGTATTCGTAACTCCTGTACGTTCTGCATCCAAACGGCGCAAGTCTTGTTGAATCAAATTGGTAGATTTTGCCAAGCGTGCTACATCAGCTTCCTGCAAATCTGGATCGCGTTCAATCAAAATTTGACCTTTGTTGACGCGATCGCCTTCTTTTACTTTTACCGTGACAATTGAGCCATTCCCTAAAGATGTTACTGGTCGTACTTGGGTAGAGGCAATTAAGTCTCCTGATGCTCTTGCTACTTCATCAATTTGAGAGAAATGCGCCCAGCCAATTGCTCCAAATACGATTACACTTATTGTTCCTGCTAAAAATCTTGTATAAAGTGGCGGTAATTCTTGTACCGCTTTACCCAATTCATAAGATAGTTGTTCTTCTGGTTTAGCAAATTGCTGTTTAGTTTGACGTGCTTGTGCAGGGTTCGCAGCAAGGGAATATCTCATAGAAATTCTATTTTGTTAGTAGTTAGTAGTTGGTAGTTAGCAGTTAGTAGGGGAGCCAGTGCGGTGAAGCAGCCCCCGTCTTGGCGGTTTCCGGCGTTCGCGTAGCGTCTCCGAAGGAGTTTGGGGGACTGCTGAACCCGAAGGGTGGACGGGTCTCCCGGCATAAAGCAACTGGCGTGCGGGTTTTATTGATCATCTTTGGGTTCAAAGCGACTATTTATCTTCTCAACCCGCACGGCAGTCGCTACAACGCGGGGAACCCGCGCAACGCGATGCCTCCCGTACAGTAGTTAGTAGTTGGTTGTTCTACTATCCATTAACTACTCACCAAACTCTTTTAAACCGCCAAATAACGCCGCAAGAAGTTTTCCAAATTTTCTAACTTCAAATCAAAAATTGCCTCTAAGTTGGCAATTTCTTCTTTTGTACAGAAAAATTCATTTGCCAGTAATGTGCGAAAAGTTCCCAAGTTTTTTTGGGCTTGCGGATTCATAAAACCTAAGAGATTGCGCAACCCATCAATGACAAACATTGGTGGATTAATGATGACTGGCTCTTTGTTAAAGATACGACCTAAAATTCGGGGAATATCCTCTCGTGATAAAACCTCTGGCCCTCCGACGGGTAAAATTTGATTACGAGCGGCTGGAATCGTTATAGAATCAACTACCATCCTTGCCAAATCATCTGTACTCACAATCGAAGTTCGGTTTTTGGGATCTCCAATGAGCAAATATACTCCTGTTTCCCGAAATCGTTCTGCCAAAGGCAGCAAATTCGATGCTAGTCCAGCTGGTCGTAATATAGTGTAGTTTAGACCACTACTTTCCAAATATCTTTCTACAGCTCTTTTTGCCTTAAATACTGGAGCATCTTCATACCCTCTGTCGGCTCCTAATACAGAAATAAAAACAAAGTGCTGCACTCCATTAGCTTTTGCTTGATCAATCAGTTCTATATTGGCACGATAGTCCAAAGCGAGCGGATTACCATCGGAACCATGAGTACTAATTACATACTGGACATTTTGACAAGCTTTGTGGATATCATTTTCCTGTTGTAAGTCACCAATAAAGATGTCAGCGCCCCGGTGTTCTAATTCTCCGTAGCGTGAAGTCAGGCGCACAAATGCCCGTACTGGCATTGCTCGTTCCCGTAGCAGTCGCACAACACGGCGACCGATTCCTCCCGTTGCTCCTGTGACTAGAAACATAACAATTTTGGATTTTGGATTGGGTATCGGGGATTTGGTATCGGGGATATGGTATTGGGTATTAAGATGTCCTCCTAATCCCTAGTTCCTAGTCCCTAATTACCAATCCCCAGTAGATTTAGGGTGTATGGCTGCGCTCTTGGCGATACTGCAAGTAAACAAATAATAAAAAGTCGCCACGCACTATCTTTGTTCGGTGCGTTACGATTCGCTTTAACACACTCTACTAATTTAATAATTACTTTACAAATACTCCTACATCCCAGGCGATAGCTAGTTGCTACAAATTTACTAAGCTTTGGTAGTACTCCACCACATTGATTTTGACAAGTCGCAGGTGTTCAGAGCCCCGACTTTTTAAAAAAGTCGGGGCTCTATAACCGTAAGGAAAGGCGATCGCCACAACTCGTCGCTTGATCAAAATAATCAATAAAGTCGATCTCAATAAGCAAAATGGCAGATCGCTTTCTCAAATAGCCTAAATGCTTACTCAAAAAGCCTGATCGCTTTCTCATTTCGGTAGATTCAGCAAGTAAAAAGGCATATTGCTTACTCAAAAAGCCTGATCGCTTTCTCATTTCGGTAGATTCAGCAAGTAAAAAGGCATATTGCTTACTCAAAAAGCCTGATCGCTTTCTCATTTCGGTAGATTCAGCAAGTAAAAAGACATATTGCTTACTCAAAAAGCCCGATCGCTTTCTCATTTCAGTAGATTCAGCAAGTAAAAAGGCATATTGCTTTCTCGATATCCTTGAATGCTTTCTGATTTCAGTAATTCACACATTCATAAGGGTGATCGCTACACTTTAGTAATTTAAATAAGGAAAGTATCACACTTCGTCAGCAGTCTTTTTGATGAGAAGAAGCGATGAAATCAGCCTTGGTTAATACCAACATTATTTTTTTAGACAATGCGATCGCCTCGTGCCTTTATTGCTAACATCAATTACTTTTAGTTAAAAGTTTAGCAAGAGTAACCGAATCAAATCCTGATATCGAAGAAAGAACTCAGAACTCAGTAATCAGAATGATAAACACAAAAAGGCTGAAAGCCCCTTCACTTCTAAAATTCCACAATCACTGGTGCATGGTCGCTAGGTTGAGTTAGTTTTCTCGGAGTAATATCAATGGTGCAACTTTTTGCACGTTCATACAAGTTTGGTGTGAGGTAGTGGTGATCTATTCGCCAACCTAAATTACGGCGAAATGAAGCGGCGCGATAATCCCACCAACTATAGTGTCCACCTTCACTTGTAAATTTGCGAAAGGCATCACTAAATCCCAGCGCGAGAACATCGCGTAAGGCTTGGCGCTCTGGTTCGGATGCCATAATGTGATTCTCTGTATTTACTTTTTCGTGAATATCTTTATCTTCTAGAGCAATGTTAAAGTCACCACACATACAAATACTGGGTGTGGACACGAGCAGAGATTGTAAGTATTCTCGCAGCAGATTTAACCAAAGCAGCTTGTACTCATATTTCTCACTTCCTACAGCTGCACCATTAGGTACATAAAGATTAATAATCCTGATGCCATCAATGACGCCTGTAATTACCCGCTTTTGTTCGTTCCATTCAGGCGGTAATTCTGTCAACGTTGAGCTAAAACCAGTACTGACATTTTGTAGAGGTTGCAAACTGAGAATGGCAACACCGTTGTAAGATTTTTGACCAGATAAATAGAGATGATAACCTAGTTCTTCAAAAGGCGATCGCGGGAAATTTTCGTCTACGACTTTAATCTCTTGCATGCACAATACATCGACTGGATTTTGAATTAACCAATCAACAACGTGTGTCAAGCGAGTCCGAATTGAGTTGACATTCCAAGTAGCAATTTTCATTAGTTAGTGGTCATTTGTCATTGGTCATTATTAAAAGGGTTGGGGGAAATGTTTATTACTCTCCTTGTCCCCGTGTCCTCTTTGATCCCGTGGGTTAATTTCGTATTTTTCATTACAAAACCTATCATTTTCTATGATCCCCAAGATAGATGCAAGTAGGATGCCTCAGATAGTAACCTTTAGATCGTAGTTGCTTGACGGCAATGTTGATGGTCTGGAATGGCTGCGGGGCTATTACCAGGTTCGGTTAACCAAAATTGGACTCTCAAGAGTCAGTTCGGTTAATGTAAAATTTAGATGGATGAGTACAAATACTCGACCAGACTATATTGTTAAGTCCGCTTCTTGAGGACTGTATTACTTCCTGAACCTAAACAATTTATGAAAATCGCTCAAGTAGCCCCCTTATGGGAACGAGTTCCACCTCCAACTTATGGAGGAATTGAACTAGTAGTGAGTCACTTGACTGATGAGTTGGTTCGTCGCGGTCATGAGGTCACTTTGTTTGCGTCTGGAGATTCTCAAACTCTGGCTAGATTAGAAGCAGTTTATCCGCGTGCGCTGCGTTTAGACCCTAATGTCAAAGAATACACAGTGTACGAAATGCTTGAACTTAGTCAAGTTTATCATCGGGCGGCGGAATTCGATCTGATACATTCTCATGTAGGGATTTCGGCTTTACCTTTGGCGAGTTTGGTGCCAACACCTACGGTGCATACCCTGCATGGCAATTTCACAGGGGATAACCGTAACATATATAGCCACCACAATCAACAGTTATACGTCAGCATCAGTAACGCGCAGAGACAAATTAACCTTAACTACGTTGGCACAGTCCATAACGGGATTAATACAGAAGATTATCCTTTTGTAGCTCAATCTCAAGAACCACCATATTTGGCATTTCTAGGACGATTTTCACCAGAAAAAGGCCCGCAACATGCGATCGCCATTGCCAAGCAAACAGGTTGGCGCTTAAAAATGGCTGGAAAGGTAGATGTAGTCGATTCTAAATTTTTTGAACGAGAAATTGCCCCTCAAATAGACGGTCAGCAAATTCAATATCTCGGAGAAATTAATCACGCTGAGAAAACTGAACTGCTGGGCAATGCTGCAATTACCCTATTCCCCATCACCTGGCAAGAGCCTTTTGGTTTGGTAATGATTGAATCAATGGCAACTGGTACACCAGTCATCGCCATTAATTTAGGTTCTGTTCCGGAGGTGGTTAGTCAAGGCGTGACAGGCTTTGTCTGCCAGTCCTATGATGAAATGGCGACAATGATTCCTAAAGCTTTGGAATTAAGTCGTTATACTTGCCGAAAATATGTAGAAAATAATTTTAGCGTTACCCAAATGGTTAATGGGTACGAAGCGGTTTACGAAAAAATTATCAAAGACCGTGTTGATTTAAATGGGCGAATTCTTTCTGCAAAAATCCAATTTTAAACAATTTTTTAGTGCATCTTAACCACAAATTTTTGAAAGGAGGACATAAATATGAGCATGAGAAGCAACGCTTGTCCATGTTGCGGTGGTTGCCTCTTGCGTCATGTCCGTCATGGTGAAGTTTACTGGTTTTGTCAGGATTGCCGACAAGAAGTACCACTGTTAACTGTCACTAGCTTATCGAGTGTGATTGAAGGAAGAAACACAGGAGTTCTTTTCCAGCAATCAGCAAAATCTTAGGAGTCTTTATAACTTATAACTTAGAACTCAGGACTCAGAACTCAGAAGGAAAGATACTTTTCTTTCCTCACTGAGTTTTAAGAGCGGACAACTGGGTTCTTTTTTGTGAAATAGCATTACAACGGTTTTTTGTAAGGTGGGCATTGCTCAAATAATATCTCAAATGTTTGTCAGATGGGCTACGGGCAATGCCCACCCTACGATTTGTGGTTTAATCTATTCCCTGTTCCCTGTCCCCTATCCCCTATTACTAACACTCCTGATAAAATCAGGTGGAGCTTATTAATAGGTCACAAGCTGTGTTAGCAGCCTTACTTTACGGTCAAGAAGATTTACGTTTAGAAAATGTCGCCGATCCTACTCCTGATAGAGGAGAAGTAGTGATTCAGGTAGGAGCGGCTACAACTTGTGGTACAGATTTAAAAGTATGGCGTCGTGGCGGTCATGCCAAAATGCTTAAACCTCCTACTCTTTTTGGTCATGAAGCTGCTGGACGTATTGTAGCTGTAGGCAAGGGAGTAAAAGGTTGGCAAGTAGGCGATCGCGTTGTCGCTAATAATTCTGCCCCCTGCATGAATTGTTTTTTTTGTCAACGTCAAGAATATTCTCTGTGTCCGAATTTAACTTGGAATAACGGTACTTTTGCTGAATATCTGAAAATTCCTGCGCCAATAGTAGAACATAATTTATTGCCGATTCCCGACGATTTACCCGATGAGTTGGCAGCAATGACTGAACCTTTGGCTTGTGTGCTGCATGGAGTAGCACGTTCTCATGTTAAGGCTGGCGATCGGGTAGTAGTTTTAGGAGATGGAGCGATCGGGCTAATGTTTGTAGCCAAGTTAGCTTATGATTGCTCAGTGGAAGTATTTTTATTTGGTGGTAATGACCAAAGGTTAGAAATAGGCCAAAAACTTGGCGCTGCACAGACTTTTAATTATCGGCAACTACCAGATATACCCACTGTGGTGAAAGAATTCACAGATGGGTGGGGAGCTGATGTAGTAATTGAAGCAACAGGTGTACCTAGTGTTTGGGAGACAGCGATTGCTTGCGCTCGTCCTGGTGCTACTGTCAACTTATTCGGTGGTTGTCCGCGAGATACAACAATTACCGTTAATACAGAACAGCTACACTACAGTGAATTAACGCTCAAGGGAGTATTTCACAATACTCCTGAATTTGTCAGGGGAGCGCTGGCACTGATCGCTAGTCGAAAGATTCCGTTTGAATTGTTAATTAGCAAGCAGTGTCCGTTGAAAGATTTGGAGACAGTGTTTTTGGAGATGCGATCGCGTAAAGTTATTAAAGTAGCGATGATTCCGTAATATTACTAGTAAAACAGTAGGGGTTGTGGGGGAAAACTAAGATTACCCTTTTACAAAAAGCGAAAATGCTAAGAAAACCTCTACTGAACCTTCTAATTTTGCCTTTTTCTCTCCTGCCTTGGATGTGTTTAGATACATTGTTATTTGCTAATCAAGCTCAAGCATTACCAGGGCAAGGTACAGAACAAGTCGGTGCTTGGATTAAAGCACATCCAACATTGCGCCCCCATCACAACGAGCAATTTTTTGTACAAAAAAGTGATACAGCTGCCCAGCGGTTCACTTTTCAAGCATCTGTGTTACCTCCTGGCAAAGTGGGGTTTATCAGAAACCGTAGCCAGATCCGCAACGAGCGTTTAGCCATGTATGATGCGATTAACGGTATGAATTTTGAGCGCTTACAGGAATCTTTACGGGTAATTTATGGCTTAGATATCTATCAAGACTTTAAAAATGCTCAAGTAGTGTACGAGTATCCAAATCAGGGTGCAGTCAACTCAGCCCGTTTTGCTAAAACTCCTATTCGCGAAGCTTTGCGGGGAGAATTGCGTTTAGGCGATCGCTATGCCTACTGGATGGAAGTTGCCCAACCCAAAACTGGTAAAGCTTTCACTGGGCAAATGACTGTTTTGCTCAAGTCTGATCTTAAAAAGTTGGAAGCAGAACTGCGAACTCGATAATGGTTAGTTAGTAGGGGCGGATTTTAACAATAATCTCTCTAAGATAAGGAAATATCCCAATAAACCCGTCCCTACAGTAGTCATACACAATTTTGTGATTTCCCTTGCTCCCCTATTAACCCATCTTTAGCAGTAATAAAGGAGAAAGCGTGTTTCTCCCACTAATTACTATCGACTATCTACTAACCAATTAATGTAAATTTTGCCAGTTACCAGAAAAGATACTTTCAGTTGCGATCGCTATTCTTAATAGATCTTCTTTGAGCAGGGGCGGCCAATCAACCCCTGCTTTGCGTCCTCCTGCAAATAACATTTGAGTTTTAATTGTGATTTGATACAAAGCGTAAGCCAATTCTCGGTCAATGGTAGTGGCTTTTTTAAGACCTTCAAATACCACTTTTAACGCCAGTAATGTTGAGGTGATCTGTCCGGGAACAGGGGGTTTTCCCTGCTGCATTCGCCTCAGGAGGGTATCAGTGTTTTCCTCAGCAATGAGTGTTTGGTCAATTATAAATTTGCGAGCAGTTTCATAATTCATGCCTCCAGATTAGCGCAAATCACTACTTTTTAATTAAGTAAATTTACTGAATAAAATTATTTTGAATACTTTGATTTTTGAATTAACTTATCTATTGCCAGTAAGAAATAAGACAGGAGGCAATAGGAAAGAGATTTGACTGGTTTATTCCATTGGTAGCGAGTGAGGCACTGCCCGCCAAACTTTATTAATAAACAGTAGATATAGTAGGTGAGAGCATTAGAGTGTGTAATGGAACAGTGTTCACTTGTGCAGTAAATATCACATCCGCACCCTTGAGCGATATGTGTACCAAGGGCGCAGATACTAAACCCATGAAATTCGACTGCTTTTTGCTTGCACGACAAGTCCTAACTAGTATTGCTACTCGCACGTCGGCGCAGATTCAGTTCGAGTTTCTGCTTTTACGGTAGATGTCGATACAGCCTGATTACGAGCTTCTGCTTTTACGGTAGACTTTGATACAGCCTGATTACGAGTTTCTTCTGTAGGGGTAATTGCTAGCGTTGAATCTGAATCTGCTAGTTCTGCCTTGGCTTCAGCTACCCAGTCATTCCAGGTTTCGCCAACTCCTGCCAAAGCACCCCTACTTTTCTCATAGAACAGAATACCTCCTTTAATAACCGACTTGGCGATCGGTCTTCCAATTCCAGTAAATACTGGTAACAATACAGGTGCTATAATAACTGCTCCAATACCTGCAATTACACCAGGAGCACCAGCATCTTCAACAAAATCAACAATTTTTGGTGCCACAGTAGATCACCTCTATTAATGTATGAAATTCTTATTCGTTTTAACCTTAACTTAACCAAGATGTTTGTATAATCTTTCTTTGGAATTATTTACGTAAAGAGTTGGGCGGTGTAAAAGTTTTTGTAGTTCGGCGACGCTCTAAAAACGCTATAACATCAGAAGGACGACAAAAAACCTGAGGGATATCACCAACGTAAAGTAACCACCTTTCCTCCTCAGCTTGTTGCAATTTCCATCGTTCTGTGGGTATTTGAGGGAGAATTTGATATTTTCCTTCCTTGTCAATTTTGCATATAAATCCCCAAATTTTAGCTTGACTCAATATCCTCTCTTGCATGGCTTGTACTTAAGTTCGGGACATATTATGGTTATGCGTTTTAGATACCTGAGCGGCTTCGTTGAATGCAAACAAGTAGGGTGAGATTAGTACTGCACTGGTTCAAGTTGAGAGCCAACACCTTGACTGCATCTAGTTTGTGTCATTAGTATAGAATCCCGTTAATAAACTTTATATCTAGAAAAAGTTAGGCTCGATGGGTAGAGTTTCGGACAGAACTGAGAAAATAGGCGATGGATTTCTCATCAAGCGATCGCTGTCACCCTAATCCTAATCTTGCTTATCTAGCTCGTGCTTTGATTCGCGTTGAATTCCATATAAAAGCACATAAGTATTAGATAAAAGATAAATATCAAGAATATTTGATGAATTTCTTTATTTCCCCACAAATTTCTCATAATTACCATGTAATTTCAATACCATCCAAGTAATTGGGTGATAAAAATTGCCAACATATTAAATCAGCAATGAAATTAAAACCACAGATTGATGGATTTAGTGTTGGCTTTAACTACGCTTCTATTGTCTGCCTGTTTGCGGAGGAAATTTTTTAGATGTCACCTACATTTGACTGGGAACAAATAAATGTACCTGAAATTGTCGAGGGTATTACAGGAGTAATTTTTGCACCTGTGATTCTTCCTCTCGCCTCGGCTGTACATCAACCTACTGTTCAAGCGGCAATCAAAGGGGGGATAGCCATTTCTGAAAGGTGTAAAGAAGCACTTGCGGAAACTACTGAGGTAATTGAAAATTTAGCGGCAGAGGTAAATGCTGAACTAATCGCAGATAAGCAGGCACAATCGAATGGAACTACCCAAGTCTATACTTTCGATGGAAGATCCATAATTGCTAGGGATTTGATCAATGTGGTGTCTGATTTCAATACAGATGTTGAACGCTTAACCCAAGGCGCAATTGATTTACGGTTGTTATTTCCTTTAGGATTAAGCGCACTTGCTATTCGCCAATTGTTGATGAAGGGACTGCAAATAGATGAGATTCCCTGGTACACATTGGCATGGTATGCTTTTGACTCTTTTGTCAAATTAAACAAAACTAATGAATTGCAATTAGAAAGTGCTGAAGACTCTATAGTCAATAGTCCATCTTTTCAAAGTTTTTGAACCAGAAATAATTTAGAGAATAGTATTCAGTAGTTAGTTTTCAGAATATTTGATAATTCTGAATCCTTTTATTTGCTTTTCAAGCATTTTACGGGAGTGGGAATTTCTGTGATTCAAGCAATTCACAATACTGTCAAGGGCAGAGCTAGATATAAAGTTAAAGAACTTTATCGTTCAGAATCTCTCAAACAATATATTGAGCGATCGCTCTCCAATTACTCAGAAATAAATGATGTTTCTGCTAATCCATTAACTAGTAATATTCTTGTCACTTTTGAGCAAGACTTTAACGCTGATAAAATAGCATCTCTAATTGAAAAAAGTATTGCAGAGTATCAAAAAAAAGGAGATATATCTCTTTCTCAAAAATCTGTAAAAAATTTATCTGTAACCAAAAAAGAATCGAGAAAAGAATCTAAAAAAAATATTGCTAATGCTCAAGCACAAAGGGTAGAAAATTGGCATCTGATGGAAGTAGATGTCGTAGTGGATACATTCAATACCTCAGTTAGGACAGGATTAACTACTCAAACTGCTTCTGAAAACCTGAATAAATACGGTCTAAATGTCCTATCAGAAACAGAGACTCGCTCAGATTTAAGTATCATAATTGACCAATTTAAATCTCTCCCAGTTGCTTTGTTGGGCATTGCTGCTGGTGTTTCCGCCTTTACAGGAGGGCTGATCGATGCTTTAGTCATTCTGGGTGTTGTCGGTTTAAATGCGGCGATCGGCTACACCACAGAAAGCCAATCCGAAAGAATCATTCATTCCCTCAAAAGCAATCAGGAAACATCAACTTGGGTAATCAGAGATGGTAAGCAAATAGAAATTCCGACAGAAAATGTTGTCATTGGAGATATTTTAGTTCTTAAAACTGGCGGTTACGTAGCAGCAGATGCCCGGATTATTCAAGCAGAAAATCTAAGTATTGATGAGTCTGCTTTGACGGGGGAAAGCATACCCGTAACTAAATCTACAGTATGCCCAACAGGAGAAGATATACCTCTAGCCGATCGCACGAATATGGCTTACAAGGGAACTTTTGTTACTGG
This sequence comes from Chlorogloeopsis sp. ULAP02, assembly GCF_038404745.2. NCBI lineage: Bacteria > Bacillati > Cyanobacteriota > Cyanophyceae > Nostocales > Chlorogloeopsidaceae > Chlorogloeopsis > Chlorogloeopsis sp. ULAP02. The sequence continues at coordinate 90,321 of NZ_JAYKTT020000061.1, read as the reverse complement.
TGGGCAAGGTTTAGCTGTGGTGGTGGCAACGGGTAAATTTACCGAAATGGGTAAGATTCAACAACTAGTTGGGGAAGCAACTGCAAGCGAAACGCCCTTATCAAGACAACTAGACGAAGTGGGCAGTCAACTAGTGACGATTGGTATGGGGCTTTGCGGGCTGGTTTTTGGGATGGGCGTGCTGCGGGGATACGGTTTGCTAGAAATGCTCAAGTCGTCTATATCTCTAGCGGTGGCAGCAGTTCCGGAAGGGTTACCCACAATTGCCACTACCACCTTGGCGTTGGGTATTCAAGATATGCGGCGGCATAATGTCTTAGTTCGCAGTCTCAGCGCTGTAGAAGCTTTGGGTTCCGTACAAACCATTTGTTTGGATAAAACTGGAACCATTACAGAAAACCGGATGTCGGTTGTCGAAGTGCATACAAAGAGCCAATATATTACAGTATCTGACGGTAAATTTATCGCTGAGGGCAAGGATATTAATCCTTATACCTGCGATGAACTGCTGAAGCTGATTCACGTATCGGTTCTTTGTAACGAAAGTCTAATTAACCAAGAGCAAAATGGTGAGTTTAACATTAAAGGTTCAGCAACAGAGAATGCCTTGATCCACATGGGGCTATGTGCGGGTGTAGATGTAAACCAACTTAGACAAAAGTATCCATTGCTGCAAACCAACTTGCGTTCAGAGAACCGTAACATTATGAGTACGGTTCATGCGACTGAGGGTGATTATAAGTTTATTGCTGTCAAAGGTAGCCCCGCAGAGGTAGCGCAGATATGCAAACACTGGATCAAAGACGGGCAAGTGGTGCCTTTAACCGAAGAAGACAGGGAAGCGCTAGAGATAGAAAACGATCGCATGGCAGGGAAAGCATTGAGAGTGTTGGGTATAGCTTATACCCATATAGATGATGCCAAGGGTGGAAATAACTATGAACAAGAGCTAACATGGCTTGGGCTTGTGGGCATGGCAGATCCTGTTCGTAAGGGAGTCAAACAGTTGATGGCAGAATTTCATACAGCTGGCATTGATACGGTGATGATCACTGGGGATCAAACTCCAACTGCCTATGCGATCGCTAAAGAATTAGAACTAAGTAGAAAACAGCAATTAGAAATACTTGACTCTACTAACCTCAACAATCTCACGCCCGAAGCACTAACAGCCCTTAGCGATAAAGTTGATGTATTTGCTCGCATCAGTCCTAGTAATAAACTGCAAATAGTCCAAGCTTTGCAAACTGCCGGAAAAGTTGTTGCGATGACAGGCGATGGTATTAATGATGCGCCAGCACTCAAGGCTGCTCAAGTTGGTGTAGCAATGGGCAAAGGGGGAACAGATGTAGCCCGTGAGGTAGCAGATATTGTTCTCGAAGATGACAGGCTAGAAACTATGATTGTAGCAGTCAGTCGGGGTAGAACAATATACAACAACATCAGAAAATCCGTCCATTTTCTACTTGCCACCAACATGAGCGAAATCATGGTGATGACAGCATCCACCGCAGTTGGCTTAGGTGAACCCTTGAACGCGATCCAACTACTGTGGCTAAATTTGGTTACTGACATTTTCCCAGGTCTTTCCCTTGCTTTGGAAGCACCAGAACCAGATGTACTGAGTCAACCTCCCCGTAACCCAGACGAACCGATTGTTAAAAATTCTGACTTTGGCAGAATTACTTTTGAGGCAGGAACAATATCTGTTAGTACTTTAGCAGCCTACGGGTATGGCATCCTCAAATACGGCATCAGCCCTCAGGCAAGCACGATCGCCTTTATGAGCCTGACATCAGCACAGCTGCTACATACACTCAGTTGCCGTTCCGAACATCACACCATATTTAGTAAAGAAAAATTGCCAAATAATTCTTACTTAAATGCTGCTATTCTAGGTTCCTTTGCCATTCAACTTATGGCTATAGCTATTCCACCCTTGCGAAGTCTGTTGAAAATTACGCCAATAGATATTGTCGATGGTGCAGTTATTGGTAGTAGTGCTTTGCTACCTCTATTAGTAAATGAAAGCACGAAGGATATAAATTTAAAAAATAATTTCGCTCAAAAATCACTCTCCCCTGAAGAACAGTAAGGGAGTGGGAGAATTTCTTTCTTCCTACCTTCGGAAGCCACTACCAACGGATACGCCGTACCTACCCTACCCTGCGGGAACCCCTTTCGGGGAACGGGAACAGCTTCGCTGAACGGAAGCCGCTAGCTAACGCAACGCCTGACGGCGAACGCGTCTACCGCGTCTACGTGTCTACTGCCTCCTGCCTCCTGACTTGAAAGAGGGTGTAGGGGTATAAGGGTTTAGGGGTGTAGGAGAAAAAACCTCTTTCATCTTTGGTGATGAAACAAGTTTCATCGAAACTGCCTTCTTATAACCACAGGTAAAAGTATATGAAAAAAGATTTCATGTTTACATCTGAATCTGTCACAGAAGGGCATCCTGATAAATTATGTGACCAAATCAGTGATGCGATCGTAGACAGATTTCTTCAGCAAGATCCTTATGCAAGGGTAATTACAGAATGTGCTGTTGCTACAGGAATTGTTTTTTTAGCAGCGAGATTTGAACCTAGCGCCAACGTAGATTTTACTAATGTAGCTAGACAAGTAATTGACAAAGTTGGCTACGAGCATACTGAATTTAATGGTAGAACCTGTAGCATTTTAACAAGTCTTTCTGAGTTACCACCGGAAAAAGAACTTGCTTTTGATGAAAGTAAATTATCTGACGCTGAAATAGAGAGAATTCCGGTTAAAAATCAAGCTACAGTTTTTGGTTTTGCCTGCAATCAAACTGATGTTCTGATGCCTCTACCAATCTGGTTGGCACACAAACTAGCAAAGCGAATTAGTGAAGTCAGACGCGAAAATATACTTTCTTATCTGACTCCTGACGGTAAAACTCAAGTGGGAGTTGAGTATAGAAATCGTCGTCCTCATAGAATTCATAGTCTCACAGTCATTGCCAGTCAAAATAAAGCAAAATACCCTGATTTAGAACAACTACGACAGGATATTTACGAGACTGTAGTTAAACCTGTATTTGAAAGTGAAGAAATTAAACCAGATGAACAAACTAGAATTTTTATTAATCCTGATGGACAATTTATTAGAGGTGGGCCTGCTTCTCACTCTGGTTTAACAGGTAGAAAAAATGCTATAGATACTTATGGTGAATATGCACAACATAGCGGTTCAGCCCTAAGTGGAAAAGATCCAATCAGGATAGATAGAGTTGGAGCTTATGCCGCCCGTTATGCGGCTAAAAACATTGTGGCAGCAGGCATAGCAGATGAATGTGAAGTGCAATTAAGTTATTCAATCGGTATCGCTAGACCTGTTAGTATTCAAGCAGAATCATTTGGTACAGGTAAAATTTCTGATGAGGAAATTACAAAATTGCTAGAAAAGCATTTTGATTTTCGTTTAGCGGGAATCATCAAGCAATTTAATCTCAGAAATTTACCTTCACTACAAAAAGGTGGATTTTACCGCAAATTAGCTGCTTATGGGCAGGTAGGCAGAATAGATATGGATCTTCCTTGGGAAAAGACAGATAAAGTTGGTGTGTTTTGAGTGAGATACCCGTCATTGAAGGGCGCACTGGCTCCGCAGTACAATATTTCACCAGATCCAACACAACAGCTTGGAGGCAAAGCCTCGAAACTTTCGTTACCAGGTTCAACCTGGTAACGAGAAACGAGAACTAGAGCCTCGAAGGGTGCAGCGTATTTATCAGTAGTCAAACCCAATTATATGTCGAAAAATTAATTTTTCGATATTTTTATGACGGGTATTTTAAAAGAAATTTATATGGAAAAAATATCTTTTTCAAATATCCATCACTTCTCCCTTGTCAGAGGAAGTTTATTTAAAAAGAGAAAACAAAAGTAAGAAGTTTATAAGAACAGATAAGAATTAGAAGGAGACAAGTTTCTCATAAATTTCTTATTTAGTTGCACTACTTTTTTAGATGGAGTATTGCTTAAAGCAATAAGCTAATAATCATTCAAATTGCATCCCCGCATCTCCTGTTCTCCGCGTCTTTGCGTCTTTCTAAGGCTAAAGATTATGCAACTCAAAGGCGGATTAGCTTATTCTTCGTTGAGTGTGTATCCTATCTTGATTCGGCACTATTCTACGACAAATAAGACAGAGACAAAGTTGAAGCGATCGCCCAAAAAAACTACAACACTATTGTTGCGAAGTAAGCAAAACCTGAACTTTTGTAAACAATTACATACAGGACAAAAGCAATGAGCTATAGATATATCAATAGTTTAGCATCCCCTGAAAATTTAAATAAGTTTTTGGAGTTAGTTGATTTAGCTGGTGGTGCGGGGAAAGATCCTAAGAATGTTTTTCAATTAGGTGACAAACTGAGTACTGGGCTTCAGATGCAACTATGTACTCAAGCTATTCAAAAAGACCCCGCTTCAGCGAAAATGTTAGAGGAACGATATGTTGGCCCACCCCATGATTTGAAGACTCTGTTGGCAATGCCGAAAGGCTCTTTGGGATGGACTTATGCCAGAGTTTTATCAGCAATCGGCTATGAGCCGTTTAATCTAACTGTTCCTACTCGTTTTGAAACAGACGGAGCCTATATTAACTTTAGGGTTTTTAAAACTCACGATATTCATCATGTCATGACTGGATATTCGCTGGATACTTTAGGAGAATTAGGTGTCATTTCAGTCTTTGTAGGACAGATCCGCTATCCTGCTTTTCTGTTTTTGGATCTCGTCTCTTTGTTACTAGGCTTTTTTACAAGTGACAAACTTTATGACGAAAACATGGAGGTAACTGATTTAAATACAACACTGGGGTATAAATTCCGATTAATTTCAGATGGTATTGAAATAGCACAAGCAGCAAAACCTTTATTTCCCGTAAAGTGGGAAGAAGGCTTTGAACGTCCTTTAGAGGAATGGCGACAGGAGTTAAATGTTAAGCCCGTGATGGAAGGGCCTTACAGTTGGTATACTAATCCCAAAATCAAAGCTGCATTAGAGACATAAAGCAGGTGTAAACTTCTCTTTGAGAAAGCCGAGCCGATTTGATTCATACTTGCGATCGCTCTTTTGATTCTAGGCTATGGAAAAAGCACCTTCTTTGGATATTGATAACTTCTCCCTTGTCCGAGGTGGGTTAATATATCAGCTCCTAGTACGTGTCGGTTTAATTAAACCAGGCTCTTTCAACGTCATCCAGCGTAGCCTTTTTTTTGTATTCATAACTTGGCTACCACTCTTGCTGCTTTCATCTGTTGAGGGTTTAGCGCTTGGTACTGCTTTACAAGTGCCTTTTCTCAAAGATATTGTAGCCTACAGTCGTTTCCTAGTAGCAGTTCCAGTCTTGATCATGGCCGAAGTTTGGATTGACATAAGTGTCAAGTCTGCTGTCAAGCATTTTATCTATTCTGGTTTGGTTGATACAGCAGAACTGCCAGATTTCAAGGCGGCAATCAGAGAGGTTACAAAGCTGAGGGATTGGCTGTTGATCGACGGATGCCTGCTTGTAATTGCTTACCTTCTCACGTGGATAGTTTTCAGTGAGGAATTAAGCAGTGTGACTTCTGCATGGAGTGCATACGGTGCTGGAGTTAACAAGCAGTTAACGTTGGCAGGCTGGTGGTATGCCCTACTGAGTCTACCCATTTATCAGTTCTTACTATACCGTTGGCTGTGGAGATTTTTGCTCTGGTTTAGGTTCCTTTGGCGTATATCTCGGCTACATCTGCAATTAGTTCCAACTCATGCTGACTTAGCAGGGGGACTAGGCTTTTTGGGAATCACTCAGATTCTATTTGGGAGTATCCCTTTTGTTGCCAGTGCCGTTTTGTCTGCGAATTTCTGCCGAAAAGTTATCACTCAGGGAGTTTCTATCACTACGTTTCAGATTCAAATCATCGTGTTCTTAACTTTGTCCGTCATAATTACACTAGCACCGCTATTGGTGTTTAGTAGCAAAATGCTCAAAGTCAAAATTTGGGGTTTGCGGCAGTATGGTTCTCTAGTTAGTCACCATAACCTTTTGTTTGAGCAAAAGTGGATAAGGCAGGAACAACACAAAGAAGAATCTCCTTTAGGAAGCCCCGATATATCATCTCTTGCCGATTTGGGTGCCAGCTTTGAGGCAATCAAAAAAATGAGAATCGTGCCATTTAGTTTGAGTGCAGTGATTGGACTAGGAAGCACTATTTTCGCACCTTTGTTACCCCTATTCTTCATTACTATTCCTTTGGAGCAAATCTTCGATTTGGCAAAGAAAATACTATTTGGCAATTAGGGAGTAAAGCGATCGCTTCACTTTTGTGCCGACAAGCGCGAACTCTATACCCACATCCATAAAGCCCCAATTTAACGCCATGAATCTAACACAATTAATTTTGCTGGCGCTGAAGGTGAGTATCGTACTCGCTGTTTTTGCGCTTGGGCTGGGGGCAAGACTCAAAGACATAACCTATTTGTTTCGCCATCCCAGACAACTTGTGCGATCGCTCCTCTCCATGTACATCATTATGCCACTGGTAGCGGGGGCAATTGTAGCTGCTTTCAATCTGTATCCGGCTGTAGAAATCGCTCTGATCGCGCTATCGTTGTCTCCAATTCCGCCCATCTTACCGAAGAAGCAACTTAAGGCAGGCGGAGAAGAGGACTACACGTTTGGATTACTGGTGGCAATGTCGCTGCTGGCGATCGTGTTTGCTCCCCTCATGATTGAGCTGCTCGATAGAGCCTTCGGCAGAACCGACAAAATTCCGCCCATCGTCGTTGCTCAGATTGTTCTATCTACCGTACTGGTGTGGCTGGCGATCGGTATCGCAGTCCGATATCTGTCACCTGCATTTGCCCAACGGATTGCCAAGCCCATATCTGTGGTAGCATCTGTAGTGATGCTTGTCAGTCTTTTGCCCATCTTGTTTACTGCAAGATCTGCGCTCGCCTCTCTGATTGGCAATGGAACGATCATTGTGATTGTAGTTTTTGTCCTGATTGGGCTAGCAGCAGGTCATTTGCTGGGTGGGCCAAATCCCCATCACCGCACAGTTCTAGCACTATCTACCGCTACTCGGCACCCTGGCGTCGCGATTGCGATCGCTTATACTAACTTTTCAGAGCAAAAGCTTGCCCTCGCTGCCATCCTGCTCTATTTGCTAATTAGCGGGGTTGTCACCATTCCGTACTTGAAAAGTCGTAAACGTGCCGATGCGATTTAAATACGTGTTTAGATCCCTGGCTTTCTGAAAAAGTCGGGGAGCTATAATCTTTTATAGTTTGGTTAATAAATAGGCATCATGAGCGTTGCCGAATCAAAATATGAATCATGCGATCGCACTACGGGGATTACGGCACTAAATACTTAAATAAATCATCAATTATGGCATTAGCACCTATCATATCGCCCGACAACCAAGTGGAGATATCTACTAAATAAACATGATTTTGTTGAACGGCCTTTAACTGTTTCCAAAGAGGTTTACGCTTGAGTTTGTCGATTGAGTGTTCATGACTATTATTAGAAACTCCTACAAACAAAACATCCCCATCCACTTTTTCTAATTCTTCTTCAGAGAAATCGATATTTCCTGCTGGTGCAATGATATCTTGCGCTTCTGGGCGTTGTAAACCAGCATCACTAATAATTGAGCCTAAAAATGAGTTTTTTACATCAGTTACTATCAATGTATCTAAATAAGTAAAGATAAAAGAAACTTTCTTATTCTTGTAGCGATCGCCCATTGCAGTCTTTAACGCTTGCATTCTGTTTTGATAATGCTGCCAAACCGCTTGGGCAGTTTCTTATTTTCCTAAAACCTCAGCTATTACTTTGTGTTAGCCTAGCGTGATGCACCATTAAAAAATTGTAGGTTCTTAAATTTCCGTTCCTTAACCACCTAAAACTGCCATGAAATTGTTCCTTGAATAGTGAAAGGTTCGCCTGGAGTAACAAGTTCACTAGATCCAGCAGCCTTATAATAATCTACATTGAAGAGATTACGGAAATTTACGGCAGCACGGAATTGATCGCGTTCATAAAAAATTGACGCATCGGTACGGAAGTAGCCGGGAACCTTGAAAGTATTTGCCAAATCTGCTTCTGTATCTCCAGCATAGTAGAAGCCTAAACCAAACCCCAGCCCTCGCAAATCACCTTCTTGGATTCTGTAGGTTGTCCACAGGTTGAATGCGTGTTCGGGAGCACCATATAATCGATTACCCTCTGGAATTGTGTTCTCTTTCGTGACTCTGGCATCGTTGTAGGCATAGCCTGCAATAATATTCCATCCCGGTAAAATTTCGCCACTAATATCTAACTCAATTCCTCGACTTCTTTGTTCTCCCGTTTGAACCGAAAATCCAGGATTATCAGGCTCGTCTGTTGTCACATTGGTGCGGGTTCTTCTGACGCCTCCTCTTCCTCTTCGCTTGGCAAGGGAAGGGGTGCCGCAGGCGGGGCGGGGTTCTGTGCTGCTGTGGCTGTAGATGCTACTGCGAAAATCAACCCGACATTATCATCAAATAACTCAACCCCAGGTAACGCTTTCTCTACCTATCACAGTCACTCGCACAGTATTTGCGTTAATATTCGTCACCGTTATTTCCGTAATTCCCTCAACTGGTTTTTCTGAACGAAATACAAACGCATCGCCACTAGGTAAACGCAGTTGGGCATTAGGAATATCAGCAATAAAATTATTACCAGCACTACGATTGGTAACTTGCAGTTGTTCCCCAAGAGTAGTCTCTAAAATTACCTCCACACCCTTATCTGTGGGATTTGCTTTCACTCCTGTAATTAGAACAATACTTTCCTGAACGGTAGGAGGATTACTTAGTGTTGGTGACTGCACTAGCATTTGAGCGTTAGTAACGGGAAGTTCGATTTCGCCCAGTTGGGAATTTGAGAACTAGTTTCATACTTAGTCCCGATATCTTGGCGATCAGGCTTTTCCTGTGCCGATACCGATGAAACCGCAACAATACTCAAACATCCCGAAAGACTGATTAAAAACGATAGACAAGCACGAGCGGATAAGCACCAACCCCTCATAGTTCCTCACACAGCAATCAAAGCTTTTGTTGCTAATTATTTTTGATAGCAATGAAGTGTAGTGTAGAGAAGTTGACTGAGGTGTGTCTATCCGAAAAATACTTTTTGCTAGCCGAAAACTACTTTTTTACCTGCCAAACATTAGCTAGGTGTGATGCCAAATTGCTGCTTGAATGCTACTGCAAAGCGACTATACTCCACTAACAAGTTTGCTACCTCTTTGGCGCAGAGCGATCGCGATCTTAGAAGGGCAAAAAAATTGTCAATCTCATTGAGAGAGAAATTTTTGAGCAGTTGTGATGGAAGCATGACCATTTCGACGAAGTATATTAAGAGCGATGTCTTCTCTTTCAGAGATGCTACCGCGTAGCTTGCTTCCCGATAGGGGTATGGGTAAAGCTTTACCAACGCCCTCACAATAGAGAGATTTGAAGGAATAGATTGATAATAAATAAAGGATAATATGGAACCCACACCAGAGCAATTCAGAGAATGCTACAGAGTGTGTAGCGAATTGACAAATATGTTTCTCTCAGTACATCTAGTGCGATTAGATAAAAGAACAGGAGAGGTTTACATTTTGGCTGGCAATGGGCTAGAAGTTCTTATACGCCCTAATGGCAAGGTAAGGTATCCATGAACAAGCCGAACTTTTCAGCAATGACACAGCAAGAACTGCAACAGTACATACTGTTACATCGAGATGATGAAGATGCAGTACATGAAGCAGTGCTACGCATTCAACGACAAGGGACTACGGTTAGCTCCGAAGAGTTTATCGAAATTGTCAAACAAAGAACTGGCAAACCGTCGCAATCATAGTGTCTATCTAAAAAAAGCCATTTATTAGCCAAAAACTACTTTTTTACCTGCCAAACATTGGCTAGGTGTGATGCCATATTGACGCTTGAACGCTGCGGCAAAGCGTCCGAGGTGACCGTAGCCTACTAAATTTGCCACTTCTGCGACTTTGCGATCGCCTTGACGCAATAACATTTCTGCCTTCTGCAACCGTTGCTGTGTCAAATAACCCAGCACAGTTGTGTTGAAGAGTATAGGAAAACCTCTATGGAGAGTGCTAACGCTGACTCCTACCTGCCGTGCTAGTTCTAACAGCGATGGCGGATGCTCAAGTTGTGTAGTCAAAATTTCCTTGGCGTGATGGATACGAGTGATTGTCTCAGGTTTGAGCTTAGGTACGTCATATATTGACTGTTGATCTGCCGAAATCAAATCTAGGTAAATCGCTACTAGTTCAAACACCTTCGCTTGAAGATACATCCGCTTTACAGCACCACGATAGGGTACATTCCACATTTGTTGAGCGAGCGATCGCATTGCTGGTGTCAGTGTGGGATAAAATGAGAGCTTCCAGTCTTGTTCTTTATACAGTTGTTTCTGAAACTCGTGACTATAATGCCCATCCTCTAGAAAAAACGATTCTAGCAGTAGCGGTTCAATATCCACATCTACAATAGTTAAACGATCTCCAGCGCGATGTTTCCCAGAACAGGCAGGCGAAATCCCGCTACCTGAAAAATAGCTATGTGTCCCTCCCATAACACGAGGGTGAACATCGTCAAAATAAGTCACGCCTGATAGGAAAATCATGAACTGAATCGGATGGTTGTGAGCAGGCATTTTCACGATTAAATCCTGGTGAAATTCCCAATCATAAAAACCCAACCACACCCCAGGCGATAGATTCATAATGCGATTGTAGCCCCGTCCTATTATTTCCGGCACTCCTTCGAGCATCTCAAAACCATCAAGCACGAGATTTTCAACCTGGGGTTTAGGAGCCTGCTGGTACAGTTCGTCAAAGTCCGAGATGCTAAGGATGAGTGTCATGGTGGAGCTAGCTAAGTGCGACTAATTGTCAATAAACTTACCACTAAATGATGATGGACTTCAACTCAGCGAGAGCGCTCTATTACTCTGTCAATCACAAATTGACGGGTTGAGGTAGACATGAAGACATAAAGACGCGGTGACGCGGAGAATTTTTAACCCCGCAAAATTATTTTGATAGAGGGGGCAAAGTTTGCAGCATTGCATATCATCTCAACAATAAGCACTTGATGTTGTACACTCAGGTGCGTAGTTGCGTTGGACTACACTGAATGAAAATAAATGAATCAGTGCTGCTGCACGATCCAGAAACTTTGTGGATAGTAGAGTCTGGAAGGCTGGCGTTGTTTGCAACTCAAATCAGGAATGGCTCATCTCAAAATCAGCGTCGTTATTTGTTTAGTGTCAGTACTGGCGAAGCTTTATTTGGTGCAGCATTAGCACCGGAAGCGATCGCAATCCAACAATGGGCATTTGTGGCGGTAGCAGTAGAACCGACACAATTATCTCAACTGCCGCTCAGTGAGTTAGTCGAGCAAATTGCAGCAGGTAAACCAGAAGCAACTGCACTCTTAGAAAATTGGCTATATAACCTAGATCGGGTTCTTAATCAGCAGCAAACCAAACTAACGATGCCATTAAATCTCCTCCCCAGAGATTTTGAGGGCAAGTTTTCGTTATCAGTTGGTGAAACACTACAACTATGGCAAAAAAAAGTCTTTTGGGTGAAATTACAACAAGGTAGTGTTCGCTGGCTGGGAATTGATGACTTAACTTTGAATTCTACCTCTCCAGCTTTTCCACTCACAACAGGTATGTGGTTGGAGGCAGGAAATTCGACTAACGGAGTGATGCTAGCAGGTGCAGAGTTAGAACAGGCAGAACTGCGAGCAGGTTTAGCGAGTTTACATACTTATTTCTTTGACTACTTGAGTTTATTAATTAATCAACAGACAGAAGCAGAATATCGTAGATTTCAGGAACGAGAACAACGCAATCGCCAAGTAGTAGCAGGAGCCTTAGGAGAGCTCGCGGCTGTATTACAACCACAGCAAGAAGCTGTCTTTTTCCAAGAAGGGCCAGCTCTTCTGGTGGCAATGGGAGCAATTGGAAGGTTTTTAGGGATTGCAATTCATCCTCCGATTGTAGAAGATTTTGAAAGTGCGAAAGATCCTGTAGCTGCTATTGCTAGAGCATCGCAAATACGTATTCGGCGTGTAACTTTAACAGAGGGATGGTGGCATAAAGAACATGGCCCTCTCCTGGCTTTTACTGAGTGGAAAAAACGCCCAGTCGCATTATTACCAGTTGGTACTAAGGGTTATGTACTATTTGATTCAGTAGCACAGACTCATACACCCCTAAATGAAGCTGTTGCTAAAACACTGTCACAGCAAGCTTATGTTCTTTATCGACCTTTACCCCAGGTTGTAAACAATGCTATTGATGTATTGTTGTTTGCAACTAGAGGTAGTAAAAAAGACATTATTAGTATTTTCCTGTTGGGCATAATTGGCACGCTGTTAGGAATGATTACGCCACAGGCAACAGCGATTTTAGTAAATTATGCTATTCCTGAGAGCGATCGCGTCTTGGTTTGGCAAATTGGATTGGTGCTGTTTGTAGTAGCTTTTGCCCAGTTATTCTTTGGAATTGCTCAAAGCATTATTACCCTTAGAGTTGAAAGCCTCAGCGATAACGTCTTGCAACCTGCTATTTGGGATCGGGTACTCAAATTAAGTCCAGCGTTTTTTCGTCAGTATGCATCTGGAGATTTAGTCAATCGTGTTATGTCTGTGAGTCGGATTCAGCAAAAACTCAGCGGTGCTACTCAACGGACTTTATTAAGTGGAGTGTTTGCTTTACTCAATTTGGTACTGATGTTTATTTATAGCTGGCGACTTGCTTTTGTCGGAGTGGGTTTAGGATTGCTAGCTAGTGTGATCACCAGCGTTTCTAGCTTTTTTTTAGTGAAGAAATCACGGCAGTTGCAGGAAATAGACGGCGCAATTTATGGGCTTACCATTCAACTGATTAATGGTGTCGCTAAACTGCGGGTTGCAATGGCAGAAGAAAGAGCATTTGCAGCTTGGGCGAAAAAGTACAGCCAAAGAATTAGGCTCAAGGCAAGTGGGCAAGAGATTAACGACTATGTTTCTGTGTTTAACGAAGCACTACCACTAGTAAGTTCTACACTCTTGTTTGGTTTTGCGATGTCAACCAGGCAGTCAAGTCTGACACTTGGCACATTTATTGCTTTTAACTATGCTTTAAATATTTTTATCAAAGGAGTTACTGATCTGAGCAACACCATTACAGACATTTGGAGTATTATTCCTTTGTGGGAACGAACACAACCAATTTTGCGAACTCCTCTAGAAACGAGCGATTGCAAGGAAAATCCCGGACAGTTAATCGGCCGCATTGTCTTAGATCGTGTCAGCTTTCGTTATTCTGAAGATGGGCCTTTAGTCCTCAAAGATGTGAGTTTGTATGCAGATCCGGGAGAATTTATCGCTATAGTTGGGCCTTCCGGAAGTGGAAAATCAACAATATTGCGATTATTGTTGGGGTTTGAAAAGACCACAAGAGGAAGTATATTTTACGATGGTAAAGACTTAGCTAAATTGGATCTTCAGGCGTTACGCAGATCCTTAGGGGTAGTGTTGCAAAATGGCAAGATTGGTTCAGGCTCGATTTTTGAGAACATCACTGGCGGAGCGTTAGTCACACTAGAGCAAGCCTGGGAAGCAGCCCGGATGGCAGGTTTGGCAGAAGACATAGAGCAAATGCCAATGGGTATGCACACTGTGATTAGTGAGGGAGGAAGTAATCTTTCTGGCGGACAACGACAGCGATTATTGATTACCCGCGCCCTTGTCTCTCAGCCGAGAGTTGTCTTAATGGATGAGGCAACTAGCGCTTTGGATAATCGCACCCAGGCAATTGTAACTGAAAGTTTGGAGCGGTTAAAAGTAACGCGAGTCGCGATCGCCCATCGTCTTAGCACTATTCGGAATGCCGATCGCATTTATGTGATTGAAGCTGGTTGTGTGGTGCAAGTGGGAACTTTCACGCAATTGATGGCTCAACAAGGTTTGTTTACTCGATTGGTTGCCCGACAGTTAGAAGACGATCTTTAAAAATAAACTAAAAACACAGATTCCTGACTTCTTTTAGAAGTCGGGAATCTAAGTTGTGTAACTATATGAATAATTAACATTTATATCAGTAATTTTACTGAAGCAAATTTATCTTTTAAGATATTACAAATTTATTGTAGCTGCTATGCAATTGTTACATTGCCTCACTAATAATTGCGGACAAATAAAATAAAGTATAAATAATAACATTAAAATATTTTCAGACAATGCAGATTTTTCTTAGCTTATTCGAGTAACGGGAGGCAAGCACAGTGGCACTTACTACCGATTTGGGCTGCCATCAGTTGGGTGGCTCGCAATTAGTAGCAGCAGACACAGAAGAACAACTGCGTTTATTAGAGTCAGTAGTTGTTCATGCTAACGATGCCATTGTTATTACTACAGCCGATAGGCTAGATGCACCTTTCGGCCCGCAAATAGTTTATATTAACGAAGCTTTTACTCGGATGAGTGGCTATTGCGCTACTGAAGCAATTGGTAAAACGCCACGACTTTTACAGGGTGAATTAACTGATCGCACCCAACTCAACAGAATTCGCATTGCCCTTCAAAATCAATTACCAGTGACAGCAGAGTTAATCAATTACCATAAAAACGGCTCTGCGTACTGGGTAGAGATAAATATTGTACCGATCGCAGATTGTGAGGGCAAAGTCACTCATTTTGTTTCTGTGCAGCGGGATATTACTGAACGCAAACATACTGAAGAGGAACTGCAAAACAGCAACAGAAAATTCCGTGGGATTTTCAATGGCACCTTCCAATTTATGGTGCTGCTAACACCAGAAGGAATTGTATTAGAAGCCAACCAAACAGCACTTGATTTTGGAGGTTTGCAACCACAAGAGGTGATTGGGCATCCGTTTTGGGAGACACGTTGGTGGGCAATTTCCAGCCAAATTCAAAACCAAATAAAAGCAGCGATCGCTGTCAAAAATGAATTTGTACGTTACGAGGTTGATCTACTTGGTGTAGGCGATACCATCGCTAGCTTTGACTTTTCTGTGAGAACTCTAAAAGATGACTCAGGCAAAGTAGTAATGCTGCTCGCCGAAGGGCGAAATATTAACCAGTTTAAACAAGCACAAGCAGAACTAGAAAGGCGGGTGGAGGAACAAACACAAGCTTTACAACAAATCATTCGCCAGCAGATGCAGGAAACATTACAAAAACAGGATTACGCTGAAATTGCCTTGCAAGAAAGTGAACGACGCTATCAAACCATAGCAGCTGTCTTACCAGTAGGTATTTTTAGAACAGATTTTATGGGAAATTGTCTTTACGTCAATAATCGCTGGTGTGAAATTACTGGGCTTACTCCTGAAGAAGCCACAGGGCATGGTTGGGAGCGGGCGCTTCATCCAGACGATAGAGAGCGAATTATTCAAGATTGGTATCAAGCCGCTGCCCACAATCTGCCATTTTCCTCTGAGTACAGGTTTCAGCGTCCTGATGGTAGTATTAGTTGGGTTGTTGGTCAGTCGGTTGCAGAGCGAACAGATACAGGTGAAATCATTGCTTACATTGGCACCATTACTGAGATTAGCGATCGCAAACATACCGAAGCGGCTCTCAAACAGAGCGAGGAGCGTTTCCGCAACTTAATTGAAACCAGCAGCGATTTAATTTGGGAAGTTGATGAAAATGCTGCTTATACATATGTGAGTCCGAAAGTAAGTGACATATTGGGTTATCAACCCGAAGAAATCTTAGGCAAAGTACCCTTAGAGTTGATGCCACAGTACAAGCGAGACAGTATCGCCCAGCTTTTTTTTGAAATTGTTAGTAAACAAAAAGCATTTGAATGTCTTGAAAATATCAACCTGCATAAAAATGGGCATCCAGTTGTTCTAGAAACTAATGGAGTTCCAATCTTTGATCGAGAAGGTAAATTCCGTGGTTATCGTGGCATTAGTAGAGATGTTACAGAACGCAATCAGGCACAGGTTGCATTACAAGCGACTCAACAACAGCTACAAGCGATTTTAGATAACTCACCAGCAGTTATTTATTTAATGGATACTCAAAACAGATTTTTACTGATTAATCGTCAATATGAACAGCTATTTCACATTACTAAAGCGGAGATTATAGGTAAAAGTGTATATGATATTTTTCCTAATGAATTTGCTGGTAAGTTTGCAGCAAACAATCACAACGTATTTACGACTGGGGAACACCTAGAAGTAGAAGAAGTTGCTCCTCAAACAGATGGAGAACATATTTACCTGTCTGTCAAATTTCCTTTAAAAGATGGTAATGGTGTTCCCTATGCTATTTGTGGCATTTCTACAGACATTACTGATCGCAAACGCGTCGAGGAGTCTTTAGTAAGTTTTCGCAAAGCGATAGAAAGTAGCAGTGACGCTATTGGCTTGATTGACAATGGTGGTGAGCAATTTTACGTCAATCCAGCATTTGTTGAACTTTTTGAGTATACACTAGCACAATTGCAAGCTGCTGGAGGAATATTAGCCCTTTACCCCCATCCAGCAGAGTATCAAAAAATCTTTGCAGCTGTCGAGAGTGATCATTCTTGGCGTGGTGAAGTCAAAATGAAAACTCGTAGAGGTGAAATTTTAGATATTTACCTTCGTGCTGACGCAATTGACGCAATTAAAGATGTAACAGGTAAGATTATCGGTACAGTTAGCATCCATACTGATATTACTGAGCGCAAGCAAGCAGAAGCTAGCTTACGCCTGCGCGATCGCGTTATTGCCGCCAGTACTAATGGTATTGTAATTGCTGATGTCAGACTGCCACAGTTACCAATTATCTATGTTAACTCTGCCTTTGAGAACATCACTGGTTACTCTATAGAAGAAATTATCGGTCAAAGCAGCTGTTTGATCCAAAGTGCAGATCTTAATCAAATAGAGGCGCAAGAAATCAATACTGCGATCAAACAAGCAAAAAACTGCACTGTAATTTTACGTAACTTCCGTAAAGATGGCAGTCTATTTTGGAATGAATTAAGTATTTTTCCTGTCTTTGATGCTGACGGCAATTACACGCACTACGTCGGCATTCAAAATGATATTACCAATCGCAAGCAAGCAGAGACAGCATTGTTATTATCACAAACCCGTTTGCAATACTTACTTTCTTCTACTCCAGCAATTATTTATAGCTGTAAACCTGATGGTGATTACGGGATTAGCTTTATTAGCGACAATATTACAGCTGTTATGGGCTACGAAGCGCGAGAATTTGTTGAAGATTCTAGCTTTTGGATAAATCATATTCATCCAGACGATTTAGCACGTGTTTTAACAGAATTATCAAAAATTTTTGACCAAGGAGAAAATAGTTATGAATATCGTTTTTTACATAGTGATGGTGAATATCGTTGGATATACGACCAAGCCAAGTTAGTGTTGTGGGATGATGCGGGTAATCCAGTAGAAATAGTTGGTTATCGAGCCGACATTACAAAATACAAACAGTTGGAACAAGAACTAAGAACAGCATTAGAAAAAGAAAAAGAACTGAATGAACTTAAGTCCCGATTTATTACTATGACTTCCCATGAATTTCGTACTCCATTGAGTACTATTCTTTCCTCTTCGGAACTATTGGAACATTATCGTCACAAATGGACAGAAGAAAAACTGCTCATGCACATACATCGCATTCAAACTGCTGTCAAACATATGACTGATATGTTAAATGATGTATTGGTAATTGGTAAAGCAGAAGTAGGAAAATTAGAATTTAGACCAGTACCTCTAGATTTAGTCGAATACTGCTGTAACTTATTAGAAGAATTGCAAGTTGATATTGCTCCTCAATGTGCGATCGCTTTTAACTGTGAATATAAATTCATACCCTGTTGTATGGATGAAAGATTACTGGGATATATTCTTAGAAATTTACTCTCAAATGCCAGGAAATATTCGCCAAATCACAGTACTGTCAAATTTGCTCTTACTTGTCAAGAAGGACGAGCAGTATTTGAAATAAAAGACCGAGGAATTGGTATTCCGCTAGAAGACTTACCTCATCTATTTGAATCTTTTCATCGTGCCGCTAATGTCGGTAATATTCAAGGTACAGGTTTGGGATTAGCAATCGTAAAAAAGTGCGTAGATGTTCATAGAGGTGAAATTACAGTCAATAGTGAACTTAATGCAGGAACAACATTTACTGTAGCTTTGCCATTAAAGAATGTGTAATGGCTAGTGATTAGTAGGGGCGGATTTTGTTGATAATTTTGCCGTTCAAATGGATAATTTTTCTCTTAACCAGCCTCTATAGTGATTAGTAGTTATATCCAAAATAAATTACCAATCAACCACTACCCACTACCTACTAACTAATTCCTATTTTTTAAAATATTGCGGAGATTATGACTAAAATTTTAGTGATTGAAGATGAACAAACAGTTCGGGAAAATCTTTTGGATTTACTAGGATCTGAAAATTTTGATACGATTGGTGCTGCTAATGGCAAAATAGGAGTTAAGTTAGCTCACAGTGAGGCTCCTGATTTAATTTTATGTGATCTAATGATGCCAGAACTTGATGGTTTTGGTGTACTAACAGCATTACGTCAAGAACAGTTAACTGCTACAATTCCATTTATTTTTATTACAGCAAAAGCAACCAAGACAGACTTTCGCCAAGGTATGGATCTAGGTGCTGATGACTATATTACTAAGCCATTTACTCGTGCAGAATTATTAAGTGCTATAGATAGTCGTCTACAAAAACAAGCAATTTTGAAACAGCAATTTTCTGCTAGTACATCAGTAAATACTTCAAATTCAGAAATGCTGATTGTAAAAAATATTTTACGCAGATCAATAGAACAAGTACAATTTCGAGAATTTTATATTGAATATCAACCACAAGTAGATCTTCAATCAGGCTATATTTGTGGTGCAGAAGCTTTACTACGTTGGCAGAGTCCTGAATTAGGAATTGTTGCTACTTCAGAATTAATTTCTTTAGCAGAGTCTACAGGTTTAATTATCCCTATTGGTGAGTGGGTATTACAAAGTGTATGTGAACAAAATAAAGCTTGGCGTGATGCAGGCTATTCTCCGTTACGGATCGCTGTTAATTTGTCTGCCCGTCAATTTACTCATCCAGATTTGAGTAAAAAAATAGTGGCATTTTTAGCACAAAACAATTTGGAGCCAGACTATTTAGAATTAGAACTCACTGAAAGTCTAATTGTACAAGATATGAACATGGCGATCGCAACGATGAGTGAGTTACGAGCTTTAGGAGTAAAAATTGCTATTGATGATTTTGGTACTGGTCAATCTTCATTAATGTATCTGAAAAAATTACCGATTAATAAATTAAAGCTTGACCGCTACTTTATCCACAATGTTAATAATGACTATCAGAAAGCAGCGATAACAACTGCGTTGATTCAGATGGGACATAATCTCAAGTTCCAGGTGATTGCTGAGGGTGTAGAAACTGAAGAAGAACTAGATTTTTTGCGTCAAAATCGTTGTGATGCTATGCAAGGTTTTCTTTTCAGCCGACCAATACCAGCGGTAGAATTTGAAAAGTTTCTGTCTGATGACTAGTGGTCTATCGCATAAGTTTTTATAGGTTTGTAGTAAGCACTTTAGTGCTCTAAAAGCTTAGGACTAAAGTCCTTACTACGAACTTATATAACCATCATAATTAATGCGATGAACAAAGGATACCTATCCTACAAGAATCATCCCTTGATTCAGAAAAGCTTTATGTCTGAATATCTGTGTTTTTCAGCCATTGCCGTATATATTCCATTCCTTCTTCTAGAGTTACTTTTGGCTTGTAACCTAGCTGGCTTTGTGCTTTTTCGAGTGAATAAGCATGAGGACTAGTGGAGAAATCTACAGCTGCTGGAAAAATAACAGGTTCTTGACCTAGAAATTTCATTCTTAACCACTCCAAGCGAATCAAAATCTTGACTATCGGTGCTGGTAGAGAGGAGGGTGGAGGAACATTTCCAACTTCAGCTAAACGTGTATAGTATTCTTTCCAAGAAGTTTCTTGCCCATCAGAGATATTGAAAGCTTCTCCATATGCTTCCTTTTCTATAGCAAGAAAGATTCCATCTATTAAATTGTCTATATATACATGGTTCATTACTCCCCGTCCATCATCAGGCATCACAAATCGTTTTTGGCGCATCAGTGTAAGAGGACGGATTACCCAAGGGCTACTTCTTGGCCCGTAAACAGCAGTTGGTCTAATAATAATTACACCAAAATTTGGTGGTGCGTTTAGCTTCAAGATTTCTTGTTCACTTTCTATTTTTGTTAGAGAGTAAGGATTATCCTCACTCCGGAATGGCCCTTCTTCTGTAATTTTATTGGCGTAGGTAAAGCCATAGACGATAACACTTGAGAGGTGAATAAAAGTTTTGACACCAGCATTTATCGCTGCTCTTGCTATGTTGAGGGTGCCACCAACATTAACCTTACGAAACTCCTCTAGCGAGCCTCCTTCTTTGACAAGAGCAGCTGTGTGCAGAATTATATCTACTCCTTGACAAGCCTGTTGTGCCACAACCGGATCGCAGACGCTACCAACAATTACTTCTGCTCCCAGATTCTGTGCTATTTTTGCGTTAGTAGGGTCATATTCTATTCCTTTAACATGCATTCCCTGGGCGATCGCTAATTCTGTAGTACGCAAGCCAATAAATCCACCTATTCCTGTAATTAGGATAGTTTTATCTTTAAGGTTCATAAATCTAGATACTCTTCGTGACAACAGAGAGTATTTGTTCTTAATCTTACGAACAAATATTCCAGAAATTACCAGAAATTAATTTACAAATAGTCTAATTGTTTTAGTTTGAGCAGCTGAGATAAGCAAGCTCTAATCCGAAGTGAAAATCTCAATGCCCCCAAGCCTATGTTAAAGAGGGTCTATCATTTCCGAAATCTGTCAATTGGCATATGTTTGAGATAAGTTTTTATCAAACATATCTACAGAGAAATTGAGTTCGCATTGATAAATATTTGAACAAATCTAAATTTCTAATTCAGCAGGCAATATTTTTTAATAGGATATTTACCTATCAAAAAAGTTTTCATCTAATTAAATATGTATAAACACTTGAGTATGAATATACAAATTATCTATGTTGTTGCTAAAAATTAGATCCCCCAGCAATCCTACCTGACAAAGATACATAGGGGGATCGTAAGATAGAAAAACAGCTATGACACTTTTTAGCTTGAGACTAAATTGTGTAATCCGTACTAAGCAACACTCAGAAAACCATTCTGAATGAGGTAAGCAGAATATGTCATAAACAATTGATTGTCCATTGCGGGGCAAACGATACCACTACCTGCAAGTGCATTTAGGGTAGCTTGACAATTAATTATCGGTCTTCTACTTTGTAGGTACAAATCGGGAATAGTGATTTGTTCTTCTGACCAGCGTTCTAGTAAGAAAGGTCGTAGAGTATATAGAGGATTTTCGGCAGAAGAGATCTCGTTAATTAACTTTGTTTGCCATTGTTCGTAAGGAATTACTTCAATAGGAAAACCCAAAGAGTTCATCCACTCAAGTAAATTAGTTAAAGGAACAGGTTCGGGATGCTGCAAGTGAAAAGCTTGACCTAGAGATTCTTTTTGTCTTGATAGATAAACAACAGCTTTACTGACATAATCTACAGGCGATGCATCCAACATATAATCAACATTTGGAAAACATCCCATTTGGATACAGCCTTTAATTACCAAATTGATAAAGTCATCTGTGTTGCAGACACCTGTTTTGCTATCTCCTGCAATTAAAGGTGGTCTATGAATCGTCACAGGCAATCCGCGATCGCTTGCAATTTTAACTAGCTTTTCTGCTACCCATTTGGTTTGTGAGTAACCGAGAAAAATACCTTGCCAATGCTTAAAGCTGTCATCTTCTTTGACTACTTTACCAGCATAAAACGGTGATTCAAAAACCGCAACACTAGAAACGTAATGTACAGGCTTAACTTTAAATAAACACGCCAAACGCAAAACTTCTTGTGTTCCCAAAACATTGGGAGCTTTCATTGCTGAATATGGATAGACATAATTCAGCGTGGCAGCACTATGATAAATGCTATCAAGATTCATCGCTAGCATATCAAATCCTTGAGGACTAATTCCTAGCAAAGGTTTTGATAAATCTCCCAAAATGGGGATAATTCTAGGACTGAATTGTTCATTCCAAAGAGCATAATTTTGGAGATTTTTCTTCAGTTTTTGCTTGCCTTCTTCGGAATTAGCGGCACGTACTAAGCAGTAAATATCTGCATTTGTCTGCTCTAGTAATTCGTGGATTAAAAAAGCTCCTAAAAATCCGGTACCACCAGTTAAAAAGACGTTTTCTGGTTGAGATGTAAAGTGAAAAGATGTAGATGTAGGACGGATACTTGGATCGAGAACAGCTTCAGCACTTAAATCTAAGACAGGCTTAATTACAGAGACAGAGGCACTTTTGGCAGTGGGAGTATCTTTTACCTCTGATTCTTCTGATTCTTCACCTAAACGCTGGGAGAGAGTAGCAACTGTTGGATAATGCCACAGCAATGTGGGAGACACTTTAAATCCCAGCATTTTTTCTAATTTGCCGACAATCAGCATTGCCTGAGTAGAATCTAAACCATAGCTATCTAATGGTTGCTCGATATCAATTTCCTCAGGTTCAACATTTAATGCTTCCGCTAGCTGAGATATCAACCAAGCTTGAATTTCTGCTGCTGTTAAAACTTTTTTTGATGCCATCATATTTACGCTTCCAAGGTAGAACGAACTGGGGAATATTGACTGTAGTAGTCAGGAATTTGTATTCCTTGAATTTTTAAGCTTTGAATGCGATATAAAAATGCGGCTCCAGTCATGATGTGATGAGCTACATCCACAACTCGACGATTATTTGGTTCTGCTAGATAAGAACCTTTTACCCAATTATTAAAACTGCCGATCGCCGGGCCGCACCAAATTTGATAATCGACTTCCCTGCCCTTTTCTCCAGAGTTTGACCAACGTGAAGATAATCCTAAATACCAGCGGAAAATCAACGCCATTTTCATTTTAGGATTATTAACTGCCTTACCCAATTTTTCTGGATTTTTCTGAGACAAATAAGTAACAGTTTCTTCCCAAACCTGAGCAAGAGTTTTACGGAAAATTTGTTTCTCTAATTTCTCTCGCTCCGGAGCAGGAATTTCTTCAATAGAATTATAGTTTCTATATATTTCGTACAACTTTTGAGCGCGGAGAGGGAACATAGTACCACGTTTGAGAACTTGGAGTTTTACTCCCATTTCAAACATATCTGCTGCTGGTGCCATCATCACATCAGCCATATCTGCTTGTGCTAACAATTGCTTAGTATGTTGACAAGAACCAGATTCAATACATGACTGATTTATTGAACCAGTGACAATATAAGCAGCACCCATCATAAAGCCTGCTAAAGCAGATTGTGGAGAGGCAATTCCACCCGCTACTCCAACTCTAATGGGTTTTTCGTAACAATATTGAGCTTGAATTTCATCCCGCAGAGCCACCATTGAAGGTAACAAACAAACTAGGGGACGATTATCTGTATGACCACCAGAATCTGCTTCAACAGTAATATCATCAGCTAGAGGAATTTTTGCTGCCAAATTCGCCTGTAACTCACTAATTAAACCTTGTGCAACCAATTCTCGCAGCATTTTTTCTGGTGCTGGTTGCATAAACTTAGTAGCAACTTCTCGCCGCGAAATTTTAGCAATGACTTTATTTTTAATTTCAATTTCGTTAGCAGAATTTACACTCAATCCCGCCGCACGATAGTAAACAATATTAGGAGTCAAATCTAAAAATGCCGAAGCTTCTATTGTTCTCACCCCATATCTGAGGTATAAATCTACTGCACCGCGCTCAATTGCAGGTTCATTGGGACTGTGAATTAAATTGAAAGCATAAGGCCCTTGAGGTAAAGCTTCTTGAATACGGTGAATAGCTGCTTCTAAGCGATTGGGAGTTAAACCACCTGCACCAAAAGAAGCTAAAATTCTCTCCTTTCCTAGAGCAATGACCATTTCTTCGGAAGCGATCGCCCCAGCCATTGCGCCAGTAGTATAGGCATATTTGACATTATGAAAAGAGAGAAAATTGGGGTCTCCTAATTGTTGCAAACTGATTGGTGGGACAGCCATTAATAGTTCGGCTTGTCCTATTTTGCCATTTTCCGCAGGAGACAAATAACCATCATGACTAATACCAATTTTTCCATCAATTCTAACAATATAACAAGGTTTATCTAATGCTAAGAGTTTATCTTTGATGAGATTAGGGTCAAAACTTACACAATCTAAAGAACCTTTCCAGACTTGATTGAAATTGCAGGGAGAGCCAAAAAAGGTAAGACCATTATCCTGTTTATTTAGCACTGCATCTACAGTTGTCACGGAAGTTATCCCTCGATTTGATGATTAGCAGATTAAAGAATAAACCACAAATAACACGAAGAACACGAAGAAAAGATATGAAGAGAGAATTAATTTTTGGGCGCTGCTGAATGTAAGAAAATTTGATATCTCAAACTCTTATTCTTAGCGCTCTTTGCGTCCTTTGTGGTTCGTTAAATACATACTCTTAATGCTACAAAATAGCTCTCAACAAACCTTTACTCACTCAGCAAATTTTCAGCACAAACTAATTGTAATTGAATCAACTCACTCATTTGCTTGCTAAACTCTTGACGGGATTTTAAGAATGCTGCATGAGTTTTATGAACCTTGAAGTTATTAGCATTCAACTTTTGATAGTGAGAGGTGCTTACATTTGACAAGCTGAAACTATAAGTAGGATGGGGATGATTAGCAACCAACTCCCGAAATTGTACTTCTTTTTTTGGCTCTAAGCTGTTATCCATGATATTTTGCATTGATATTTCCTCTGCCTTAGTCTCGGATGGAGGGATGAATTTTTCATTACTACCGCTGTTGAGGATTTTGCTATGAGACTTTTGAGCTAGGTTTTGGAAGAGTTTTTTATTCTCTTCAGTCAAGATTTTGTCAGTAAAACTTTTACCACCCAAGGTAACTTTTCTCAGGGTAGGTTTTTTAAGAGTTTCTGCTACTTGAGTATAAAGTGGCGATAAATCTACAGAAACTTGATGGCTGACAAGTTTTGCTAGTGCTTTGACAATACCACTATGATCGTCTAAACCTCTTCTATTTAGAGATATGGTGATGTGTTCTTTGTCGCTGAGAATTTTATCAATCCATCGCGAACAAACATTACCAGCACCAGTTTCAATAAATATCTTGGCTCCATCTTCGTAAACTCGATTGACTAAGCGCGGGAAGTCAAGGGGTTGTGACAAACCTTTGGCAATACTGTGAGCGATCGCTTGACTTTCTAATTTCACTGGGCCATACTCAGCTGCACAGTAAAGCACAACGTCTGGTAAGGTTTTACAGATGGGTAAGGTGTTAACTCTGGCTATTTCTCCGTACTCGGAAGCCATCGCTTCACAGTGAATGACGTGGTCGAAGGGAGCGCGGAAAGCGTTGCAGCCTAAAATTTGAATAATTCTTTCACAAGCTGCTGGTTCACCGGCGATGACGACTTCTTCGGGTGTATTGATTTGAGTTAAAAAGACGCGCGGCTCATGTTGGAGGTATTCTCTCAACTGAGATGGGGTAGTCATGAGTACATAGTTAGCCCAGAAGTCATTGTTCGGTGATTGCTGAGATGTTGGCATTTGCCAATACTCGCGCACAGTATTTTTGGCACCGGATAACCTGTCAGCAAATAGTGGTGAGGCGTGTAGGGCAATTATTCCTTCGGTAAAGTTATCCCATACCCCAGCCGCAGACATCATGCTAGTCTCACCCAAGCTGTAACCAAAGAGCATTTTTGGCTTAACTTGGAATTCATCTCGCATAATTTGCGTGATAAATCTGGTAAACAACATATCTACGTCGAAGATGGCTAGAGGATCGTCTAAGAATTGTTGCTCAAGAGTTTCTAATTGCCGAGATGAAAGCTTGTTCAGGCTTCTAGGAAATACGATGCGGGAAATGTCGGCAACAAGATTTTGTAGTTTGGTAACAGCAATATCATCGAGGGTTTCGGGAAATAAACGGAAGAGATTGCGGGCAATACCTAGATATGAATTGACTGCTGCTGGATAGACGTAAGCGACTTCTCCTTTTTTACCTAATGGCTTGGTTGTGAAGTAGCTACCTAGTGGTGTTTGCCAATCTACCCCACGTTCAAAAGCTTTGTTTATACCTTTACGGGCAGCTTCGATTTCTTTGGTTAATTCTTTTTGGTTGTGTGCCAGAATTGCTAGAACGTAATTAGGATCGGAACACAATTTAAAGTTAGCAAAGGCTAGGTTAGCAGCGTGTGCTAGAGAAGTACCGTTGCTGACAGACTTTTCGAGGGCGTCAATTTGTTCAAATAAATCAGCGCGATCGCGTCCGGCAATAGGGAACAAGTAAAATGGAGTTTGCTGTAAAAATCTGCTGTTGCGTTCCTTTTGATCTGGTTCTTCTGATAAGATCACATGGGCATAAGTACCATCCATGCCGATGCTATTGATGGCAGCAATTCTTTTAGTCGCTTGTTTATCCAGAAACCAAGGTCTTGATTCGGTGGCAACATAAAAAGGACTATTCTGCCATACTTCTTTCTCTTTAACTTCAGACCACTTGGGTGTCCCTGGAACATATCTATAATAAAGGCACAGAGCTGTCTTAATTAAACTGGCAATTCCCGATGCAACATAGGTGTGTCCGATGTTTGCTTTGACGCTGCCAATCGCGCAGCTTAAATCATTGGCACTGCCAGGATAAGCTTGCAGTAAACCTGTGATTTCTGCTTCGTCTTCTTTGTCAACGCCACTGCCATAAACTTCCAGATAGTTGACTTCTGAAGGTTTGACACCCGCCATCAATAAAGCTTGCTGACAAGCTTGAGTTACGGCTTTGGCATCCGGGGTTCCCAAACCAGTATTTTGCTGTTGTGCGAAACTGATGGCATCGACGACTGCGTAAATGCGATCGCTTGTTTTTTTCGCAGTTTCATGTAGCTTCAATACTACTGCGCCTGCCCCTTCCCCTACCATCCAGCCATTCACTTTTTGATCGTAGGAAAGGGTATTTGCGCCTGTATTAATTACAGCTAGTTGGTTGCGCAATAAAACATTTTCTAGAGTGCCAGCTAAATCAACGGCACCTACAAGTACGGCTTCTGCTTCTCCAGTCGCAAGTAAGTGCTGTGCTATTTCCAAAACTTTGAAAGTAGAATTTTCTCCGGCGGTGATGGTAAATACAGGAGCGGTAAAATCCCATAGCGAAGAAATGCGACTCGCCATAATGTTGGCGATGTAACTCACATATTCACTGCTTTCGACTGGATTGTGAATGCCATCTTTAACAATTGTTTCTAATTGGCTGACTTTATCGGGTGGTAGAGAAATTTCTCCAGCAATTAAGCCTTCTTTTACCTGCCAGGATAAATTCCATCTTTGCTGCAATTGATGCACAGATAATTGTGTTTCTGTCGCCATCACAACTGCGACATTTGCACCTTCTTTTATACCCGCATCTCTCAAAGCACGTTCGGCAACTTTTAACATTAACAGCTGTTGCTGATTGAGCTTTTCTAGTTCATTTGGGGGAATTTTGCTAGAAACAGTATCAATTTCAAAATCTGTGATGTATGCTCCTTGTGGCGGCTTCCCATCTGTCAAACCGTATTTTTTTAGTAACTCTGCTTGCTTTTCTACACCGTGCCATCTTTGGGGTGGTAGAGGAATAAAATGTTGCGTGCCTTCGTAAATACTGCGCTCAAAAGCTTCTAAACCATCGCAAGCACCAAAAAAGGCATCCATACCAACAATGGCAAGTTTGGCAGGATGGAGAGGTTCGGAAGAGGACGCGGTTTCAAAAGACGCGGAGAAACTTTTATTTATATTCCCCGTGTCCTCTACGTTACCTTGTTCTAAAATCATGTGGGCATTAGTTCCGCCCAAACCAAAAGCGCTGATTGAAGCGCGTTTTATTGGTGTATTGTTAGGCCAATTCGTGGTACTAGTAACAATGCGTTGTGGGGAAATGACATTTTCTTCACTTCCCATCGGTTCTGTTATATTTATTGTCGCTGGAATAACGCCTTTGGACATACTCGTTAGCACTTTAATTAAGCTAACGCTGCCAGCGGCAGTAAGTAAATGACCGACATTAGATTTTACAGAACCAAGTAAAGGAGTTGCTTGATACTTACCAAAGAAAGTTTCTACAGATTGAAATTCTGTGGAATCTCCCAACAAAGTACCGGTGGCGTGGCACTCCATGTAATCAATATTTTGAGGACTAATTTCAGCTTCTTGGTAGGCGCGTTCAAAAGCAAGAGTTTGTCCTTTAGAATTGGGGCTAAGTAAATGCTTACCTCGTCCATCATTAGATAAACCGTTACCGGAGATAGTAGCGTAAATGTGATCGCCATCTCGAACTGCATCGCTATATCGTTTCAATACCACCATCCCGACACCTTCAGCAGTCAGCATTCCCCGCGACATTTTATCTAAAGGACGACTAATATCATCTTCAGGATATCCTTGGATACCAGAAAACAGCATTCGTAAGAACAGTGGATCTGCACAGCTGATGCCTCCGGCTAACATCAAATCAGCTTTGTGCGTCCATAAATAATGGGATGCTAGCTTGGTAGCATATTGAGGTGAAGAACAAGCAGCATCGATACAAAAATGAATATTTGATAGAGAAAAAGCTTGAGCAATGATAGCTGCTGGTAAGCCCGATATCATCGCATTGTAGGATGAGGCTTCCTTAGATGTCTCCAAAGCAGCTAAATCGAATTCTGGTTGCTGTAAAAGTTCTTGAACAGCAGGTGCTAAAATTTGCTGATAAATCGGTGCCAATAATTGGTTGGAGGCTTTGGTGGGGAGAGAAAGATTACCTAATATGACTCCGCATCTTGAGAGAATAGATTCTTGCTCTAAATAACCGCTATGTTGTAAAGCTTGTTTGGCAACGTACAATGACCATTGAAAGGTTTTATCTAAGGATTCCAGAAATTTTGGTGGTAGCTTGTATCCTGTGGAGTCAAATTTAAAATCACGGATAAATGCTCCCTTTAAAGAATAGACTTTATCTGGTTTACCTTTCGCTGGATCGAAAAATATTTGTGGCTCTACTCCAATTTCATTAACACTTAAAGATGATGTAGAATCTTTTTTTTGAATGAGATTATGCCAAAATTCATCAGGATTTTTAGCATCAGGAAATAGACATCCAAATCCGATAATTGCAATTTTTTCCATAGTCATTTGTTCCTTGTTATTTATCATTTTTTATGGAGAAGTAGTTAGTGGATAGTGGTTAGTGGTTATTTCTTCTCGTTACTAGGTTGAACCTAGTAACGAGAGATACGAGGCTCTGCCTCCTAATTATTAAAGGAAACGAACCACAAAGTACACAAAGTACACAAAGAAAAGAAAATAAACTGCAATAAACACAGAGTGAACAAAGAGAACAAGTATCTACTAACTACTAACTACTAAGCTTTTGGCTGCATTAATTTAGCTGGAAAAATAATTCCTCTACCTCCTAAAAGTTGGGAGTAAATTTTTCCTTGTTTATCGTGTATAAAGAAATCGGCAACCACACTTGTTTGTGTTTTAATTTTGACTTCACAAGATACATAAAATGGTTCGTTATAAGGAGTTTTGGCAAACTGTTCGTATCTTTCTTGTTGTCCTGGTAAGCAAATTTCTTGATGGTAATGATGCAGCCAAATCCATAAAGGATGAGTACTCAAATCAGTTGTAAAAGCGTTAACCCAGTAGGCTGGAAATTGTCCTTGTTGTACTTTGTTGATTGCTTGCCAAAAACATTCAGTGGTGATTTTTTCGGAATTAATATTTATTACTCTTCTCAATTGTTGAAATGCGGAGCCATGAAATAGTGCTGCTTCTCCTGTTTGATAAAAATCTTTACCTATGGTGGTAATGATGTTATCTTCTGTGAGGTTCAATCTTTCGTAGATAGGAGCGGCAGGAACATCACGCAGAAGTTTGATGTTAGTGCTGAAGTGATATATGGTTTTGCCTTCTGGAGTTTGACTCGAAATTTTGCAGGAGAAATTTACTTCATGAGCATCAATATTCTTGGATGTTTCTTGTAAGTCAAGAATATATTCTTCCGCTAGAGTTTCATTGAAGGTAATTCCTTTGAATACTCGAAAATCTGTGCTACTAAAAGCTTTGTATCCTGGATAAAGTTTTTCACAGGCATCCGACATCCACGATACTGCACAAGTAGCAGGTAAAACAGGATTACCAGCAATGACATGATCCAGTAAAAAGGGATTTCCTTCTAGTGTTAATTTACGACGGATGCGATAGCTACGCAGATCTGGATCTAAAAGTGCAGCAGGTGGAACCATTGGGCTGCCAATCACAACTTGGGTAGTATTGTGATAAGCGGGGTGTAGTTCGTTAACTAACATTTGTGTTCCAGCTTCTACCGGAATAATGTCAATACCTCGTTTGGCAAATTCTTTTTTCAATTGCGGTGTTACCATGCCGCTATCCCAACCACCCCAATTAATTGCAACTACGTGACATTGGGGATATTTTTGCTTGAAGGAGTGGGCAGATTTGTTGAGAATTTCGTTGGCGATCGCGTAATCAGATTGTCCGATATTACCGTAAAAGCCTGTGACTGAAGAAAATAAGACTAAATGCTCAAGTTGATTTGGTTTTACGCACGCTAGGAGATTTTCTAATCCCTGTACTTTGGCGGTGTAAACTTTTTCAAAATCCTGTTCTGTTTTCTTTTCAATTAACTTGTCAGCTAAATTACCAGCACCATGAATAATACCTGTAATCTCTCCCATTTGGGTAACAGCACTAGTAATTTTTTGATTTAGAGCTTGAGTATCTGTGACATCAACGTTAATGTATTTTGCTTGTCCTCCTGCCTGTTGAATTTCTGCTAATGTTTGCTTGATTTCTCGATTGGAGGAAATTTGATTAAATATTTTTTGTACGCTCATGGGTGTGGGTTTTTCTCCTTTGGCAAGAAGATATTCCATGATGCGTTTTTTTAATGTTGCTTCATCAAAACAATCTTGAGCAAATTCAGGTTCTGTTTCTAGAAGTTCTGAACGTCCAAGTAGAATAAATTTACAGGGGTACTGCTGTGCTAATTTGATAGTACATTTAGCTGTAATGCCTTTGGCACCACCACTCACTAGAAAAACTGAGGAAGGACGAATTTGGGTTGCTGTAGTCATAATTTTTGCGCTCGCAGAGACTAGAGAATGAAGTTAATTGAAAAAACTTGATTATGAGGAGATAAGAAGGCAAATGGCAGAGGGCAGAAGGGAAAAGATTATCCTAGTTTAAGAATGATTATTTCTTTGGTATTATTTACTTACATTTAACCAACATAGCTGTTATGATTTGTGTTCATCTGTGGTAAGAAATACTAAATAATAATTGAGTTTCATTTTTTAATAATAGAAGTTAAGCGTAAGTCACTGAAAAATAAAACCACAGAGGCACAGAGAGCACGGAGAAATAAGAAACAGAGAGTTATGGTGTGTAAGTTATAAATAACTAGATTCAGATTAAATTAGTGAATAAAATTTTGAATTTACTTGAATGAGCTATTAATGATATCAGAATTTGAAGTTGAAATTTTACTTGTAGATAATGGTTTTATGGTTGATAGATATTGATTGAATCATTACGTTTGTTGACAGGGGTTTTGGAATTTGAAGTTTGAAGTGCAAGAATTGTAATCATGAATAATCCTGCTAGGATAGTTGCTATGATTGGAATGGGTATAAAGGTATCAGTTTCGGGGTAAGAATTTATAACTTTAATTTCATGATGTTCTAAAAGTTTAATATCACCAAGGTCTTTCTGCTTAGGTGAAACTTTAATAGAAGAGTAATAGGTTTTATATCCGTTAGCTTCTATTGTTAATTTTGCGTGTATGCTATCACTTTTATTTGTGTTAATTTCTAATTGATAAATTCCTTCTATATCTGTATAGCAAACAATTGAATTACCTTGAGAAACAAACGTAACTTTAGCTCCTAAAATAGGAGCTTGTTTTTTGTTATCAACTATGCGACCAGTATAAGTAATTGTTTGAGGCTTGGGCATATCTTCTGGTGTACGCAGTTCAGCAAGGACTACTTAGATTGGGGAATGGAGAGACAGAGACGAATTGTTTTTACTCTGTCTCCCCGAATGTCTTTGTCTTCTGTTACGTCTACGTCTTTGCTATCTGTCGGGGGTGCTGATAAGAGTTACTCTTCCTTGCGAACCATATGCTACTTCGGTAAGATATCGATTCGGATCGTGAAGTTCGGCAATAATGTGATGTGCAGAGGACTCAATATCAATTTTAGGACTGAGGTCGATCGCCCGACAAAATACTTTTGGCCATTCCCAAATTAAAGTTTTAGTTAATCCAAATAAACCTGCGCCGATCGCTCCATAATTTACTTCATGTTCTAACCCAAAAGTGCCGTCCAGTCGTGCTACGGTACAGAAACAACTGCGTCCATTATTACCTGCTTCGGTAAGGGATTTTTTCAGGTGTTTCGCCATGAAGAAGACTTGTTTCACAATTGCTTTTTCTTCTGGGAAGTAAGCCACCGTGTTATTATCGCTTGCCTGGAAGATAGGGTGAATGTGGATAAATGCTCCTACCGCGCCGTAGTTGGTTGCGATCGCTGCTAGTTGTTGTTGCAGATGTTCCTCACTTGAGTCTTGTAAGGTTACGCGATTTACGCCTGGTGGTAAGGGGGATTTTTCGGGAACGAGGGAAGGCGGGAAATTTAAAACTACTACTTTCCGCCCTTGCTTGCTCAGTAACTCAGCTACTTTAGAGGTAGTGAGGGAACCATCATCGGTGATTAAGATAATGTGTCCCTCTGGTAATGAGAATTCCCAAAAATCCGGTGGAGGTAGAATTTGCAGTTGGGCTGGGCGACGCTGGATGTTGTGCTTTAAGCTGTCTGGCTTGTCACTAGATTCAGGCTGGTACTTTTTTTTTTCCGCCCCCGCAGCCAAGCGCTGGAGGTACTCAACAATTTGCCCGATTGTACGCAGTTCTGCTAGTTCTTCGACATTACTCGGTTTGGGTAAGTCGGGGTACTTTTCTTGTAACGCACCCATGATTTCTACCCGTTTAATCGAGTCAATACCTAAGTCTGCCTCCATGTCCATATCCAGTTCTAGCATTTCTACTGGATAGCCTGTTTTCTCGCTGGTGATGG
This sequence comes from Chlorogloeopsis sp. ULAP02, assembly GCF_038404745.2. Classification (NCBI taxonomy): domain Bacteria; kingdom Bacillati; phylum Cyanobacteriota; class Cyanophyceae; order Nostocales; family Chlorogloeopsidaceae; genus Chlorogloeopsis; species Chlorogloeopsis sp. ULAP02. Next base: position 56,952 of record NZ_JAYKTT020000061.1, on the reverse strand, counting down.
CTAACAAGTCGTCTGACAAGTGGCTCAAATCAACATCTGCTGCGGGGGCAGACGCTTCGGCAACTGTGACGATAGTTTCTGCTGTAACTGCTACACTTTCGCTGACTGTGGTTGAATCATTGTTAATAACAGGCTCAATGAATGCAGGTTCGGGATTGCTAACTACAGCTGGTATAGGAGTGCTAACCACTTCAGTTACTGTTGCTACCGGGGTAGAAGCAGAAACCAGAGATTTCAAATATTCAACTATTTGCGCGATTGTACGTAGTTCTGCCAGTTCTTCTACGTTACTTGGCTTGGGTAAATCTGGGTATTTCTCTTGCAACGCACCCATGATTTCTACGCGTTTAATTGAGTCTATACCCAAGTCTGCTTCCATATCCATGTCCATATCGAGCATTTCGATTGGATAGCCAGTTTTTTCACTGGTGATGGCTAGCAGGCTTTGATCTAAGTCAGATACATCAATGGCTGGTGCTGGAGAAACTGTTGGCTGAGGTGGTGTGCTAACTGGAGTTGGAGGTGCAGAAAACTTACTTTCTTGAATTTCAGTAGTAGCAGGAACAGGAGTTTCTTTTTTTGCGACTTTCGTACCATTTGTAGCTACAGGTACAACAGGCTCAAGCTTAGTTTCCTGGATTTGGGTAGTGGCGGGAACAAAACTTTCTTCCTTGATTGCAGGAATGTCGCGTATGACTACCGATTCCGGCTTGCTCTCCTGAATTTTAGCTGTGGGGAGAACAGGAGTTTCTACTTTCGTAGTATTTGTAGTATTTAAAGATGGCAGGGGTTCTTGAGCTATAGGTAAGCTTACCTGAGCAGAAGTGCCATCCCCAACTAGCTGGGCGTACTCTTGCTGGACGACTTGGAAAAAGTTTTTGGTGTACTCTACTTGATGGTGGAGATATTGTTCGTGGATGCGTAGGGTTTCACTTTGTTGGGCGTGAAACTGCATCATGCTGCGATCTAAGCTGTCGATGATGCTCCCTTTAAGCTTGGCTGCTTGGGGTAATTGTTCTCCTTTGCCAAACAAGGAATTCTGCTGCTGCACAAGTTGGAAAAAGGTTCTAGCGTATTCCACCTGATGGTTGAGATATTGGGCGTGAACTTGTAAATTTTCACTTTGATTTTGTTGAAACTGCGTCAAGGCATACTCTAAGCTTTCTAAAACTCTTTGGTAATTTACAAGTTTATCTGGTACGTCATTCATTTTCGACCCTAGAACTGGTTGAGAGGAAGTAGGAGGGAGGGGAAGAGTGGGGGAGGGGGAGAGGGGGGGAGTGGGAGAGTGGGAGAGTGGGAGAGAATTTTTCTCCTTGTCTGGTTGTCTCCTTGTCTCCTTTTCCTCTTCAAGAACGGGTTTTTTACTATGTCCGTTATTTCCGTTTAACCCAATATGCCCGTTACTCTCTGGCATTGTTGAAATGGAAGTAGCTGCTGTTGCTGTCACCAGAGACTTGGAGGTAACTACTTCGCTTTTGTGCAGTTTCACCTGATGCCCATCCTGCAAAGCTTGCTCAAACCCCTTTTTCACTTTTTCTGATACGTAGTTAGTACCGTTTAACTTGACGCTCAACCCCTTGTTTTTCTGAGGTTCAGAGATAACTGGTGGCAGTTGGTAGGGATCGAGGTTTTTCAGAGACATACCAGCAACACGCAATTGTACAGCCGCTTCCCGGAGCGAGCGATCGCTGTTCTTTTGAGCACTGGGGTTAAGTGCGATCGCAATGTGGGGGCGATCGCTCAAGATTTCCCGTACTAAGTTAGTAAGTATGTTCCTCGGCCCAAATTCTACAAAACAGTAACCCCCCGCCGCATAAATATTTTCTATTTCCTGCTTAAACAACACCGAGTTCGAGAGGTGAGTTTCGAGAATTTTTTGAATTTCCGTTGGTTGTTTGGGATATTCTTTGCCTGTGACGTTAGTGTAAACGGGTAGTTGCGGATTTTGGAAGTTAACGTTTTTGATCGCGATCGCAAAAGATTTTTGAGCAAAAGCAATTAGCGGTGTATGGAATGCTGCTGAGACTGGTAGCAAAATCGCAGTATATCCCCGTTGTTGCAGTGCTTCCCGCACTTTCGCTATTTCCTCGGTGGGGCCTGCTAGTACCACTTGTCGAGGAGAATTGAGATTAGCGATCGCTACTTGCAGAAAATTCTTGAGAACTCCTTCCACTTTTTCGAGTTCTTCTTTTACCGCCAGCATGGCTCCCGTATCGTAATTCGGATCTTGGGGAGCTGCCATTGCTTGCCCTCTAGCTTTCACCAGGAAACAATAATCAGCGTCACTTAACACCCCTGCTGCCCACAAAGCCGTAATTTCACCAAAACTATGCCCGGCAACAAAATCTGCTTTAAATCCAGATTGTTGCAGTAATTTGTACATCCCAGCACTTAACATCCCAATTGCAGGCTGGGCATATTCTGTACGCTGCAATGCTGCCACTTGGGCATTCTTTTCCGCCTCTTCAAATACGGGATGGGGAAAAACTATTTCCGATAGCGGCTGAAAATTATCTTTGCGTAATAAGCTATCCATGTAGCCATAAAGCTGCCGCAGTTCGGGGAAATTCATTACCAATTCCCGCCCCATATTCAAGTATTGCGAGCCTTGTCCGGAAAATAAAGCGACTACTTTTCCGCCTAACTCCATACCAGAAGCGCGGTAGTAAATGCCTTGGGGATGTTCCCATGCTGGCGCAGAAGCTTTATTTTTCAGCAAGTCGATACTGATTTGTAGGAACTTGCAAGCTTCAGTAAGAGTTTCTGCGACAAAACCTATTCTGGCAGCATTTTGAGGAATTTCTTTGGTTTTGCAGTTTTCTACCAGTTCTAGATAGTGTTTGTCGCCTGCTTCAGACTGCAACTGGCTTAAAACTTCTTCACAACTGCTCAACAATTGGGCTGGAGTTGAAGCAAACAACAGCACCTCACCGGGAGCCTTATGCATCCGATAGGCGTTGTTGTGTTCGCCTGCGTACTCTTCTAGAACCACGTGGTAATTTGTACCGCCAAAGCCAAAGGAACTTACTCCCGCCCGCCTTGGTGGTTCTCCTTCCGAACGAATCCAAGGCCTAGTTTCGGTATTCAAATAAAAGGCAGAATTTTTGATGTTAAGCTTGGGATTGGGTTCAGTAACGTTAATCGTGGGCGGTAAAATCTTGTGGTGCAGTGCCAAAGCAGTTTTGATAATACTAGCCGCACCCGCAGCAGCTTTTGTATGTCCGATTTGGGATTTGACAGTACCAAGAGCAACTTGATGCTTTTTGGAGTTATGTTCCCCAAAAAAGTCCCGTAAAGAGGCGAATTCTGTGGGATCGCCAGCCATTGTACCCGTACCGTGGGCTTCAATCAGGCTGACAGTTTCTGGAGCAAAACCTGCATCCTCATAGGCACGGCGTAAAGCTTGCACCTGCCCTTCTTTGCGGGGAGCATAAATGCTCTTATAGCGTCCATCACTGGATGTGCCAATACCTTTGATGACTGCATAGATTTTATCATTGTCCCGTACCGCATCTTCTAAGCGTTTGAGGACTATCATGCCGATGCCTTCACCCAGCATCATCCCATCCGACTTGGCATCAAAAGGCTGGACTTTTTCGCTAGGAGATACGGCTGGCGTTTTACTGAAACTGATATAAGCCGTGATTGAGTTATCAGTATCAACCCCACCACTGAGCATCATATCGCAGCGATGCTCTACCAATTCGCTAACCGCCATTTTTAGGGCAGCGAAGGAGCTAGCACAAGCAGCATCAACTGTACAATTTATTCCGCCTAAGTTTAAACGGTTGGCAATGCGCCCGGAAATTACGTTAGCTAACATACCGGGAAATGCATTTTCATCCCATTTCACATAGGCGCTTTGGATTTTTTTGATAATTTTTTCTGTATCCTCATCGGATAAGCCGCTACTTTTAAGTGCTTTTTTCCAAATCGGATATTGCAGGCGAGCAGCAAGGGGAATTCCCAGTTTCAATGCTGCCGAACCCAAAATAACTCCAACTGTTTCGCGGTTAAATTCCCGGCTTTCCCCATAGCCGGCATCTTCCATTGCTTGTTTGGCAACTAACAAGCCTAACAGTTGCGAAACATCTGTAACTTCTAATATATTTGGTGGTATTCCAAAGTCCATTGGGTTAAAATCAACGTGGGGAAGAAATCCACCTTTTTTACAGTAGGTTTTATCTTCAGGTGTTCTGGGGTTTGGATCGTAGTAGTCTTCTACACTCCAGTGGGTTGATGGAATATCAGTAATGCAATCGAGTTTGTTAACAATGTTTTGCCAGTACTCTTGTACATTTTTAGCTTGGGGAAATAAAGAAGCTATGCCAATAATGGCAATAGGATTATGTTGCAATTTTCTGTTAATCTTTTCGACTGTCATTGATTGATCTGACATCTGTTTTTTGTCCTCAATAAACCTCACCAAAGCCTTTTCACAATCGTTTATCTGTTCTTCCAACTGCGTTAAGGCAATATCAATTGAATGAGCAGACATAAAAACTAGACTAATGTTTGGTAGTGTGGGTTGATAGAACAACTGCAATTTCTGTAGCGAAGTGATGCAGCAGCTATCTTATACATAAAGGTTCAATACTTGTATTGACATTAACTCAAAATAGTATATGTCACCCCGTTAAGTTGACGCTGTACCTGATCAAAATCATGGCGATCGCGTCTGGTAAAATTAAATAAAAAATATTACACAACGCTCGACTCCTGACATTCTGGCAACAAGTCAATAACGTTGTTGTAACTGCTAAAATAGTCTTGCAGTGCGTTAGCTGCCTGACCCGTGAACTCAATCCATTCGTAATGATGGAGATTGGGTGAGATGCTTTCCCACTGGAATAATGGAAACTTGGGAGTAACTAAAAGAATAGAAACGCTTTTTTCTCCAGAGCCAGTTTGATTATCTAGCTTAACTGCGGCAATGTGACTGGTGTTAATGACAACGTTCTGGATCTTGATGAATGCCATAGCAGTTTCGACTTCCAAGATAATTTATTCTATAGATTTTGTCAATGAATATTTGACAAATTAGCTACACTCCAAACACCACATTTCATCCGAACTCACGAGTCAATGCGATCAATCATAGAACTAGTAATTGACGATAGTATTAGGTGATTTTTAGTTGTCATTACTCAATCGACTAAATAATTGACCGTGCCGCTTTAAAGAATGAGAATTAATACCAAACTAGCATAATTGGCATCAACTATATTGTTCGTAGAAGGCAATTTTAAAAAAAATCTGATGTCCGTCTTGGACTAACTAAAAAAAGTAGCATTTCTGACTGTGAATTAGTAACAATAGTCTTGAAACTCAAATCCTTTAACATAAATATAGTCTGAATCAAAAAGACGATTATCAATGGTTTAATTTATTATTTTCACGAGGCTTTGAGTACATTAATGCTTTCAATGAGCTTCAGTATACTTCTTATAGATACATGATAATTTAGGCAGAAGTAGTATTGACTTTTTCCAAAAAATTAATTTGAGATATTCAGTGTATATACAAGTCAATAATAATTGACATTATATTGATTAGTATAAATCTAGTTTGTGAATGTTAATAAATAACAGAAATATTTATTTATTACTCTCATAAATAACAGTCTCTGAACCCCTGAATCGAGAGGTTATCGAGACTGCTGTGAAATTTTAATATATAACTTCTCAATTTTCAGATTGCAATTATACGAATATCGAAGAAAGGCAGAGGAGCCGTAGGGTGTGTTAACGCGAAGCGTAAGGCACCTTCTATCTATTAGGTGTAGGCGGTGTGTTACGGCGTTAAGCCTAACGCATCCTACTGGATAATTTATTTTTTGGCAGTCTCTAAAACTACTTGACATAACTTGTTGAATTGGTTTTTTCAGCTTGCTTTCCTGTCCATTTCTCCCAGCGCGTAATTCCACGACTAATAAATTCAGGATTCTCGTCTCCAATAAAACAGATACGTCCCATCCTTTCACAATTAATGAGGATTTCACCATCTCCCATAAACGGGGCAATGACAAAATTATCTTGATGACTGGTATACAAATTGATCAGGTAATTGATTGTTCCTTCTACGCCTTCAATATTAATTGGTATCTGAGGCTGGGTTTTAGGCTGGTGAGAAAAAATGCTTACATATAAGTTGCCAATCACAAATTCATATTGAAATGGCATTCGCACCCGACTGCAAAATTTGTAGATATTGCCCCCCGAACGTAGTACTGCCACAACCCGTGCTTCATCAATCAAGTAGTCATGATTCCAATTTGGTGAAACTGTCGCGATCGCCAAAGCTGCATTTGAGGGTAGCAGTTCCTTGAATTCTTTGCTGCTAGTATCGCCACAATAAACTAAATGCCGACCAAGTATCAATTCGTCACCCAATTTTACTTGCGACGAGTGCAGGGCGATCGCTCTTTTGTCAGGAGTTTTTTGTACCTGTGTAGGAACTTTCTTAAGAGCCGATTTTGTTTCCTTTTGAGCCATCGCACTTTGGAAAGCTACCAGTTGTAACTCTTTTTGCTTGGTTCGTGCTTGTTCGGCTACTTTCGCTTGTTTTTCGGCTTCTTGTTGCTTTCCCATCGCTTTAGCTAACTGAGAAGCTTTTTCTGCTTGTTCTGCCACAGCCCGTTCTTGAGCCGCAGATCTGGCTATCTCTAATTGGGCTGTAGTACTTTTGGCGATCGATGTCCCTTTAATTAGCTGTTTAATTTCTGGATGAATGCCTTTAGCAATCTGTAAACCTTGCTGGAGAGTACGTTCAGAAAAACCAGCTTTTTTAGCCATCTCCTTAGTAGTCTTAGGAGGAGGTGCAACCATTTCACCACCTTTGAGAGTGTGTTGGTTATCTCCTGGTTTTGCTCTCAGTCCCAACTTTTGCAGAATTTGTTCTCTTTCTAGCCAAAGTTCATGACGCTCCAGCGGCTCTAGCTCATTGCGGATTAAATTCTCATCAATCTCCGCTAAACGAGCTTGTTCAGTATCTTCGTAGTTAATGACATTGCACTCTATTTCGTTTAAACCCAGCATCTGACAGGCTGTCAAACGGTGCAGCCCAGCTATCAATTTATAATCTCCATCTACTGTGATTGGGTTTAGTAAACCCATTGCCTGAATAGATTCTTTTAACTCCTTCACTTTCTCGCCGTTTAATGGACGGCGATTCACACCTATTTTAATTTTGTCTATAGCTATTCTAGGCATAATTACTGTTTTTTGATGCCGTCAGTGAAATCATCAGCAAGACGATAAACCTAATATATTGCACCAGTATTCTTAAAAACGGAAATTTTGTGAGAACTTTGATGAGAATGTCTTATGACCTATAGTCAGCTTATCAACTGTTTATCAATTGAGAGCGGTATCCATTGATTTAGTAGCTCTATGAAGTGAGTCATCATCAAAAAGTTCCTGATCCGAACTTAGACATGATAACGAAAACTGATTGTTGGGTATTAGTTATCAATGATTCAGTTATTCAGTTATCCTTCACTATTCTTAGTTCCTATCCTCTAGTGAATAACTTGACAGCATCGCACTTCTTTGCCATACTGGAAAGCAAGTTTTTTGATTTTATTATTGTAGTCGCTTCGTTACTACTTAAGTTTTTTCAGAACGAAGAGTTTTTTATTTTACCTTGTTTTTAAGCCACCATTATCGGTGCAGGTCAAGAGTAAATTTGAAGAAACTTTGGCATCCATCAAGCCCTATTGATTTACCGAAAATTTACTCATACTATAATCCGCCTGAGCATCTCTTTTAGAGTTGAAAACTAGATAAAACCAGTCGCGTGTCTACGGTTACATAAATACATTTAACTTTGAGTGAGAATTGAAAAAAGGGGTACCTTGAGATTGGATTTAGTATTATTGACCAGTAGATAGGCATTATTAAGCATAAAATGCTTATTCCCAAAAACCAGATAGAATAGGCATTTTCCCTACTGTTATCTGCCTACTGCCATCTGTCTTGAAAATAGGGAAATCTTAACAGGGAACAGAAAAAGAAATATTTTCATTCCCTCGTTGTGTGATTTATCACATAATTGTCTGACTTGAAAGTCGGAAACAGGGAACAGTAAAAATTCCACTTTCATTCTTGGTGATAAAACTTGTTTCATTGGGACTACCCACGGAAACTTTATAAGCAGGCAAAAGTAGAGTTAGATTAAGGCCATTACTTATTGCAATCAAAACTTTTGTCATATTTGCTATTTTCACAATGACAAAATTGAAAGCTGAAATATTTTTTTTTGCAATCAAAATGACAAAAGAGGGATAGGTAAATAACGTATTTCTCTTGTAATTGTTCATGGTTAATAGCTAATGGCAATGAACAATGAACAATGAACAATTAACTATTAGCAATTGGCAATTAGCAACTAAAAACTAATACCAAATTGGGATGAAAATATGTCAGCAGACAAGAAAAGTTTTCTCTTTGTAAAACCTGCTAGTAGGTGGCCACTTTTTTTGGCAGCTTTTATAGCTTTAACTACAGGGTTGGTATCTTTCTTTAGTTTGTTACTTTTTCGCTCCAATGTGCAAACCCAACCACAAAAGCCCGTTAAAGCTGCACCCGCAAGAGTTGCTGTTACTGCTTTGGGGCGTATAGTACCCGAAGGTGAAGTGACTCAGTTGTCTGCTCCAAGCTCGCTAACTGGTGTAAGAGTAGAGAAGCTGTTAGTGAAAGAAGGTGAACAGATTAAAGCAGGGCAGGTAATCGCATTACTAGAAGGATATGCTCGCTCTCTAGCAAATGTACAACAGGCTCTAAGTAATGTTGATGTTGCTCAAGCTAAATTAGCACAAGTAAAAGCTGGGGCAAAAATAGGAGATATTGATGCCCAAAGAGCAACGATCGCCCGAATTGAATCGCAGTTACGAGGAGAAGTCACTGCACAAAAAGCAGCGATCGCCAGTTTACAAGCTCAAGCTGACAATGCCCAAACCGAAAATAGCCGATATCAGCAGTTATACCAAGAAGGCGCTGTTTCCGCCTCTACTGCGGCTAGTAAAGCTTTACAATATCAAACTGTACAGCAGCAACTTGTTGAAGCCAAGGCAACCCTCAACCGTACAGTAGATACCTTAGAAGAACAACTCAGCGAAGCAAGAGCCAAGCTGGGAAGTATTAAGGAGGTACGCCCAACAGATGTACAACTTGCCCAAGCTGAACTCAAAAGTGCGATATCAGCTGTTAAACAGGCAAAGGCAGAACACGATCTCACCTACGTTAAAGCTCCCATAGATGGTAAAGTTTTGAAGACTCACACTAAATCAGGAGAAGTAGTCGCCACAGCCGGAATTATTGAAATCGGCAAAACTTCCCAAATGTCCGTGATTGCAGAAGTTTATCAAACTGACATTCAGAAAGTCCGCCCAGGGCAAAAAGTCGTAATTACCAGCACAGCCTTCCCCAAAAAATTGCAAGGAACTGTCAGCGAGATTGGCTTGTTAGTTGACAGACAAAGCATCTTAAGTATCAACCCAGGAGCAGATACAGATCGTAGAGTCATCCAGGTAAAAATTCGCATCGATAATCCAGCAGATAGTGAACTAGTCGCTGGTTTAACCAACTTACAGGTAGATGTCGCCATTCAAATTTAACCGCAGCAGGCATTGTTAAATTACTCGCACACGATCGCATTTATCTTGAATCATGGTGTTTACAACTCCCGTAGCTTGGCTACAACTAGTCAGAAACAAAATTCGTTCTCTAGTGGCTATAGCTGGCATTGGTTTTATTGTGATTTTGATGTTTATGCAACTTGGATTTCAAGATGCTCTTTACTCCAGTGCTACCCAAGTACACCGCAATCTCCAAGGAGATTTATTTTTAGTCAGTTCTCAATATAAATCTTTGACTGCAATTCAAAGTTACTTTCGGTCTCGATTGTATCAGGCTTTAGGGTTTGATGGTGTAGAGTCCGTTAGCCCAATGTATTTGGGATTCGCCAAATTTAAGAATCCTGAAAATGGCGAGAAATATTCAATCTATGTGATTGGATTTGAGCCTGGCAGACCTGTGATGAATATACCAGAAGTGGAGAAAAACATAGACAAAATTAAAGTTCCTGATGTAGTACTTTTTGATCGCAATTCTCGACCAGAATTTGGCCCAGTTGCTCAAAAGTTTACTCAAGAACAAACAGAACAAATACTTGAAATTTTTCCCTTTGATTCATTAAGAGGATACAGAGTCAGAGTTGGTGGATTGTTCAGTTTGGGCCCTTCCTTTGGTGTAGATGGTAATTTGATGGTTAGTGATACAACTTTTCTCAGGATATTTCCTAATAGCCGTCCTTCAGAAATGATAGACGTAGGTGTAATCTCTCTCAAATCTGGTGCTAATCCTGAACGAGTCTTAAAAGAATTACAAGCTAATTTACCTGATGATGTGAAGATTTTTACCTACCAGGAATTCATAGATTTCGAGAAAAAATATTGGGCAACTAGAACACCCATTGGTTTTATCCTTAATCTCATGCTAACAATGGCTTCTGTTGTTGGTATAGTGATTGTCTATCAGATTCTCTACAGTAATATTTCTACTCAATTAATAGCCTATGCAACATTAAAAGCCATAGGTTATGCGAATAACTACTTCTTGCATTTAGTCTTTCAACAAGCTCTAATTCTGTCGTTACTAGGCTACATCCCAGGATTTCTTATTTCCTTATTCTTATATAATTTTGCGATGGATGCAACCAAATTACCTATCATGATGAGTCTTCATAACGCAGTCATTGTATTGATATCGGCAGTTTTAATGTGTATGACTTCTGGAGCACTTGCTATCAACAAACTTCGTTCTACAGATCCAGCTGATATTTTCTAAAGGATGAAGTCTAAAGTAATCAAATAATATTTACTCTTCTATCTTTTCCCTTCATTCTTCACTCTTCATCCTTTATCCTTTTTCTGATATGAACTTCAAAAATAAATCTCTTCTCATCACTGGAATTGGCGAATTTGTAGGCTTACGTGCAGCAGAAAGAGCTATAGCAAAGGAAATGAAAGTATCTGGGCTACAAAGTTCAGCAGATAAAGCTAAAAAAGCACAGAACTTAGGCGCTAAAGTGATGATTGGCAGTATCACCAATCCTATGACTACTGAGTCAGCTTGCCAAGGAATAGATATTATTTTACATACAGATGAAATAGCCAAAGAAGGTGGTTCCATAGAAGAATTTCGTGAGGTCAATGTTGGCGGAACTCTCAACATTGCTAAAGCAGCCAAGAGTCATGGTGTTAAAACCTTTATCTATATTTCAAGTGCTTTAGTCTATGGCTTTAACTATCCCGATCGCATTACAGAAGATGGGCCACTTTCTGGTGAAAATAACCCCTACTGCCAAACAAAAATAGAAGCCGAAAAAGCACTTTTAGAACTTAACGACCCATCCAATTTTGGTGTCATTATTATTAGACCAGGTGATGTTTACGGGCCTGGAAGTATTCCTTGGATTGTTCGACCATTATTGTTAATGCGGCAAAAATTATTTGCCTATGCTAATGATGGGCAAGGAGTAATCAATCACGTATATATTGACAATCTCATTGATGCTATATTTCTCGCCCTAGAAAAAGAAACTTACGGAGAAATTTTTAATATTACTGACGGGCAAGAAACTTCCTGGAAGGAATATTTTACCTACCTAGCAGAGATGGCAGGTTTACCAGCGCCATTTTCTTTACCAAAAGATGAGCTGAAATTATTTCTTAAATTACGCTACCAAGGACAAAAACTATTTCGCAAACAAGCTGATATTTTGCCAGAAGTAGTAGATTTTATGACTCGTCCCTATGCTTATTCAATAGATAAAGCTCAGAAAGTTTTGAATTACCAACCAACAATTAATTTGCAAGAAGGAATGCAGCTAACTCAAGAGTGGTTGAAGAAAACTGACCTCAAAAAAATGATGGCTCAATAATACACAAAGCTGACATAACAAGGTCAATTTTAATTGTAGTTAGTACTTTAAAAATAAAGTACTACTACAAAGTTAATAATCATAGGTTGAATTATAGCTAGTCTCGAAAAAATAGTACATAGTGAAACGCAACACATACTTTCTACACACTTTTATTACTGAGTCTAACTAAAGTCTATTGCTTCATAACCGATACTGCAAACTTATCAGGAAAAGTATGTTAATGAAAGCCTCTAAGATTGCTTATTTTTTACTGCCTGCTCTACTGAGCATGAGTTGTGGTTGCAAAGTCAATGCAGAGCCAACATCTACACTTACTGTAGTAGTAAAAGGTATAAAACATCAAAAAGGTCAGATTTGCATCCGAGTTTTTTCAAGCGAAAAAGGATTTCCTTTAGATAGTAGCGGCGAAGTAAAAAGTGGCTGTACTCAAATTGCAGGAAATTATGTAACAAAACAATTTACTGGTTTGAAACCAGGAACTTATGCAGTCGCTGTCATCGATGATCAAAACAGAGATTACAAACTCGACAGAGATTTTTTAGGTATTCCCAAAGAAGGTTTTGGTATTTCCAAAAATCCAACTGTTTCACTCATAACTGGTACACCAAAGTTTAGTGATGCTAGTTTTTCATTGCGAAAAAATAAAACAATCAACATTTTCATGAAATATGGACTCGATCCATAAGGTAGGGGATAGGTGATAGGGGACAGGGAACAGTAATTCCCTCGTTACCAGGTTGAACCTGGTAACGAGAATTAGAGCCTCTGGCTCTCTCACTACCCAGTACCCCCAGTACCTAATTTGCATAGATACACAGACAGAATGGGGCATGGAGAAAAACAAATGACAGAATTGGTACTATTGCTATTTAGGTTTTTAGTGGGTTGGCTAGCGATTCAGGCATCTATAACATTGGTATTTTTATTGTTTTTGCAATCGCCTCAAAAAAGTTCTTTACCAGACGAAGAATTACCGAAAGTAGCAGTGATTCTTTGTCTGCGGGGAGGCGATCCGTTTTTACCCTATTGTTTGCGATCGCTCTTGCAACAAAACTACCCACAATACGATCTCAAGCTCATCGTCGATAGTAAAGAAGATCCAGCTTGGAAAATTGCCAATGATGCGATCGCCTCTTTAGGAGCTACTAATGTCCAAGTCAGCCCATTGAGCATCAGAAGATACAACTGTAGCCTCAAATGCAGTTCACTGGTACAAGCAGTCTCAGAATTGGATGACTCCTACAAAGTAGTTGCCTTAGCAGATGGGGATGCAGTAGTTCATCCCAATTGGCTGCGTGACTTAGTCACGCCTCTAGACGATCCAAAAGTCGGGGCAACCACAGGTAACCGTTGGTACTTACCCACTGGCAAATATTGGGGAACTACGGTGCGTTACTTGTGGAACGCCTCCGCAGTTGTGCAGATGTTCTTTTACGGAATTCCTTGGGGTGGCACATTAGCTGTGAAAACAGAAGTTATCCACCAAACAGGACTGTTAGATAGATGGGCAAGAGCCTACGGTGAAGATACAATGATCCGTAGAGTCTTGGGACAACATGGGTTAAAAGTTAAGTTTGTACCTTCACTGCTAATTCTCAATCGTGAAGAGACAGACTTACCTCGATTACTAGAGTGGATGAAACGTCAACTAGTTTCTTCGCGCCTGTATCATCCTCAGTGGTGGGCTGTAATTGCTGACGCGATTCAAACTGTGATACTTCCTAATCTACTCTTGGTGTTATTTTTAGTGGCTTTATGCACCCAACAATGGGATGCTGCTATTTTGGCTTTAACCACTTTTAGTGGCTATATTTTAGGATTACTCTTGCTTGCGATCGCACTGGAAAAAGGAGTACAGCAAGTAATCAGCAAACATGGTGAACCGACAGCCAAATTGTCACCTGCCACAGTCGTAAAAATACTAATCGGTATTCTCCTCACAAATTGGACTCACGGGTTTGCACTCCTATCTTCCCTATGGATGTCAACAGTCAACTGGCGTGGTGCCATCTACCGAATTAAAGGCCCTTGGAACATCAAGCTCATCGAATATCGCCCTTATCAACTGCTAGATCAACCTGTTGATAGTAAAGTTTCTCTTTAATTTTTCTCTGAATAAATACAATTACCTCCTTGCAGCTATGAAAAAACAACCTCTTCGCATTGCGCTGATTACAGGATTGTATGCGCCATTCTTAACAGGGGTTTCGGTTGCAGTGCATCAACGGGTGCGCTGGTTGCTACAACAAGGACACGAAGTCTTTCTCATTCACCCAGAAATTAACGAGCAGTACCCCAAAGAGGTTGGTAGCCGTCCCATGCCAGGGCTGCAAGAATTACAGTCTTTTCCCAACTTTTCCTCTTATGCATTCCCCACCCAGCCCCTGATCTTCTACAAATCTCTCCCTCAACCCTTGAGCTATCGCCATTGGAGTGATGCCAAAGTCTTGGAGAGTTTTCAGCCAGATCTCATAGTGGTTGAAGAAGCGCCGCAAATGAGGGGATTTTATTCAATTTTCTTGCAAGGTTACGGACGCCCTGTCGGCTCAGAATACGCTCGGCGAACTGGCACACCAATTATCTCGCTATTCCATACCGATATCGTTGCTTATATTCGATATTACATGGGCAACCAATTTTTCAGCTTTATTCGTCCCATGTTGCCAATGTTTATCAAGCAATTCAGCGAAGCTTACGACTATAACTTCTTTCCTTCACGAGAACAGCTGGAAAAGTACAAAAATCTACAATCTCAACGCAGCGAATACCTAGCTTATCAAGGGATAGATTGCCAAAAATTTAATCCTAATAATATCTGTCATAACCCCATCCCCAAAGATAATCGCCCAACTCTACTCTTCGTTGGACGAATTGCCCCAGAAAAAAATGTTACCCAACTCCTAGACATCTACCCACTTGTTGCCGCCAAAATTCCCGACGTGCATTTAGTAATTATAGGCAGCGGGCCTTTACAGGAAGAAATACGCCACCGTGCCGCCAAATTTGGGCCGGGTGTGACTGTGTGGGGAGAATCGCATGGCACAGAACTGCTGGGTTGGTACTCACGAGCCGATGTATTTGTCAACCCCTCCATTACCGAAAACTTTTGCACCTCAAACAACGAAGCCTTAGCTTCTGGAACTCCTGTAGTTGCAGTTAAAGCACCCTCAACATCAGAACAGATATCCTCTAGTAGCAACGGCTTCCTTGCCGAACCCAACAATCCCTCAGATTTCGCCGACAAAGTGATTAGAATTCTCGAAAATCCTGAGCTTAAAGAAGAAATGTCTATGCACGCTCGCTTCTCTATACTTGAATATGATTGGTCTATGTGTATGGAAAAATTTGAAGATAAGCTATACGAAATAGTTAAAAAACCAAAAAAATTGGCAGCAACAACTGTTTAATTAATAGATAACTTGCACTACCCCTTAACAAGCCAGAGAATCAATTCTCTGGCTAATAGCACAAGTCCCTTTAAACGGACTCAAAGAATTTTCTAGTCAGATAAATCTGACTTAAGCTCTTAGCCAAGAAATTTATTTTTTAGCGAAATTAAAAGCTAATACAAGAATGACTAGTAGGGTGCGTTAGCGACAGCGTAACGCACCGCCATTACCAAAACACAAAATTTAATTATCCATCTCTTGAATAATCCGCATTGTTTCTACACTCACCGTGCAGACTCGTTGCAGTAAATCTATTACCTGTTCTTTGTAATCTGCAAAGCGGTAAGTATTGAATTTTTCAGCAATAGTCGGATCTTTTGGTTTTTTTTCCTTATATTGATCCAAAATCCACTCTAAAGCGCAACGGTTGCCAAGGTGATATTCCCAAGCAATTTTAGGGACACCTTCTAGGGTAGTCAATTCATCTAAAATTATCGTCCCCTTAGTTTTATCAGCTTTGAGTTTTGCCTTGGGAGTTATTCTACTGGATTCATCAAAAGGCAAATCAATTCGTTTTAAAGGATAGAGTGCGACAGTTTCATAATTGATGTGCAAATCCATCAACTGTTTACCCCAGCTAGCCCATTGGTGAAAGCCATCGTAGAGGGGTAAGCGGGGGAATTCTCGTTTGAGATTGAGTTCGTATTTTTGTCGATAAGCGGGATTGTTTAAGACGGCGTAGGTGTAGTGAAAAATATCTAATTTAGTGATTGTGGAATCTTTGTAATGGTTTTGGAATTGTGCTAATCCCCAATCGGTGATGTTATCGATGCGGTTTCCGTCTTTATCGTAGCGGTACAGAGGAAGGCATTGAGTTTTTTCAAGAAAATCTAAACAAGTAATATGATTGGTCATTAAGCACTGAAAAGATTTTGATGCACCAATTCCAGGTATACAGAGATATAGGTTTTGCTCACCCTCTTTGTAGAGATTAAACCATTGATAGGTTCTTCCATTGAAGTGCTTGTCAAAGTACAAGTACTCTTTGTAAAAAGGTCTATAGAGACTTTCTATAATACTACTTATAGTAAAGTTTTTTGTAATTCCTCTCCTTAAATAACTTCTTAAATCTTCATCCCATTTAATTGATATTGATAAATCATTTATATTCTGATTGTAAAGTTCATTTAGGTAAATTTGTACAAAAAATGACATTTTGTCAGCAAGATTTTGTTTAGATAAATCATAAGCCCATTCATCTCTCTGAGTTTTGATACCTGAAGAGAACAATTTAAACACCGCTTCCTCTGCTTTACCAGCTTTCACATCTTTATCAACTAATGGTAGCAGAGTATCAAAGTCATTATCAGCTTGATTAATCCAGTTATAATTTTTATCTGGTATGATGTGTTCAAAAACAAAATTTTGAAAAGTATTTTCTCTTAAATAACTAAGCTTATTCTCTCTCAGTTCATGAAGGTGAAATGGATTAGAATAAAAAATCTTACATCCTGGTGATTTGCTATCTTTAATAAGAAAACAAATTACAATACCAGTCATAGCACTTTTTCCAAAAATTGTATGTTTCTCGGAAATAAATATTCCATTTTTTTCTGATATTGCTCTAACATTACCTCCTAAATCAATGAAATATGCAAAAGAAAAATCATCTTGAATACATTTTCTGAATCCATCAAGTGCTATACCATCTAAAAGAGAAGAATTAGTAATAAAACATATAATGCCATCTTTAACTCTATCGGTAGCCCAGCGATAGAAACGTGTATACATATCATAAACAACATTCCTATTCTGAGCTTTACTATATTTTATATAAGTTTCTTTGATAAGCTTATCTATCGCTGGATAAGCACGATTAGCATTATTTTGATTAAAATTCTCTTGTTTGGCATTATAAGGAGGATTACCAATAATCACAGAAATATCACACTCGTTCTGCCGCCTAATCCTCTCTGTATTCTCCACCGACATCGCAAACAAATCTAATTGCTTGCCATCAAACGAGGTATGCTCTAAAGTATCAACAAAACAAATATTCTCAAACTCCTCATACACACCCATCTTTTGCTTATAGGTGTATTCAATATTTAAATTAGCAATGTAATAAGGCAAAATCGCTACTTCATTGCAATGGATTTCATGCTTATATTTATATGCCAAACTATCCTTAGATAAATATTCAATTAATTCAGTAACAAATGTTCCTGTTCCTGTAGCTGGATCTAAAATCTCTACCCCTTTATCGCCAAGCAGCTTACCAAAATGCTTATGAGTTAGATAATCTACACTTTCAATCATGAAGCGCACGATTTCGTTAGGCGTGTAGACAATT
Source organism: Chlorogloeopsis sp. ULAP02 (assembly GCF_038404745.2). NCBI lineage: Bacteria > Bacillati > Cyanobacteriota > Cyanophyceae > Nostocales > Chlorogloeopsidaceae > Chlorogloeopsis > Chlorogloeopsis sp. ULAP02. The sequence goes on along the minus strand of NZ_JAYKTT020000061.1, from coordinate 39,261 downwards.
CCTAGCCTATCAGCAGCTTTAGGATTATACGCTTTATAGAAATTCTCATAAATAACCTTTAAAAACTTCTGCTTTTCATGATGATTGTAAATATTCGCAGCAGTTCTTCTAATCACTCCATAGTAACGCTCAATTGTACCGAGAGTATTTCTTTTGATACTGCCTGTAAAGAAAGTATCTATGACTCTTTGTAATTCTCGCGCTACATTATTTTCCTTATGAAACTGAGACTCACTAAATATATTGATAAAAATATCTTCTGTCAAAATATGCTGAATCATCATTTCCCGAATATCCAGCAAACTGATTTCAGGATTTATTGATTCCTTACAAATATCCCAAAACTTATTTCTTGTCTTTTGAAATTCAACATTCGTTTCAGCTTGATTGTCGATTAAATCTCGCAATGCCTCTAAAATAATCGGCAAATCTTCTTTAAAATTCTCAATAGCCTGCCGAAAATCTTTAACTTCCGGGCGAATATAGTTAATAAAAGTGGTGATGATTTCATCCAAACCGTCCGTATCTTTCATCAAGACGCGTTTAGTTTCTTGTCCACTTTGAATTAAAACTGCTGTTTGTGAATCTTCAAACAGAATATTACTATCTGGGTAGCCTTGGAGAAATTTCTTTTCAATTTCTTCGTCTAGTTTATCGTATTGGTCTTTACTTTCCCAATAACCCCAATCTAAACGTAATGCATCTTTGACTGTACCATCCGGATAAACAACTTTACCATTTGGCGTTTTATAATCTAATTCAGGAATCAGTCTAAAATCTCTAGGTTTACAATATTCATTGAGCAAATTCTGAAAAGCAACACGAATAGAAGTTTCTTTTCTAGAACCACCGTAATATATAATTTTTTCTACTTCTGCATGATATTGGCTAATCAGAAGCTTGGACATGATTATAATGATTTAATATTTATAATCCGTCCAATCTAGCCGCAATCAAGTTATGACTACCTCAGCAAATCTAGGTATACAAAACTCAAGCTGTTTATTATCTCCGTAAAAACCAAGAGACGCGATTTCTCGCGTCTCTACAAAATAAATTATGAATAAAGAACAAAGCCACGCTAGTAGTGACACGAGCCAGAGGCTCTAGTTCTCGTTACCAGGTTGAACCTGGTAACAAGGGTGATAGGCTGCGGCTTCCCCTAGTAACTACTAATTGTACAGACGCAAGTAACCGAAGCGTCTCTACTACTAACTCATCCTTTCTAACAAATGTTCTCCCACTCGCAAAGCATTCGCCATAATCGTTAATGATGGATTTAAAGCAGTACTAGACGGGAAAAAACTACCATCAACAACATAAAGATTATCCACATCATGAGTACGGCAGTTGATATCAAGTACTGATGTTTCTGGATTTTCACCAAAACGACAAGTACCGCACTGATGCCCAACATCTTTTAAAGACATTTTTTGAGGCATAAACACAGAAAAATGCCCTCTTTGAGAGTTCAATTTTATTGATTTTAAAACAGAAATCCAGCGCCGAATGAAACGATTAAATGGCTGTTCGTTGTTATTCGTATATTCAAGAATAATTTTCTCACCCTTAACACGCACCCGATTATTTGGATCTGGCAAGTCTTCAGTAATCAATAACCAAGAAACAGAATGATTTGCTATTTTTTCAGCTATTATATTGGGCGTAAAAGGTGGTGCATTAGCAGCTACTCTATCTTGATTAATATTGCCGAGTAATTGTATGCTGCCCATTGGATAAGGAAAATCCTTCTCTCCCCAATAAAAATCATTAACACCTATAGTTTTTTGAAAAACTGTAGGGTTAGCTTTTGTTGATAAAGCTATGACTACCCCAAATTTATGAGCCATATAATTTCGCCCTACTAAGTTAGAACTATTAGCTAAACCATTTGGGTATTTGTCGTTCGCGGATTTGAGCAACAATACGGCTGAGTTGATTGCACCACAAGCAAGAACAACGATATTCCCAGAGAAGATATATTGCTTACCTGCAATTTCTGTTTCTACTCCTGTTACTTCTCGCCCGGATGTATTTGTGTGCAGGCGTATAACTTTTGCTTGAGTGATTAAAGTCAAATTTTTATAAGCTACCGCTGGGCGAATACAGTTAATGTCAGCATCAGATTTAGCATTCAGAAAACAAGGGAAGCCATCGCAAGTCTCACAACGAATACAAGAACTTAAAAACCGATTAGCTTCATTCAATTTAATACCAAGCGGCAGATAGAATGGATGTAAGTTTTTGTATTTTAAGGCATCATTAATTTCTTGAATGTATGGTTCGTGGCTAATTGGGGGAAACGGATAGCCTTCATTAATCTGAGGCTCAGTAGGATCTAAACCTTGCTGACTATGTACTTCGTAAAGTTTTTCTGCTTGGGCATAGTAAGGGGCAAAATCCTGATACTTTAATGGCCATTCAGGAGAAATGCCTTCTTTATGAATAACTCTGTTAAAATCATTTTTGCGAAACCTAAATAACGCACCACCGTAAAATTTTGTGTTACCACCGACGTAATAGTGTGTTAGAGGGCGAATTGTTTTCCCGTGTTTGTCATACCAAACTTCTGCTGTGCGGTAGCATTCTTTTTTAAATATTTGGTGAGAATCCCAATTGGCTTTTTCTCTTGGTAGGAAATTACCACGCTCCAGAACTAAAATTTTTTTCCCACTTGGTGCTAATTTATATGCTAGTGTTCCACCACCTGCACCTGTACCAATGATGATAACATCATAATGACTATCAATCATTTTTTCTCCATTTGTTGAGTTAATGGTGATGCACCAGGTGTAAGGAGATAAGAAATAAGTTTGAGAATTTTGATGAATAAAATTAATACAAAATAATCCCTGAAGAGTATCAATTGCATCTGTGTAAATACATCTAAGCAAGTAGAGTAGTTATATGTCTAGCTGCTTACATGGATTTGGGTTAATTAGCCGCTTATGGTATTAGTCAAGTGCAAACTATTAATGGGAGTAAATTCATCAAAAAGCAAAAGGTTGGAGTTTTCAGTAATAAAGTTTGCAGTTTTAGATGGAAAAATGATTAATTTTTATTTAAAAATCTGTGTTTTAGTTGCTAGATTAGTATAATCTGCATCTTGCAACAATCCCAACAGCCTGGAGGCAAAGCCTCGAAATCCTCGTTACCAGGTTGAACCTGGTAACGAGAACTAGAGCCAGAGGCTCTCTTAATCAAACGGTGCCAGTCAAAATACCCTCACTCTGGAAAAGTGGGGCTAGACAAACAAAGGCTGTCTTCACAATACCAGGTGGGCTTTGTTCCTTTAGCCTCAGGCTTCTAGCCTGTGGGCATATCACTAGTTAGGCAAGCGCTTTTCGGCACGCATTTGATTTTCTGCGCAAGTTAGGTTCAAGTCAGTTAAACCAATCCAACGGTAAATTGCATCTCCAAATTCTGGAAAAAGTTGGATGTTAGAAAATAAAAGCCTTGTCAGAACTCCATCCAGTATGACTTCTGCTTTGTTTTGCTTAATGGCTTCCACAACTGCGATCGCTACAGCTTTTGGTTCGGAAACACGTGCTAATTTAGGTGATGGTAAGCCAAACTTCAGAAACATCCCTGCTTTTGTGTATCCTGGACAAACTACTGTAATTCCTACACTAGTATTTATTAATTCTTGCCGCACTGCATCTGTCCACATAATTAAACCTGCTTTACTAGCAGAATATATACTGTTGTAAGGTGCTCCTTTTTTCCCAGATCCAGAGGCAATATTGACGATATGACCGCTATTACGCTCTAACATACTTGGTAAGATCAACCGGGTTAACTCCATCCCAGCCATTAAATTAGTTACTAAGATTGACTGGATATCTTTAAAGGAGTAGTTTTGGAATGGTCGATATTTTTCGATGGCAGCATTATTAATCAAAATATCGATTGGCCCTACAACTTCGTTAACCTGCTGCACCAGAGATGGTAATTCTTCTACTTTACTGATATCAAATGGAATAGTTATACCTTTACCACCTGCAAATTCGATCTCAGCACGTATTTGATCTAGCCTTTCTTGGGAACGAGCAATACCAATTACTGTTGCCTTTTCTTTTGCCAGCGTACGAGCAATAAATGCTCCGATACCACCGGACGCACCAGTCAATAGCACTGTTTTACCTGCTATACTTTTCATCGTTACTTGTGACTAATTTGGTTTTGTTGGTAGTTGCTTTTTAGGAGCAGGGGCGGGAATATTATAGATATTCTCATCATCTGAATAGAAATTGCTTTCAAACCCGCCCGTAGAGTTTTTAGTTAGTAGAAAATGTCACCATACCCCAACAAAATTAAAAGTGGAGTAAGCTTAATCATTTCTTGCATCCACACTCTTTTCTGCCAAGAAATCAATTTCAAGGGCTAAAACCTAAATTCTACTAAAGTAGAATAAGTAAAGTTTTCAGTCAGTACCCTAAGGGCATCTTCCAGGCATTTTAGGGGTGAAGTGCAAGATGTGAACTTATGTACTTTCCATTAGCACTTTTTTCGTTCAGACTATCACTAGATCAATAATCAAAGGAATTACGAAATTCCTAAAGACAGCTATAGCTCCACTGATTTCTGTAGAGCTTTTATATCGTTCATTACTCATGCGTTTTGAGAACAGGTGCAATTAAAAATATCAAGTGTCCAATTACGCTTAATTCCCCTAAATACTCTTAGCCCACTTCCAGAAAATTGACACTCAATATCGAATGCAGTATTGTTTCTGCATCCTTGTAGGGATTAATTGCTAATTTAATTTAATTAAACCACAACTCATTAATTTTCACACCCTTTTTCAGTGATACACAAAACTTTTATTTCTATAAAACTCAAATTTTATTTGTTATTATCAACATTACAGACAAAAAATAAGGCAAATTTAAATAAATTTATCAATATTTTTTGACAAATTCATTAAATTTTGAAACTAGCAAATAGAAAAAAGTATTTCATCGGTAAAGTGGAGAATTTTTCGGTATAGTAAAATTACTATACCGAGTTATCAACTTACTGAGGCATTTGTCCATAAACTTTTTTAATTTGCTCAGAAAAGTGATTTTCCTCATATTTCAGTTGTTGAGCTACCTCTAATCCTTTATGAAAAGCAGTTAGTGCTTGAGGGTAATTCTTACGCTCTAAATAAATTTGCCCCATTAAATCGTAAGCATTCATCAAACCATAAAAGTTTGAGGCTAGTTGTTGAGACTGTATCAAAATTTGGCTAGCTTGTAATGCCTCTTCTATTTGTCCCTGAGAACGATACAGCGCAATTAACTTTTGTAGAGCTTCTCCTGCACGTACATACTGTTGTAATTGCCAAGCGGTTGTATAAGCTTGTTGATAGTTGGCAAAAGCCTCTTGCAGCAGATTGGGATTTTCTCGTGCTAAAGATTCATAATCTGAGCCGATCGCTAACTTCAAATTTGGTAACTGGGTAAGGTTATTTTGATTTTGGTAAATTTGTACTAATTGATTGCGTATTTTGATCGCTTGCTGGGGTTGTTTTGCTTGCTCGTAAATGTAAGCCAGCTGTTGTAAGTATGTTACTTGACTTGTACTATCGCCACTCGCGACAGCAAGTTTTAATAATTGTTCATAACTTGCCGCAGCTTTAGGATAATCAAACCAATCTAGATGTAAATTTCCTATTGTCTGGAGGGTTTCTACTTCTTTTGCTGCATTTTGTTGCTGGCGGAACATTGCCAAAGCTTGGTTATAAACATCCACAGCATTTTGAGGCGATCGCACTTGTTGATAAGCTTGTCCTAGCGCTTGTAGCAGATCTAAATCGGGCGGTTTTTGAGATTGTGCCTGTTTTTGAATTTTTTGTATTCGCTCAGTAATATATTGCACTTCTAGACGATCATTTTTCTGATAAGCGATCGCGCCGACTCGCCCTAGTGCTTGTACTTCTTGTAGCGCTCCCAAGTAGCGACGCAGCCGCAGTTCTCGGTTCCAGGTATTAAAAGCTCCTTGTGTATCACCTGCTTGCAATTTCGCCGTAGCTTCTTGATTCAACTTATCCAGCGCTGCTTCTAACTGTTGCCGTTGTTGGGCAGATAACGGCTGGTTTTCAGGATTACGTGGAAGTAGTGGATCGACTGTATTAATTTCTAGTGGTGATGGAGGAAACTGATCTGGTGATTGAGATTTCTCTGTCTGTGCCAGTGTCACCGAATTGCAAAGCAGCAAAAATGTAGTAGTAGCAGTAATAATCTTGCTTAAGCGTCGTAACATCGGAATTTTACCTTTGAAAGGCTAGAAGATTGGAGATAGGAAATAGGGGACAGTTTTCTTCTGTTCCCTGTAACCATCTGCTATAGAAGGAAGTAACTTTTCTCCCTTCTCAGGGTACAGGTTACAGTTTTCTCCTGTTCCCTATAACCTGTAACCCATAACCTAATTTGACGTAAGTTACTTAAAAATTCTCCTGCCAAACAGGTAGCTACAAGTTTTACAATACTTCCAGATTCTTTTTAAGCAACTGGTGTATTGTCTGTAATGACTCATTCCACAGATCTTGCCACCTTAGCCCAGTGGATGGCAGCAGATTTTAGCAATCAAGAACAAGCTTTTGAAAACCCACCCTTATTTGCCCATATTCGTGTTTGTATGCGTCCCCTTCCCTTAGACTTGCTCTCAGGAGTGAGTTTTTATGTGGAACAAGCTTATGACTATATGCTGAACGATCCTTATCGTGTAGCGGTAGCAAAGTTAGTGGATGCAGGAGATCATATTCAAATAGAAAATTACAAGGTTAAAGATGAAGAAAGATTTTACGGTGCATCCCGCAATTTAGAACGCCTTAAAACTTTAACAATCAATGATTTGGAAAAATCCTGTGGTTGTAACATGATTTTAGAGTGGACAGGCTCCGGCTTCAAAGGCAGGGTGGAGCCAGGAAAATCCTGTTTTGTTTATCGCAAAGGGAAAAAAACTTATCTAGATAGTGAATTTGAAATCGACGGAGAAAAATTTATCAGTCGCGATCGCGGGCGCGATCCAGAAACTGATGAGCATATTTGGGGATCTGTCGCTGGCGCATTTCACTTTGTCCGTTGGCACACTTTTGCCGATGAGGTAAGAGTTTAAGATTTCCACTCCCGTGTCTCGTGGCGACGGGAGTGTGAAAAATTTACAGCTGTGAGGATGCAATCTTAGATAAAATTCTGATAATATAATATTTCGTGGGTATGGCGGCATAGCCAAGTGGTAAGGCAGAGGTCTGCAAAACCTCCATCCCCCGGTTCAAATCCGGGTGCCGCCTTTTAATGTACATTAACTAATTATTTGTCACTGTTAACAGATTGATGTCATGTTTAACAAATTGATGTCACTGTTAACAGATTTTTTGTCACAACTACAATCAGACACCTATGACAAAGGCAGACCTCTGCCTTACCTTTCAACCCACCATAAATCTAGCAAAGTTTTAGCACAACTACTAAAACCTCAAATTTGTAAAAGCTTACTCAACTCGAACTTGATAGAGGTTGGTTGAAAGAGCGATGCCTACGCTTACTTGAAAAAGTGTGAGTACTCAATCTTCAATAAGCTTTTAGATAGAAAGCTCTTTAACTCTCTCTCTGTTGTCTCTTTCAACCCATCTAACTTGAAGGGGTTTTTAAAGCACCCTTTGGATGCGCTAAACTTTTCCTCTAAGAATCTTTCAACCCTCCTAATCTAAGAACGGGAGTTGAAACTGCTCGAATCTTTAACCCCTTTCAAAAATAATTAAGGTGGGTTCCTCCTTGGTCGGAGGTGATTCGGTAGCCACCCTTCGGGTTCGCCACTTTGCCGGAAAGAAAATCTCCCCGGCAAGTGGACTCACCACTGCGGTATACCCGCACCTCTATTACTGGGGGCGCACCTGATTCCTGTCTACAAGAGACAGCAGCTTCAAGGTGGGCAGCTACTAGGGTCAGAAAGCAGGACTGTGTTCCCACAGTCAAACTAACCCAAACTTTTCACAGTTCAGCGGTTGATTACAACATGAACTGCGGCGCTATTACTTATTCTATTTTCAAGGTTCAAGCTTTTGTCAATCAACTATTTGGCGTGATTTGTAGGCGGCGATCGCCAACTCTTTTGCTTTCTGTTGTGGGCTTCCTCGGATAGGCTGTTTCCCTTGTTCTATAACAATTCCAGCTTTAGTCGCTTGAGTTTGAATACACTCAAGCAATCTGCCATAACTCCACTGATGGACACTATGCCGATACTGTTTGGCATAATTTTTCTGTGCTTCTAGGCAATCTGGACATTTTTGTTCAGCTCTTGCTTGAATTTCACTGTTGACCTGCTCTCGTATATCGCCTAATTTGGGAACGGCTATGCTACCAGCAGAGTATGTTTGAGCAAGGGCGACAATTTTTTTAGCTATTAATCTATCTATGTACTGCCCTAACTCAGATTCTTCAAATGGGTTTGGTGAAGCAAAGATTTGAGCTATTTGGCGTTTGTGAGATAAAGTTTGTTTTTCTCTTTGCTGTCTGTTTAAGAGTTGGTAGTTATCCCCAAGTAGCTGTTTGATGCTTTGATAGGTAATAACTTTATCTGTAATGCCGTCCACTACTGCTACTGTTGCAGGTTGTTTTAGACCAAGACTAACACCTACCAAAATATGAGATTTACCTTTGTACAAAGGTTGACTCGGACGAGGAAAGGAGTTATTGATTCTAGATAGTGTCGAATTTTTCTGCTTGATAAATCGTTCTTGTTTAGAGTTGAGATTGCCTTTCGCTTCGGTTCTGGTGATGATTTTGGCGATTTCTTCTGCTCTTTCTTGCTTTACTTGTTCTGTACCTTCAGCCGTCCACAGGCGGGTATCCACACAACAGTAGAGAGTTAGACTGTGAACGTTCCAGGGTTCACCCTTACCTTCCCCTTCCTGCCAAGCAATGCGACCACTGCGAAGAGTGAACAAACTGCTGGAATGCTGATTTTTACTGTTGCGTTTGATTTGCTGGTCTTCTAAAAAGCGTTTAAACCAATGTAGCTGTCTATTATCGCAGTACACTTCAAAGGTATGTTCGCTGATACCGTTGAATTTTACACAAATGCGTCCTTTTTGGTTTTTAAACCAAGTCATTTCTTCGCTGCTTTCATAAGCTACTGGGAACGGTACAGAACTAGATTGTCTCAAAAGGCTATTTTGCCAAGATTTCGCCTCGGTTTCGTTTTCAGGGATGTTGTATGTAGCAGTGAAGAGTGTTTGCAACCATTTAGTATTAGTTAAATCTCGACCTTTGGGAATTCGTGCTTCTAATTGTTCTTTTATACGTTCGATCTGAATCTCAACTTTACGGCGGCGTTGAGTAAATTTTTCGCAGTCTTCTTCTTCATCAGAGACTTTGCAGCTATTTTTAAGTAAATAGCTAATGGCACAACGAGTCAGGATGTCTTCGGTATTGCGGTAAATTTCAAATAAGGTGTTAAATAGATGGCGATCGCTTGTTTGATGTGGGTGCTTCACACCATCTATCTGTGAAACTGTAGACTTTTTGCTTTTTTTGACCTTGCTACTCTTTGGTTGTTGAGTGACAACTGTATTGAGTGGAGCGATTTGATTCAAAATTTCAGTTGCTTTATTGCGAATTCCATCCAAAGATGCACCACAGATTTTAACTAATTCAGCATCACTTTTGAGCATTTCCAGCCAGTAGGTTTTGCTATCCAGTTGGGACTGCAACCGCTTCATTAACGCCAGCCACGATTTATAAGTGTAATTCACTAATGCGATCGCACTGGCATAAAACCGAGAAGGTTGACCACTATAGCGTGAGTCAGTTTTGAGTGTTAGACATAGTTGCTTGACGATATCAGCAGGAATTCTAGCTCTTTGTCGCCAATTTTCCAGGTCTGGGTGATGTCCCAATTGTTCCAGTAACTCGTTAATCAGAGGCGTGTTTTGCTCTGCCATTAACTTCCATAAGTATTGGCGGGTAGATGCACTGGCAACCAAACGGCACTGAATCGTGATTTGGCTCATGACATTTTAAACAATATATGTCTAATAATAACATATTTGTCTTATAAACAGCCGTGTGTAAAATTATTTCATGCAAGAGACATTTTTTACGAGCAAACAAGCGGCTGAAATCACAGGCTGTACCCTGCGTCAGCTACAGTACTGGCGAGAGAAGGGGGTAATTGTTCCCGTTATCAGTGAAACGGGAACAGGACGTAGTATTTATTACTCAAAAGCCAATTTGGTGGAATTGGCTGTGATGGTATATTTTTTGTCTGCTGGGTTGAGTTTTGATCTGGCTGGTGAAACGGTCAAAACCCTGAAAGACAAGGAGCCTGAGTTATTTAAATCTGGTCAAGGGAAGCGTTTTATGCTGTTGGGAGCAGTAGGAGAAAAAGCTACCAAGGGAGGAACAGGGTTGATGCTTTCCCTTGTGGAGTTTGACCGAGACAAAGCGATCGCTTCCGTAGTAGAAGGTAAGCCTGTCATTCCCGTGTGGTTAGATCAGATTTATAGAAGATTGGAAAAAAAGCTGATAGTCTAATAAAAATGCGATCAAATTAGCCGTGTCAAAAGTATTTAAAGAATGTGCCAGAAAGAGCATCTCAATCAATACTATATGCTAAAGCAATCTAATGAGTAGAACAATTAACTTTCAAACTGTTTCTTGGTTTTGGGATCTCTATAATAGAAAACTCCTTGAGCTTGATCCACCTTATCAAAGACGTAGTGTTTGGAATCAAGACTATAAAGATTTTTTTGTTGATACTGTACTTAATGGCTATCCTGCACCTGCAATATTTATATATCAAGAAATTACTCCTGAAGGAGTATCTAAAGTTAGTATAGTTGATGGCAAACAAAGATTATCTACTTTATTTGAATTTGCGAATAATGAATTTCCTGTTTATGAAAAAGCTACGATTGAAAGATTTCGTGGTAAATATTTTAAAGATTTAGATAATGAAGATAAACAAAATTTTTGGAAATATCAGTTTGCTATAGAATATGTTCCATCCTCTGATGAAAAAATAATTAGTAATATATTTGACCGTATAAATCGGAATGTAATTAAATTAACGCCTCAAGAACTTCGTCATGCAAAGTTTAACGGAGATTTTATTACTACGGTAGAAGAATTAACTAGCTGGATGTTTGAGTATTTGGGTGGAAATTTTCCAACAATTGATCGAAGATCCAAAAAACAAATGAAAGATGTTGAAATGGTTGCTCAACTATTACTTTTTCTAGAAGAAGGTGTTAGAGCTTATAGTCAAGAATATCTTGATAAAGCATTTAGTGATCGAGATATTAATTGGGAAGTAAAAGCAGAAATTGAGAATGAATTTCGTAATATAGTTAAAGACATCAAAGATATATTAGATTTATCACAAGATATAAATTTATCTAAAACGAGATTGAAAAATCAAGCTGATTTTTACTCGCTGTTTGGTGCTATTGCTGAGTTAAATCGTGAGAGTGACGATGGATTGATAATATCTAAAGATATTGGTGAAAGAATTAATAATTTTCTGAAAGTAGTAGAAGATTCAGAATTACAAAATCAGTCTAAAGATTCACTGACAGACTATCAGAAAAATGCACTAGAGTACTATGAAGCGGTTAAGTTCTCATTTACAGATGCAGGTACAAGAAAAACTAGAATTAGAATTATGAAATCTGTAATTCAGGGAAATCTAAACTGATAAGAACTTAGATGTATGATTTATCCTTCTATACTAGAGCGTAAATATAATGAATATAATCCTTTTGTTAAAAGACTTGCAGAGACAGTTAAATCAACATTAGTAAATTTTTGTGAAAGCAAAGGATATGCTTTTACTTCGCGCATTAAAACTGTTGAATCTATTGCGGAGAAAATTGAAACAGGTAGATTTAAAAAATGGTCAGATTTAGACGATTTATTTGCTTGCACTATTATAATACCTACTTTGTCTCATGAAGAAGAAGTGATACAATTTTGCAACAATACTTTTAAGAATATACGAACAGTTAAAAGAGGACAAAATAAAAAAGCACCGGATATTTTTAGGTTTGATTCGACTAGAATATATGCTCAAATTAAAAAAATTGATGCTTTAAATCCAGATAATGAATTAAGTATTTATAATATTAGTTTTGAAATTCAAATTAAAAGTGCTTTTGAACACGCTTGGTCAGTTTCAACTCATGATTTAGTATATAAAAGTCCTGAAATAGACTGGAAAAGATTACGTCTAGCAGCACAAATTAAAGCAAACGTTGAACAACTAGATACGCTTATTCTTGCTTTTGAACAAACATCTCTTATTATTCAAGAAAATAATTATCCTGATATAAAAATCAAACGTAAGTTAGCTACTGAAATTAACAAGCTATTTGAAAACGGTAAAATTCCTAATGAACTACAACCAAAGGACATGAACCGTTTTTGTGATAACTTATATCGTCTTGCTGTCGATGCTAAAAAAGAAAATAACATACCAGAAATTATTGAAAAACTAAAAAAAGAAATTAATTCGACTTCACTTAAAAAATTTCCTCGTAGTATTTCATTATTTCAATATTTTTTTGCTATATTAATACGTAATAAAATCATTGAAATTCCTATAAAAAACTACCATTGCCACATAACAGAAGAATTAACTACTTTATATCCCGATATACAGATAGATAATGATTTTATTTTTCTCTATAGTGAAGATCGTTAGTTTATCAAAAAAATTTTCGCCTTTGGCTTAAATCAATATCTAAACACAAGAATCTAACAATAAAAAAGCTTTTGCTTGCTAGTCATCTCTGCAAATGGCATAAAACACCTCTGACACCACCCATCTACCCATAAAGCCGGAACCTTAAACCTAGCTCCACAATTAGGACACTCGGACAATAACCTTAACTGATGACGCTTACACCCCTGCGTTACCTGAAACTGCCACTCAATTTTGTGACAAGGCGACTCGGCATAACAAGCTGCACATAACCGAATTGGCTCCATCTTCATTCCCTCCCCAGCAGGTGGTAACATCTGCTCTAACCTATCAGCCTCAACTCCCACCACAATAGCCAACGCTTCCAACTGCTGACGTGAGGGAGGGGGATTAAACCGAAACTTTTCCCAACGTGCAACAGCACCCCCAATTCCTGCTGCTTTACCTAACCCAGTAGGCGTTAATTCATTGGCTCGTCGAAAACGTCCCAAAAAATGACTCAAACTTTCGCCCTCATATGGTTCCACTCGAAACAGCCAGGGTTGGATATCTTCGGCTTTCATTACCTATACTCCCCAGTTACTTCCTTCAAAGTTTCCAGGTCAATTTTTTGTAATCCTTTCTTCAAAGCCCGAATAGCCGCTTCTCTGAGAATCATATCCAACAGCCCAATATAACCCCCCGTTGCTTCACCCAAAGTCTTCAACATTGTCTTGCTGGAGAGATTAGAAGCCACCGACAGTTGCAAAACTTTCTTTTCCCAGATATCCACAGTCCGCTTAAAATCTTCTCCTGACATCTTGCCAAAGCGATGACAAGCCCGAAAACGGTTATAAACCTGCTCATCTCGCTTAATTACAGCATCCAGGCGGTCTGTTCCCACCAAAATCACGGCAATTTCTAACTTGTCAAAAATATCGCGCACCTCTGCAAAGGTTTTCGGTTTCAAACGGTCAGCCTCATCAACAATCAGCATCTCTACGCCGCAACCCTTGAGAACCCGAAACGTGCGATCGCGAATCTCTGCAACTGTACCTTTTGTTACCTGATACTTCAAATGCTCAAGAATCACCCCAAACAATTCCTTAGCACCACACTCTTGCGGAATTTGAATATAAGCAACAGGCACAGTTGGCGGTTGTCCTGGTTCTTGCTTGGGTTTATGTCTGAGCCTGTAGGCATCACAAGCCATTGTTTTACCAGTTCTTGACTCACCCACAACTCGTCCAGACTGACGTGCTTGACGTTTTCCTTCCAGCCAGTCATGGAGAATTTTGACTTGTTCGAGTGGGACAAAACTTTTACGATTCAATCTTTGAATTTCTGCTTGTAATTTTTCATCAGTGAGGGCAATATCGCCCAATTCTTGAGCGACTGTTTGAGCTTCTTTTAAAGTCATTTTTTAAAATCCGTAATCTTCGCGCATTTGTTCGTAATCAAATACTTCCGGCATCTCCGATTCTTCCTGAGTTTGGGGAGATGCTATTTCTAGCTGTTCTACTTCAACAAGCGATGGTTGTTTGGCTTTTTTCAGTTCAATCTGTTCGGCTTTTTGACGTTCCTTCTTAGTTGGCTTTTGGTTGACAAAAGTTTCACGCTCCCTGACTTCTGCCAAAATTGAGCGATTGCTAATTGTCTTACCAGCCTCTCGAATCTTACGACTACTGGCTTTGGCTTCATCCAAAGACAATTGCTCTGTTTCTAAATCTTGAGCAAATGCCCTAGCAACAAACTCCTCCCGATTTCCTTGTTGGCGGTAAACCAATATAGTTGTGATATCTCTGGGGTCGAATCGTAAAATAATACTTTCCCCCGCGTAACCTGCTAAAAGTTCACCTCGATACATGATGTTTTCAAATTGCAGGTAGCCTCCTCTTTGAATCTGCCGTCGTGTTTGTTTCATGAGGCAGATATCCAAATCTCGCTCAGACATGGCATCTGGAACTGCAATCAACCCAGATTCCCAGCGTTGAAATCGAGTTTGGTCGCCCATACGTGCATCAATTCGCTGGTTATAGTGATTGACGAGATAACGTACCAACTGCTGCTCTAGCTGTCTTAAGGTAAGACAAGCTTCTTTTTCTGCTTCTTCTGGTCGCTCTTGTACATTCGACCCCGTGTATCCTGGTAAATTAGAGAATAATTCGGTGTTAAAGGTCTTAAAAGGACGCTCGACAATACCCCCTTCACTAGGGCGATCGCGTAAATGACAAACAAAACCTAGTTGTACGGCAATCTGTTGCAAGTGATTAGAACGAAAATCTTTACCACCATCTGTATAAAAATGTTCCGGCAAACCGTAAGTACCCCATTCTTGATGAAGTCCATATTCTGAACCATACTGTTTGGGCAAAATGGCATGACGCAACGCCAAAGCGACCACCTGAGAACTAGGTGCGTCATAACCCAAATTAATACCTATAATGCAACGGGAGTAACTATCTACAACCGTTGTCAACCAGGGACGACCCAGAACTTTGCCATGCTGGTCTACCAATAAAACATCTACACGGGTATGGTCACATTGCCAAACATGGTTACTGTAATCTACTGTTAAATCCTTCCCGTCACGGGTTTTCATTGCTAGGCGTGACCCCCGCCAACCGGCACTGCGAACGCTTTTAGCTTTCTCTTGCTTCTCAATTAATGGTTGCAAAATGCGGTATACCGTCATGTGGGAAGGAGGTTTAACACCAAGTTCATCAGCCCTTACCTTGACTCTCACAGCTACCTGCTGGCGAGTCATTCTTTTACTGCCTTGATTGCCTTCCTTATAGGTTTTTAAAATAAATTCTTGCCAATTCTCGTTAACTCGGTGTTTTCCTTTATCTGCACGTTGAGTTTGAGTAAGTCCTACTAACCCTTCTTGCTCCCATTTATCAATCAGTCGCCGCACCGTTCGCACTGATTTACCCAGCTTTACTGCTGCTTGTTGGAGCCTCTGAGTATATGTTGTGCGATCGGTTGCTTCAAGTAGACTTTGAATCACCTCCATTTTTAACTTTGCCTCATCTGTAAGTTCCGAGACAATTACATTTGCTTCGGTGATACTGCTGCTTGAGTTTGTAATGCTTGTCTTGGTTGCAGGTATGTCAGAAAAATCAGCGTCCTGCATAAACGTAATTGTTTAATTGAAACATATATGTATATTATACTTACAGAGTGACATTTAATCTGTTAACTTTTCTAAAATTCAAAAATTTTCTAGTTCTTGTGAAATGACAGTTAAATTGTGAAATTTCAGGAATTGGACATCTAATTTGTTAATCCAGGCAAAATAACGTCGTGAGAATTGAGCTAATCAAGAATCTGCCATAACCTTTGTTAGGTCAGGCTTTTAGCTACTTACCTGTTTTGTGACAATATTTTGTTAAATGGACAGATAATTAGTTAATATACATTAAGAAATAGCTTAAACTTCAGGGCTTGTAAGCCCTTTTTTAATGGGAATTTTTGGATTAGTCCCATAAGCACAACCTTAGCCAATGCCTTTTACAGTTTCTCCTGCTTCCAGATTTCTGATAAGAAAGTAATCAGCAATTTCGTTTAAATCTCGAATTGCAGATGGTGAGATAATGTAATTACTCATTCCTGAGCCTCACGGGCTTTTTGAAATCTGTCGAGTATTTGCATCACTACAGTTTCACCATCTAAACCTTCCTCGCGCTCAAGTTCTGCAATTGCGACATCAACTTTTTGCCGAGTTTCTTCTACGCATTCCTGATACTCGTTATCCTGTTCTTCCAGCAATTTCAATGCTTTACTAATCACTTCCTCAGCATATGCATATCTACCTGTAGCAATTTGCGGTTGAATAAATTGCTCTATTTCTGGCTTGAGTGTGATATTCATAACTTGTACCTCAACTAAAAAATAGAACAGTTTCTGTTTGTTAGCACTCGCGATCTACCAACTTGAGCAGGAATCAGTGAGATGATTACACCTTGGACAGAAAATGAGCGATCGCTTTTTTTGATTTTAGGCAGAATTATATTACGTGCGATGTGCGATCGCTAGCTTCAAGTTTCACAAGTTGTTTTGAAAAAGTTCTAGAACGCGTTGCCAAGCATCAGGAGCCGCTTCGGGGTTGTAACTTGGGTGCTGGGCGATGAATGGGTACTCCTCTACAAATAAACCGTGAAAGAATCCGTGTCCTGCGTCGTATCGAAATACGCGATGATTTATTTGATGTTTCTTTAATTCCGCCTCAATTTGCTCGTTTTCCTCCTGGGAAACTAATGTGTCTCTTGTCCCAAAAAACACATAAATAGTACCTTTAATTTCAGAGGTGCGATTAATGGTTGGAGTATCTTCACCATAACTAGAAGTGGTAATTCCACCACCGTAAAATGAAGCCGTTGCTTTAATTTCGGGTAAGGTTGCAGCCATGTAAGCAACATGACCGCCAAAACAGAAACCAATCACCCCGATCGCATTATCATTGATATTAGGTAGAGTTTTTAAGTAAGCGATCGTAGCTTGAATATCGGTGAAGATTTCTTGATACTTGACTTGTTGATAGTATTCCAAGCCAAGCCGATAGCCTTCTGGGCTATAGCCAACACTTTCTGATTTATATTCAACCTCAAAACCGGGAGCAAAACGTTGATACAGCGCGGGTGCTACTGCTACATAACCATGTTTGGCTATGAGTTCGGTGACTTCTCGAATGTGGTTGTTAACTCCAAAAATTTCTTGAAAAACTATAATAGCGCCAAAGATTCCCTGATGTGCTGGTTGAGCTAGGTAAGCATCAATTTCTAAGCCTTTGTTGGGTATTTTGACTTTTGTAGTGTTAATTTCAATATTTGGTGTTTGTAGCATTTTTGTTTTGGCTGAACTCAGTGTCATCCCACTGTAGAAAAAATGCTACTTAGAACTCTAGAAAGAAGTTGCGGAATCTTAGTAAATTATTGCTGTTCATGTTTGCAAGAGTTGTTTCGGTGTAACGCCGACAATCCGTTTGAAATATCGAGTCAAGTGACTTTGATCACAAAAACCTACCCTGACAGCAATATCTGCAATGCTAAGTTCGCTGTGCTGTAATAAATATTTCGCTTTATCGATTCGACATTGCAAAATGTATTGGTGGGGTGTCACACCCATACTTTGCTTGAACAGACGCAAAAAGTGATATTGACTCATTTGAGCGATCGCAGCAATCTCACTTAACTTTACATCCTGCTCCAGATGTTCGTTAATATACTCCTTGACCTGTTGCAACTTCAGAGTGGATAATCCATCTGTATGGGTAGAAAGCTTAGGTTGCGTGGTGCAATAGTTCCGTAATAAATGAATAGCTAATGTTGTTTTGATACTATCAATCAGTAAATAACCGCCAATTTTTTTAGACTCTAATTCTTCTCGTAAGGCACAGAAGATACCTTGAAGCAATACATCTTGCCGAGTCATAAAATCAGGGATAAGTTCAATGCGATCGCAATCAACCCAATCTTGACCAACTTGTTTGAGGAGTGCAGACTCAATTGCCAAAATTATAAACTGGACTGAGGTATTCCAATTACAGCGATGGGAAATACCCGCAGGAATAATTGCAATGTCTCCATGATTGCGCGTCTCTCTTTTAAGCTTTCCATCCAACCATCGCTCCCCTGATAAGTCGGAAGACGAAGAACTGGCAACTCCTTGTGCAATCACGTGCATTGTGTGTTGATGCTCAGTTATCTCAAACTTTGGCTGTTGGTGGAGTTCAAAATGGATACTGTCCCATTTTGAGCTTGAGAGAACAGCGGGTTTAGGCACAAACGGATCTGATGCATTCTCTTGGCGGTAATCAATAACTTTGATCGTTTGCGCTGGCGTTCTCATGTGAGTACTCAAACAGCTGGGGGATTCATCTATTCTGACTGTTTTTTAACACAGATGGGCGATCGCAGCAGCGGCAAGCTAGGATGTGCGTTATTACTTAAAATTTTGTCAAGCTCAAATCACCTAAAACCTTACGGGAGCGTGGAAGCCGTGCGTCTTGAGACCACGGAGGAAACACGACTCGGCTATTTTAATAGCCGTCACAGGTGATATAAATTATCTTATGGAACAAGTACTGACATTGGTTTGCAAGCTTACCCCCACTCCTGAACAAGTTGCCCAAATCGAGGCAACATTGAAGGCGTTTGCAGATGCTTGCAACTATGCCAACGAGCAGGTTAAACCACAGATAACAAGCAAGACGACGATTCAAAACCTGGTTTATCAAGACTTGCGCTCATTGTTTGGACTGTCTGCTAATTTGGCAGTTAGGGCTTGTGCAAGAGTAGGGTCTAACCGCAAGACTGCTTCGCACAAAGACAAACCAGTTAAAAAGTTTCAACCTACTAGTGCCGACTACGACGCTAGAATCTTCTCCTTTAGGGAGAAAGACTGGACTGTTAGCCTTACTCTCTCCGAAAGTAGAGAACATATGAAATTGGATATTGGCAACTACCAGCGAGGCAAACTCAAAGGCAACAAACCAACATCGGCGCAGTTGTGTAAACATCGGGATGGCTCCTACTACATCCATATTCAAATCAAACAAGAAGCTCCCGATCCACTCAAACACACCAATGTGATTGGTGTTGATTTTGGTAGACGGGATATTGCCGTAACTAGTAATGGTGATAAGTGGGATGGCAAACAGATAAATGATGTTCGAGATAGATTTGCCTTAGTTAGAACATCTCTCCAAAGAAAAGCCTCGAAAGGCACAAGGTCTACTCGTCGTAGGGCAAGGCAGATTTTGCAACGGCTGTCGGGCAGAGAGAGAAGATTTCAGCAGTGGCTAAACCACAACATTAGCAAGTCTATAATTCAGCAAGCAAAGTCTACTAATGCTCTGGTTGCGATTGAGGATCTAACCGGGATTAGGGAGCGCACCAACACTCATCCTAGAAGTAACGTTGAGCGCAGACGGTCTAATTCTTGGTCGTTTTATCAATTGCGTTCTTTCCTTGAATACAAAGGTATCAACGAAGGAGTCGAGGTGATTGCAGTGCCACCTGCCTACACAAGCCAAACCTGCCACCAATGCTTGCACATTGGGTTGAGGTCTGATCAGCGCTTCAAGTGTGGTAACTGTGGATGGCATGGCGACGCTGATTTGAATGGCGCAAAAATGATTTCTTTATTGGGGCAGTCTGTTAGCCTGCCTGGAGGTTCGGGTTATTTGTGTTGTAAACGAGCGCACGGATAGCTCAGGGCTACTGAAAGCCCCGTCTCTTTAGAGCGGGGAAGCTTACTCTATAAACTGTGTAGACACAAAGTGGGTTGTCGTTAAGACTTCGCCTCAACTAAACAATAAGCGTAATTATGGTGGTGAAGTTAAGACTTCGCCTCAACTAAACAAGGATCAACTATCACTAAGATACAGATCTAAATTATGGAATTAGTAAGTTGCTCGTAAACGGCTCAAAAGATATTCTCCTGCCAGAATTGGTGGATAAATGGGAGGATGTTCTTTTTGGCAGCTCTCAAGACAAGCAATTTCTGTATTGTCGTTGGGATGGCAGAAAAATGCCACAGAATACCGAGACTGTTTGACTCTCTGATCACTGGGAATAATTACTCGATGTTTAGTTGAGCAAAATACATGATTAGTCCATCGTTGTATCAAATCCCCAGTATTAACGATGACAGTATCGGGAATTACTGGTGCAGCAATCCACTGCCCAGCTGTTGTTTGTATTTCTAAACCCCCAATTTCGTCTTGAAACAGTAGGGTAATGCTGCCATAGTCTGAGTGTTCGCCAGCACGCACTTGTCTGGGTTGGGGCAGTTTTTGCACCGGCGGATAATGCAGCAGTCGCAGAGTATGATTTTGTTCGGTATGCCTTGTTGTAAAAAAATCTTCTGGCAATTGTAAAGCCAAAGCAAGTGCTTGCAATATTTTATTAGATAATTCTATGCAAGCTCGATAAAAATCGAGAATAGAAGAGTCTTTTGCAGGAGAACTTAGACATGACACATAAAAATTTTCCGCGTCATCACGTCCCCGTGTCTCCGCGTCTTTTTGTCCCACATTAAATGCCTCTTTCAAATCACCAGGATTGTTAGCATTAAGTCGTTCTCTCTCAATTCCAACATAACCTTGATTACTAAATTCATCGCTCCAAGCTAATCGCTGTTTTAATTCTAAGGGTAAGTTGAAAAAGTCTTTGCTTTTTAAAAATATCTGCTTGATTAGGTCTATAGATATACCATGATTTTGCAAATACATAAAGCCAATTTCATGGCAAGCTTGATATATTTGCTGGACTACGATTTGTCTATCTATACAGTTATTATTACAAAAGAGAGAAAAATTAATAACTGGAATATTAACCATTTTAAAATTTTCACTATAGTTTTGGTTGTATCTAAAGCCGAAATGGTAAATTGATTATTTACGCTTACTTAAACAGTGGTACAATTCTTATTTCTTCATCACTGTTGATAAACCTGATGCAATCACACCTTGTTTATAATTTAATAGGATAATTAGTAATTAGCAATTCTTTACCTTTCTCTGCTTGATGTTGTTTATAATTGTTCATACCATATTGCAATTCCCATTCATAAATTTGGGCAAACGAAAAATTATGTTGTACCTCTTTACAGTTATCATAAGTAATCAACCATTTGTGTGAACAATTTGACATTAACTTGGCAAAGCGGACATGATCGAAGCAAGTATGTAGATCGCCTTTCTTGCCATAGAGTTTAGATTTACTCTTACTCAGATAAGGTGGATCGAGAAAAATAAATACATCGTCTCCAGGTTCTTTAAGTAGGGCGCTATAGTCGAAGTTAGTGATTCGAGTATTAATAAAACAACCATTCAAGGCTGCTAGTCGTTCAATAGAAGAGTTTGTAAATCGGGCTTTGAAAGAAGCACTACTATAACCACCACTCTCAATAGTGCCACTAAAGGTAATTCGATTGAGAACAAAGAAACGCACAGCCCGCTCTAATGGACTCATTGTACTAGTGTTTGCAACTGCGAGAGATTTAAATAGAGCACGTCCATCTGTTGTCTGTTGCTTGATTTTCCAAACTTCCTCAACTAGCTCAGGTAAATTAATTTTTACCTGAGTCCAAAAATAATAAAGTTCTTGGTTGAGATCGTTAATCCAGCAAGGCAAGTTGGGGTATTTTTGTAAGATATGAAAAAGCACAGAACCTCCACCTACAAAAGGTTCGCGAAACTCCTTAAAATTAGAAGGTATATAACGGGCAATCTGAGGAATCGCCTTCTGTTTCCCACCAGGATAGCGTAATGGACTTTTAAACATAAGGGATTATGGTAGCAGCAAACAAACATATATTCCCGACATCTTAGAGAAGTCGAGGATATTACAAAGCCAATTGTAAACTAGGAAACAAAAATGTTGAATATTCTCAAAATAGAGCCAAATTTACATAGATTTCACGTACGAGAATTATTTTTTGAATATTTAAGTTGGACTAACTCGATGGCAATAAATGAGTTGAATTTTAGTTTTGATGTTAATTCATATTTACAACAAGATATGGTAAATTTATATCAATTTATGCCACCAGAAGGAAGACTATTATTAGGAGAATACGACAGAAAAATAGCAGGATGTGCTGGCTTGCGAAAAGTTAATACTAAAACAGCAGAGCTAAAAAGGGTTTACGTTAAACCAGAATTTCGTAGAAAAGGAATAGCTCGGTGTTTAGTAGAAGCGATTATTCAAGAAGCTTGTCAAATAGGTTATACAAAAATTCGTTTGGATGCTGCACCTTTTGTCAAAGAAGCACAATCACTTTATCGCTCTCTCGGTTTTCAGGATATTTCTCCTTTTGCTGAAAGTGAAATTCCAGAAAAATTTCACTCTTTATGTGTTTTTATGCAATTAACTATTAAGCCTCGTTAAAATAAAAAATCTAGAAAATTGTACAAATATGACTTGATTTTTTGGCATAAAGGAAAATAATTAAAGATAGCAGTAAGCTGTTCTAAATTCTCATGCACTTGTGTAGAAGTTCATTTTACAAACATTACATGGAGACAAAAAGTGCAAATCACTAAACGCAATGTCGAATTGAGAGTAGATGAAAGTTTAATGCGTGTTTATGTAGCTGCCCCAAAAGCAGTAGGAATTTATCCAGGTATTTTATTCTACAGCGATATTTATCAATTAGGCGAGCCAATGATTCGTCTCGCTAACTACTTAGCTGGATTTGGCTATGTAGTGGCAGCCCCAGAGATTTTTCATCGCATAGAACCAATTGGTATGATTATTGAACCAGATGATCTCGGTAGAATGCGAGGTAATGATGATGCTCGTCGCACTCTAGTAGCTGATTATGATGCCGATCGCATTGCTGCAATTGAGTTTCTTAAAGCAGATAGTTCGGTAGCTCCAGGTAAAATCGGCACTCTCGGCTTTTGTATTGGTGGGCATCTAGCTTTTCGGGCAGCTTTTCAAAGTGAAATTAAGGCTGCTGTCTGCTGCTATCCGACTGGCATTCCCAGTGGCAAACTCGGTAAAGGGGTAGCCGATACAATCCAACGGGTAAGTGAAATTAAAGGCGAAATGCTCATTGTCTTTGGTACTCTCGATCCTCACATACCGACAAATGACCGTCAAATTATTATCCAAGCTCTTGAGCAGGCTGGTGTACCACACAAAATTTGCTCATATGAAGCAGAGCATACATTTATGCGTGATGATGGTTATCGCTACGATTCTGCTGCTACTACCTCTGCTTGGTCTGAAATTACAACTTTCTTTGCACGTATTTTTGCAGACTGAATCACTGCGATCGCTACTTTTATATTCTCATTATAAAAATCTTATTTCTAGCTTCTAGATTGAATATATATTCACTTAGTGCGTCCCACTGTTAATAGTGGGTTTTTTCTTGGGTAAAAAATTATCATATTCCACATCTTAACACTAGCCCCAACAGCCTGGAGGCGCAGCCTCGAAATTATCACTACCAGGTTGAACCTGGTAACGAGAAAAGTTAAACCCAACTAGGCACCGAGCAGCAACAAAAAACCCCAGCTTGATGGCTGAGGCTGATGGGAGAATTGGAATAACGATTTTGATACAAGTGATAAAACAGTCAAAGTTTTTTAGCTAACTACAAAGGCAACCACCACCAAAGCGGTGACAAAGAAAGCCGCAACTCCAGCCTGAATAGTGTAGCGGCGCTGCTGTTCAACTGAGGGGTAAGCTGCACAGTACATCTTGGGTTCGTTAGCGTAGTTATTTAAAATGCCTCTTTCATCTGTAGTGGTATACATAGTCTTTTCCTTTGCTTTATTAACTTATGTAAATAAATTTATCAATATTGTTACAATAAGTCAACTACTATTGACAAATAAGAGTAGATAGTATTAATAAACTTTACTTATGAAAAATGCACCGCGAGGTGATTGGCGGTGCATACAATTAACTTCAACTTCAACTGATTTACTTAGATGCGAGAACCTCTGTTACTTCTGCATGTGCTAGTACAACGCCTGGATCGCGCTGAAGAGCAACGTAGTATTTTCTTGCAAACCCATTGCCTAACTCTGATGGTGTGAGTAGCGTGCGGGTATTGGCAATTAAATTTTCGACATCTTGTTGAGATACGGGTGTATCGGCTTCGAGCATTTCATCAATGTGTACAATCAACTGAGAAATGCGATGTAGCCAAGCAAATTGTTCGTGATCGATGACAAGTTGAAGGAGTTCTTCACTTGATACGCGTCCACGCACCTTTTCATAAGTAATACGTTCTACATCAAGCAACATCTTGTGAAGGTGCAGCAATTTGTTTCTCAAATCACGCAGATATTGATGTTGACGGATTCTTTGTAGAAGAATATTAGAAGTCAATGGAACCCATCCTCCCATTACGATAGTCTTCAATAGCTTGAATAATTTCTGCTTCGGTATTCATCACAAACGGCCCATAACGAACAACTGGTTCGTTGAGCGGTACGCCAGCGATTAGCAACACATCCAATGGTGATTTTGCATCCAATGGATTGGCGATCGCCACTTCATCACCATCTTGGGTAAACAGCACCATTTGCCCTGGAGCTGCACGCTCTTTTTCTGTACCTAACAAACCTTCTCCATTAAGCACGTATGCAAAAGCGTTGTATTCTTTTGGCACAGGCTGAGATACAGTCGCACCAGGTTGGAGCGTGAAATGTAAATAAATAATTGGAGTTTGCGTTTCAATTACAGCTTTAGCTCCTAGTGCTTCCCCTGCGATCGCTTTCACTCTCACTCCTGTATCATTTGTTTGAGCAGTTGGTATTCGTTGGGCTGGAACTTCCTGATAACGAGGCTTCATCATCTTGTCACGACTAGGTAAGTTTACCCACAGTTGAAGTGCATGAAGCCGCCCGCCTGTGCGAGCAAATTCTCGTTCTGGCATTTCCGAGTGAATTACACCTGCTCCCGCCGTCATCCACTGCACGTCACCAGGGCCAAGTTTTCCCGTATGTCCTTGTGAATCTTTGTGCTCAATGTATCCCTCAAGGATGTAAGATACTGTTTCAAAACCCCTGTGGGGATGATCTGGTGCTCCCTTCGCTTGACCTGGTTCAATATCAACAGGGCCTAATTCATCAAGGAGGAGAAACGGATCAAACTCCGAAAAGCTGCTTTTGGGGAATGGACGACGAACAACCATACCCTCTCCTTCCAGCGTTTCAACACTGCTGATAATTCCTGCAATAGTCCGAATCATTCGTGTGTGAGTCTTCATTATTTTCCTCCTTAGCGCCCTAGTTGCCAGCTTGATTGTTCAGCAAGCGAAAAACAACGGATAGTCTTTACCAGTACTTGTGGGACATGGAAGTATTTATAGTTCAGGTTATCAAATCCGAGTGGCAAGCAACTGGTAGTTTATTTAACTCAAAACCAAGTCCTTACGTTTTGTGTTGAAGCACACTATTGTCTATATTACTCTAGTAAATTCTTCTTATATATGATTATTCATATATTAGCATAGTAATATATAGGCAGCGATCCAGCTTCCACTACTTTAGTTTCGGATAACCGTCTATGTCGCTAGCACATACTATTCTTGGTCTCCTTCAACAAGAAGAGAGGACGGGCTATGATTTGAAAACAAACTGTTTTGATCGATGCATTGCTCATTTGTGGACTGCGGATCAGGCACAGATTTATAGAACGCTCGATAAACTAGTAGAGCAAGGTTGGGTTACTTGCACTATTGAGATTCAGCACGATCGCCCTAACCGCAAAGTTTATAGTCTAACTGAAGTAGGCAAAGCCGAATTAGTTCGCTGGCTTCAATATCCTCAGCCCTTATCAACACCACGAGAACCGTTACTAGTTCAGTTATTTTTTGCAGCCCAATTACCGAATGAAGCCATCATTCAACTGTTAGAGCAGCACCTAGTTGCACGCGTCGAAAAGCTGAGTGAGTGTGAAAAGATTGAGTTACCAGCACTCGATGACTCCTCAGCAAGTCGTGAGCAGATTATGCAGCGACTCGTACTAGAGTTGGTGCTACGAAGAGAACAAACTTACATTGATTGGTTGAAGACAGCTATTGATGTGATTCGCCATCAGTAAAAGGAACTGGGGACAGGTAATTAGGGACTGGGAAGAAGACGCAAAGAGAAATGAGGAAAGGAAGACTAGGAGACAACAAGACTTGGGAAGAGAACCTGATTCACAATTCCCCGTGTCCCCGTGTCTCAATTTCCTTCTGCCCCCTGCCTTCTACTGTGGTGTTTATATTGGTTTAATCACAACTCGACCATTTTCAACAATGGTGCATTTTTGAGAAGACGCGCTTCGCCCGTGGTTGACTGCTGTATTAGCACACTGTTGTTGATGGTGGAAATTTTGCTCCTGTTGTTGGTTGAGAATTACGGCGCAACAGGCAGCAGTAGGGAATGACATATTCAATATTTTTAGCTCTATATTAATTTTACACTTTTGAGAGTGGAGCAATTATACATAGCGATCGCTTAATTTTTTTCGTTATCTAGTGTCCATTACTGATTCATGCCTAAAACCGAATGTATGGTATTCAATAATTTATCTGTCGTGAAGGGCTTTGACAAGAATGCTTTGACGTTAGTACTAATTGTCTGAGCTAAGTGTCGATTTGATGAGAGTCCACTTATAGCAATAATTTTGACTTGTGAGTTCATGGCTTGCAACGTGCGGATAATCGTTGAACCATCCATACACGGCATCGTCATATCAACTAATACCACACTAATTTTATCTCGATGTTCGGCATACAGTGCGATCGCTCTATTGCCATCACAACTTGTCAGGACTTTGTAATTGTATAATTCCAGTGCTGTTTGAGTTACTTCAAGTATTGCCGTTTCGTCATCAACAACTAAAATCCATTCTCCTTGCCCACTAGGCAGTTTGACGTCTTGTGTGGGTTGCGTTTGGGTTTCCTCTACTGCTTTTAGGTATACCTTAAATTGTGTTCCCTGCCCTACCGAACTCTCAACGTCCACAAAACCACCATGACTTTTAATGATACCCATCACCGTAGACAAACCAAGTCCTGTACCTTGCCCAACTTCTTTAGTCGTAAAAAAAGGCTCAAAAATTCTCTCTAGGACTTCTGGTGGCATACCAGTTCCTGTGTCTGAAACACAAAGCATGACGTAGGAACCTACACAAGCCTCAATATGCCTCCGGGCAGATTCCTCATCCAGCAACAAATTTTCGGCACAAATGCTAAGTACGCCGCCGTTGGGCATTGCATCACGCGCATTGACTACTAGGTTCATCAACACTTGATATAGTTGAGTCGTATTGCCAGAAACTGGGCAGATATCCTCGGCAAGACTTGTATAAACTGTAATGTTTTTGGGGAATGTCTGCTTAACCAACTGCTCAATTTCTAAAATCAGAGACTTAACTTCTAAGATTGTATGCTCGCCTTCTAAACCCCTAGCAAAAGAGAGTACTTGCCGAACTAAAGCCGCTCCTCGTTTGGCATTGTTTTCCACTCTCTGAAGTAAGCGCTGGCTCTGCTCATCAGAAAGTTTCATGATCAGTAATTGTACTGCCATCAGAATCGGGGCAAGAACGTTATTCAGGTCGTGAGCCATGCCACTGGCAAGCGTTCCTAAGCTCTCTAAGCGTTGGGCTTGCAGAAACTGTGTTTCCAGTTGTTTTTTCTCAGTTATGTCGGTATTAACAACTAGAATTGATTGAGAATGCCCTTCAAAATTGGATATTAACGTCCAGCGACTGGATACAATAATTTTTTGACCATTGTGGCAAACTTGATGTAACTCTCCTTGCCACGAGCCTTTCTCGACTATGGACTGGTGTATATTTCTGAGTGGTGGTGGAGTCGCCCCATATAGGAGTTCGTTGACATTCAAACTTAGCACTGACTCTGCTGGCAAGCCGTACAGGCACTCGGCTCCTTTATTCCAAAACAAAATGCGATCGCTTAAATCTTGAACCAAAATAGCATCTGTGGTGACATCGAGTAGAGCGGCTTGTTGTTGAATCTGCTGTTCGGCTCGCTTGCGATCAGTCATATCGCGCATAATTTTTGCAAAGCCGCGTAGAGAACCAGTCTCATCTCTTAAAGCAGTTAAAATCCCACAAGCCCAGAAACGTGTACCATCTTTACGTAGATGCCAGCGTTCATCAACTGCCTTACCTTCTTCTACAGCCTTTTGTAGTTCCTGGTTGTCTTCACCTTGCTCTCTATCTTCAGGAGTAAAAATACACGAAGCGCATCCACCAATAATTTCCGCTTCCTGATAACCTAAAATATTTTCGGCTCCAATATTCCAACTATCTATGTAGCCGTTGGAGTCTAGTGTAAAAATGGCATAGTCCTGAACGTTCTCAACTAATAAGCGAAAGCGATCATTACTTTCTCGCAGTGCTTTTTCAGTCTGCTGATTTTGGATTTGTAAAGCTTTAAGAACACCAACCTCTTGGCGTAATGCTACTAACTCAGCAATCAGTTGGTCTTTTGTCTTCTCTTGGTCTTTCATCTTAAAATGCAACCTAAGCATAGGTAGCATTTCACCTAAGCTAGGAAATAAACAACTTAACTAAATTTATTTATCTAAATTAGAAAATATGGTCGCAAACAAAAAATATCCGCTCTACTACCTATGAGAGTATTTTGAAACTAGCCTTTCGGGAGGGAAAACTAGAGTCGGGAGGAATAGTATTAAGAGGGCAGCACTTCGACTACGCTCACCAACCGGGCAGAGGGCAGAAGAAAACAAGTTGGACTAGGGACACTAATATTTCGATATCTTCCCATTTTTTAGCTATGGAAACAGGCTGAGAATCCGAAAGAAAAGCTAGCACAATGTCACTCTCAGGGATACCTTTTTTAACTAAGTCCTGAGTAATTCCATATTCCATGCCATCGTACTCAATTATTACTTTCCCGTTCTCTATAACCATATAAATCAGGTTGCCATGCATATGCCGCTTTCTATCCCAACCAACTTGCACCAGAGCAGAGCGATCGCGCATTTCGTCAAAGATGACATCTAAGCGTATGTTGCCGTGGGATGGGCGCAGTTTGGCATAATCACTAATTACCTGCTTGACAATTTCTCGATAGAACGTGATGGTATCCATGTGTTGATTTCCTTTCGCTCTAAATTACAATCATCAGCTTTAGAGGTATTTGAGCGATCGTTAGTTTTCCAATTGGTAATCAATACGTTGTTGAGCTATATAATCGAGCTTGTCAGCTAATGGATAAAGTTTTGTATCAAATAATAAACCTATCTCTTCACTACTACTTTTTATAAAATCCCGTGAAACCTTTTTTGCTGAACGCTCAAATTTTTTAACAAGTCCCTAAACAGCCATCCCATCATTTTCCCATCATTTTTAAGTATCCTTGTATTGCTCGAATTACAAGCGGATATTCTTACAAAAAAACACCCCTTTTTCAGGAGTGTCGAGAAAAATATATTGCTGAAAAATTTAGTGTAATTGCGGTTGCTCTACACATTAAATCGGAATAACATCACATCGCCTTCCTTAACAATGTAATCTTTACCTTCACTGCGAACTAATCCTTTTTCCTTCGCAGCATTCATCGAACCAGCCGTAACTAAATCATCGTAAGCTACAGTCTCTGCTCGAATAAATCCGCGTTCAAAATCACTGTGAATCACTCCCGCAGCCTGTGGCGCTAACATCCCAGCTGTAATTGTCCAAGCACGAGTTTCTTTCTCTCCAGAAGTGAAATAAGTACGCAATCCTAATAATGTGTAAGTAGCACGAATTAAAGATTTTAAACCGCCTTCTTCTACACCCAAAGAAGCAAGAAACTCACCTCTTTCTTCCTCTGGTATTTCAATTAATTCTGATTCTACTTGGGCAGAAACAACAACCACTTGAGCATTTTCTGATCCTGCAATTTGCCGCACTTGTTCTACATATTCATTACCAGTTGCCAAGTCATCTTCAGAAACATTAGCAGCATAAATTATGGGCTTAGAAGTCAACAATCCTAGTGGTTGAATCACCGCAGCTTCTTCTTCTGGTAGACTAACTTGCCGCACTGATCGCCCTTCGTTTAATGCCGCAGCTAATTTTTCCAGTACCGTCAATTCAAATTGTGCTTCTTTGCTAGCACGAGCTTGCTTGCGGGTGCGTTCTATTCGCCGCTCTAGTTGTGCTAAATCTGCTAAAACAAGCTCCAAATTAATGATTTCAATATCACGCGCTGGCTCGACCGAACCAGCGACGTGAATAATGTCATCATTTTCAAAACAACGCACTACATGCACGATCGCATCAACTTCCCGGATATGAGACAAAAATTGGTTACCCAGCCCCTCTCCTTTGCTTGCGCCTTTAACCAACCCGGCAATATCCACGAACTCAACACGCGCCGGGACAATTTGTGCCGAATTGGAAATCTTGCCTAAAATATTTAACCGCTCGTCTGGCACTGCAACAACGCCAACATTCGGTTCAATCGTACAAAAAGGAAAGTTAGCAGCCTCTGCTTTAGCATTAGCAACCAAGGCGTTGAATAACGTAGATTTTCCAACGTTGGGAAGTCCGACAATCCCGGCTCTTAGCATTTTTAATTTTGGATTTTGAGTGCAAACTAGACGAAATTCATTTTAGCTTTTGGGGGTTCAGCAGTGGATAAGCGCCGGGAGGATATCACACAGGATTGGGAATTGTTTGGGGAATTGGTGCTGGAACTGTTTGAGGAATAGTACCGGGAACTGGTTCAGGAACAGGCCCTGGTATGGGTTCAGGAACAGGGCTGGGTATCGGTTGTGGGGGATTAGTTGGCCCTGGTGTCGGTTCAGGACGTGGTAGAGTTGGTTCAGGATCGGGAATTTGTGGCTCGTTTGGTAAAGGATCTGGTGTGGGATAAATCATGATCAGCGTAGTAAAATTATTCGACTTTACCAACCTAAATGACAGGCAACTATGTTGCCATCTCCCAAAATGGCTACATCCAAATGCTCGATCAAAATCAAACACCTTTATTAGATACTTTAAAAGCTTGTGCTGAACGTCCTCACGCACATTTTTACACTCCTGGACACAAGCGGGGACAAGGCATTTCCCAAAAAATAGCTGATGTTTTCGGTAAATCTATCTTTCGTCTCGATTTACCGGAATTAACAGAGTTAGATAATCTGTTTGCTGCTAGTGGTGTGATCCAACAAGCACAACAACTGGCAGCGCAAGCCTTTGGTGCAGAACAGACATGGTTTTTAGTCAATGGTTCTACCTGTGGAGTGGAGGCGGCAATTCTGGCGACTTGTGGTGCTGGCGATAAAATTATCTTGCCGCGCAATGTTCATTCTTCAGCGATCGCCGGATTAATTCTCTCTGGCGCGATGCCAATTTTTATTAATCCAGAATATGACTCGGTTTTAGATATTGCCCACAGCATAACTCCCGATGCTGTAGCAGCAGCCCTAGAACAACATCCCGATGCCAAAGCTGTGATGATGGTTTATCCCACCTATTACGGCGTCTGTGGAGATATCAGCGTGATCGCGAATATTACTCACCAATACAATATTCCGTTACTGGTAGACGAAGCCCACGGCGCACATTTCGCCTTTCATTGCGAACTACCCACTCCAGCCTTAGCCGCAGGTGCTGACTTAACCGTACAATCGATTCACAAAACCCTGGGTGCTTTTACCCAAGCCTCAATGCTACATCTTCAAGGAACGAGGATAGAGAGCGATCGCATTAGTAAAGCATTGCAATTAGTACAGTCTACCAGTCCTAGTTATTTACTCCTGGCTTCCCTCGATGCGGCACGTCAGCAAATGGCACTGTACGGTCAACAATTCATGTCTCACACATTGCAACTAGCAGATGAAGCAAGAAGCCGGATTGAGCAAATACCAGGATTATCAGTTTTTAACCTCACCCCGCCTGCGGCACCCCTCTCCTTTCAAGGAGAGGGGCTGGGGATAAGGTCAAATTTTCTTGCTTTAGACAAAACGCGATTAACAGTCACTGTTTCTGGCTTCGGTTTAACTGGCTTTGCTGCCGAAGAAATTCTCGATCAACACTTCGCTGTTACGGCAGAATTTGCTTCCCAAAAACATCTCACTTTTATTATTAGCCTTGGCAATACACAACAAGATATTGAGCAGTTGGTTGAGGCATTTACTAGTCTTGCCCAAATGAGTTTGCCTCCTAACTCCCTCGGCTTGAACACAGCTTTGACAGACTTCAATTTGCCCTACATTTTATGGGATGATTTTATTAATATGGGGAATACTGTGCATATTTCACCACGAGAAGCTTTCTTCGCCAAAACAGAAACATTACCTATCCAAGAAACTACGGGGCGCATTTGTGCAGAAATAGTCTGTCCTTATCCGCCAGGAATTCCTGTATTAATGCCTGGAGAAGCTATTAGCCAACCTGCTTTAGAATATCTGCAAACAATTCAAACTATGGGTGGATTTATTAGTGGTTGTGCAGATAAAAGTTTTAGAGCTTTGAAAGTCATCAAAATGTAAAGTACAGAATTTCATATAACTTAACCTAAATTGACTGTAAAATAAGAATTTGTGTCTTAATTAGACATAAGTTACTGCCAGGAATACAAAGCAGTATGTTAAAGGTCCAGTTCTATCAGTTGCAGCGTTACAGTTTTTCTATTTTGTCAGTCTTATCAGCGCTGCTACTGGGCTTGTTGCTAGAACAACTGCTGCGGCTAGAAGTTTCGCTACTTTTTTGTGCTGCCATTGCCTTTAGCAGCTGGTATGGCGGCTTTGCTACCAGTTTGGTAGCTACGGTATTAGCTGTTTTCGTCAACAACTACTTTTTTTTACCACCTTTCTACTCTCTGTTACTGTACAGTGGAGATGAACTCTTACAGCTAGTTATATTCAGCTTGGTAGCATTATTAATTAGCTGGTTAATTTCACAACTACGTAACGCCAAGCAAAAATCAGAAGCAGAGCTAGCAAAATTACAAGTAAGCTATCGTCGCCTGTTTGAGACAGCTAATGAAGGCATCTGGATATTTGACAGTGAGGGAAAGACAGAATATGTGAACCAACGGCTAGCCCAAATGCTTGGCTACAGTGTTGAACAAATGCTTGGCTGTTCAATTTTCGAGTTTATGGATCATCAAGCTCGAATTGAAGTTGAGCAATGGCTAGAGCAACAAAGGCAAAGTGTTCAAGAGGCTAAACAGCAGTTTGACTTGCGTTTGCGCCACCAAGATAAGTCTGAACTTTGGACAATTCTCTCTACTAGCGCTGTGCTAGATACCCAAGGTGAATTTTCAGGCGCGATCGCAATGTTGACTGATATCACTAAACATAAGCAAGTAGAAGTTGCTTTGCGAGAAAGTGGAGAGCGGTATCGCTCTTTAGTAGTTGCAACTTCCCAAATGGTATGGACAACTCAGCCTGATGGACAGGTAGTTGATATGCCAGATTGGAGAGCTTATACAGGGCAAACTCAAGCACAAGTCAAAAGTTGGGGTTGGTTAGAAGCATTGCACCCAGATGATCGGGAACGAACCGCCCGGATTTGGACTCACGCAGTTCAGACAAAAAGTATTTATGACAATGAATACCGAATTCGTGGTGCAGACGGTATTTATCGTTATTTTTCTGCTAGGGGTGTGCCTGTTGCGACAGAAGACGGCAAAATTCGTGAGTGGGTTGGAGTTTGTAGTGATATTACTTACCGCAAGCAAGCAGAAAAGGCATTGCGACAGAGTGAAGCGATCGCCAAAGCACGGGCTGAAGAACTTGAAACTTTTATGGAAACAGTTCCGGCTGCTGTTTGGATTGCAAGCGATCCCCAATGTCATCACATGACTGCAAACCTAGCTGCCTACAAATTGATGCGGTTACCTCCAAGCTCAGTCATAACAGCTACTCCAGCTGGTGGAGAATATCCCTTTAAGTTCAAGATTCAAAAGAATGGTCAAGACATTCCAGTGACTGAGTTACCGATGCAACAAGCCGCTCGCACCGGAGAAGAGATTGAAGGAGAATTTGAATTTGTTTTCAGTCAAGATGATGTGCGATCAATTTACGGCAAAGCTGTACCATTACGGGATGATTCTGGTGCCGTTAGAGGCGCAATTGGAGCGTTCATTGATGTCACCGAACGCAAACAGATAGAAGCAGCATTGCGTCAAAAGCAAGAATGGCTCGATTTGGCTCAAGCGGCGGCAAAAGCGGGTAGTTTTGAGTGGAATATCCAAACCAATGTTAACACCTGGTCGAAAGAGCTAGAAGCAATCTATGGTTTAGAGCCTGGTGAATTTGGCGGTACTTATGAAGAGTGGGCGAAATGGGTACACCCCGATGATTTAGCCAACGCAGAAGCAGATATGCGACGTGCGCTGCAAACAGGCGAGTTTTTCACCGACTGGCGCGTAATTTGGAAAGATGGCAGCGTTCACTGGCTGCATGGCAGAGCGAGAGTGTTTGATGATGACGACGGCAAGCCCTT
The DNA here is from genome assembly GCF_038404745.2 of Chlorogloeopsis sp. ULAP02. Lineage (NCBI taxonomy): Bacteria > Bacillati > Cyanobacteriota > Cyanophyceae > Nostocales > Chlorogloeopsidaceae > Chlorogloeopsis > Chlorogloeopsis sp. ULAP02. The sequence goes on along the minus strand of NZ_JAYKTT020000061.1, from coordinate 4,642 downwards.
AAAGATGCTCGGCATTAATGTTGATATCACCGCTCGCAAGCGGGCAGAAATAGCCTTAAAAGCTAGCGAAGCTCGATTTCGGCGGATTGTTGACTCCAATATTATGGGTGTATTTTTCTATGACTTGAGCGGCAACATCACACAAGCCAATGATGCCTTTCTCCAGATGGTTGGTTACGCCCAGGAGGATTTATTGGCAGGCAAGCTAGATTGGCAAGAAATGACTCCTCCAGAACACGTAGAGCGGACTGAACAAGCGGTTGAAGAACTGAAGTTGTACGGGGTTTGTAGTGCGTTTGAAAAAGAATTCTTTCGCAAAGATGGCAGTAGTGTGTTTGTGGCTATTGTTGCTGCATTATTTGAGGACACTTCAGAACAGGGTTTCGCCTGTGCGCTCGATATTACCGATCGCAAACAAGCAGAAGCTGAACGCGATCACTTGCTGCAACTAGAACAGGCAGCCCGTGCTGAAGCCGAAGCAGCCAACCGGATCAAAGACGATTTTCTCGCAATTGTTTCCCACGAACTACGCTCCCCACTTAATCCTATTCTAGGTTGGTCGAAACTCCTCCTTACCCGTAAGTTGGATGTGGCAAAAACCACTCAAGCACTAGAAACTATTGAGCGTAATGCTAAATTACAAACACGCTTGATTGACGATTTACTCGATGTCTCGCGGATTTTGCGCGGTAAGCTGAGTTTAAATATCTGTGCGGTTGATTTAGTTTCCACAATTGAGTCAGCATTGGAAACGGTGCGTCTGGCTGCTGAAGCCAAATCAATTCAAATTTATACACACTTTGATTCTGGAGTAGGCAAAGTCGAGGGCGATCCGAACCGCTTGCAGCAAGTTGTTTGGAATTTACTCTCAAATGCAATTAAGTTTACTCCCAATGGTGGGCAAGTAGAGGTAAGGTTGGGGATAGGGACTAGGAAAAGGACAAGGGGACAAGGGGACAAAAAGACTAGGAGAGAAGAGCTGCATGACGATTGTGTATCCAATACCCAGTACCCAATCCCCGATCCCCAATCCCTGATCGCTAACTATGCCCAAATCACCGTTACTGATACCGGCAAAGGCATTAGTCCTGACTTTTTGCCCTACGTATTTGAACGTTTTCGACAAGCAGGTGAGGCGACGACAAGAAAGTTTGGTGGACTAGGATTGGGATTAGCAATTGTCCGCCATATTGTCGAACTCCACGGTGGCTCTATCCAAGTAGCGAGTTTAGGAGAAGGACTAGGAGCAACCTTTACAGTCACACTACCTCTAATAAACGATGTCTCTCAAACTAGTGAAGAGAACTCTTTGCCCGAAACTTCTGCTAATCTTCAAGGATTGCGGGTGGTAGTTGTGGATGATGATGTTGATACTCTGAATTTACTAGTCTTAATTCTTGAGCAGTATGGCGTTGAAGTTCATGGAGTTGCTTCGGCAACAGAAGCACTATTAGCGATCGCCCAAATCCAGCCAGACTTACTGTTAAGTGATATTGCTATGCCTGAAACCGATGGCTATATGCTGATTCGACAAGTTAGAGCTTTGGAAGCAGCCTCACCAAAAAAATTACCAGCGATCGCTCTTACAGCCTTTGCAGGAGAAGCTAACTATCAAAAAGTCATCTCGGCAGGTTTTCAAAGACATCTCACTAAGCCTGTCGATCCATCTGAACTAGCGATGGCAATTGCTGCTCTCACTAGACGCAACAGTTAATCACGATACACATGAATTTTTAGAACTTACGCAAAATCCCTCTCAAATCCTCTTTCCTCCATTTCCTCTGCGCCTGGAGCGGTTTATTATTCATAACTCGTGTGTAAGTCCTGAACCCTTCTGCCCTCTGACCAACCCCCTTCGGGGCGGGTGTAGGGGTGCAGGGGAGCCACTGCGGTGGACGGGTTTCCCGGCATAAAGCATGTGGCGTTGTAGGGGTGTAAAGCGATTAGCCCCGAAGAAAAGGATACAAGCCCCTGCTTTTAAGCATGGAGAAGAAAAGAAGATGTATTTCGAGATACGTAGTACGAGAAATACGGCGTCCTTGTTTCAAGCCCCTAAATTTATTTATGGGGTTCCCTTACACCCCTATACCCTTATCCCCTTACACCCCTAATTCTTGACTTCTACTTCTAGAAACTTGGCTTTTCATATAGCAGCAAAGAGAGGAAAAAATCAACTATAAAAATTAACACCCAAGTTGTGACAACTGCTGCTGTAGCTGATTCTCCTACCTGTTTTGCTCCACCGATAGTAGTTATTCCCCAACTACAACCAACCACAGCAATCATTAAGCCAAAAATTAGTCCCTTAAATAAAACTATCAATACATCTGGTATTACTAAAAAATTTCTAACTGATTCTAAAAATACCTCTGGAAGTATTTGGTAAAACTGTTCAGCGGCAAAAACACCACCAGCAATACCTACTACTAAACCTATGATTGTTAAGATTGGTAGCATTAAACTACAGGCAATTACCCTTGGCAACACTAAATAATCGATCGGATCAGTTTTAAGCATATGTAGTGCATCTATCTGCTCTGTGACGCGCATCTCACCGAGTTCGGCAGCAAAAGCAGAACCAACTTGTCCTGCAATAATACTAGCGGTTAAGATGGGTGCTAATTCTCGGCAGAATGCTAAAGCAAAAGCTCCTCCCACTGTACTGACTGCATCAAATCTTACCAACTCTCTAGCAGTCTGAATGGTAAAAATCATGCCTGCAAAACCATTGACCAACAGTACAGGTAAGATAGAGGCTGGCCCAACTGCGATCGCATGTTCGAGAATTTGGCGGTGGCATGTCTTTCCCTGAAGCAAATGCAACCATACTTGCCCTAATAGCAGGATAGTTATACAAAAACGGATCATCCACGATTGCTGGTAATGCCCAAAATCTTTTTGTGTTTTCAATTTTTATGCCACTTCCAACATAGTATTAGTGTTTTAGCTCACTTTGCTGCCCAGGGCAATCAGACAGGTATAGCCGGTGACAGGGGACAGGGGATAGGGTTAAAAGTTCTTTGGTGTGTGAGTTTTACACTTGGGGTGTTGCTATCAATTATTACTGGCACTCCTATACATTCACATCTGCTCAATCGCTCGATCCATTAAATCTATACCCTGCTGCACAGTTTCCACTAAAGTCAACTGTCCTCGCAACTCTGCTGCACCCACAAAGCCTTTGGCGTACCAAGCCATGTGTTTGCGAGCTTGACGAATACCGCGATCGCCTTTGTATTCCCATAACGCTTGTAAGTGTTCTTTAGCACATTCCAAGCGCTGAATTGGCGTTGGTGGTGGTAGCTTTGCCCCAGTTTTAAGAAAGTAGTCAATTTCACCCACTAAATACGGATAACCCAAAGTGCCACGAGAACACATTACACCATCAGCACCAGTTTGCTCTAAACACTGCACCGCCGATTCCACCGAGAAAATATCACCGTTGGCAATTACTGGAATCAAAAGCACTTCTTTAACACGACCAATCCATTCCCAGCGAGCGTTACCATTGTAACCTTGGGCGCGGGTGCGAGCGTGGACTGTAATCATCTGCGCTCCCGCATCTTGCATCCGTTTGGCAAAATCGAGGATAGTAATTTCCTCATCATCCCAACCAATCCGAGTTTTAACAGTTATAGGTACATCTGTTGCTTTTACCACTTCTCGCACTATTGCCTCAGCAACCTCTGGTTGACGCAACAGTGAAGAACCGCCACCTTTTTTTGTAATTTTATTGACTGGACAGCCCATATTGATATCAATTGTATCTGCACCTTCTGCTACCGCTTTTTGTGCTGCTTCAGCTAAAAAATCAGGACGACAGTCAAACAACTGAATGCTTATCGGTCGTTCATTAGAGTCTACTTCCATGATTTTCGGCATCTGCTTAAGGTGGTGTAACTCTGTAGCGCTCACCATCTCTGTATACATCATTGATTCAGATGCGTAGCGACGCACCAGACGACGAAATACTAAGTCAGTCACTCCCGATAAAGGCGACTGCAAAACCCGACTATTCACCTCAAAATTACCAATTTTTAGAGGTGATGAGAGTCTAGTTTTGAGAGTAGCAGAGAACATAAACGATTGTGGGTTTCAAAAGGGTAGATATTTAATAGTATTCCATCCACTTCAGAGGCTTGTGCAATTCGATGAAGAAGCACTGTAAGACATAACAGATGTAGCAGACTTGGCGATGAGATGAATGGCGACATTGCAGATAGAATTAGCAGGTAGCGTCTCATCCGGAATAATTTGGGCGAAAGTACAATTTGCCAACAAAGCACTGACGCCACCGATCGCAACACTTAATAACTAACTCAAATAAGTACCAATCTCGGACATCGCACTCTTTCAAGCCACACATTCACGGATAGTCAAATTAACGACGCTTAACTCTCATTTTTAGGCAAAAACTTTTATACACAACTCATTATTTCATTAAATTGACATAGCTGAACACAGATGTTGTAACAATGCATCAACTGCTTGCTGCGATCGCGCTTGATATTTTTCTACCAAGTTTAATATCACAACGCACCTAACAACGCCTGCTTAAACCCTATTGCACTATTAAAATAAATTTCTGGCTTTTCCACTAACGCTAAATCGGGGCTGCAATCTTTTATGATAGTTGATTTTG
>NZ_JAYKTT020000060.1:0-23508 GCF_038404745.2 Chlorogloeopsis sp. ULAP02 | reverse complement strand
AAGTAGTGAGGAGGAGAATTATTTTACCAACAGTAGAACAAGCCTTCGCTTGCGTCCGGGTTTGTCAAATGCTATCTAACCTGTATAAGGATATTAAACTATTTCGATTTGATGACAAAACTGGAGAAGTTTACATCCTAGCTGGGGATGATATTCAAGTTATTGTTTACCCTAATGGAGAATGGGAGTTTCTCAATGACCCCGAATTATGAACAAATGAGCTTTACAGAACTAAGAGCTTATGTCATCGAAAACCGTGATGATATCGAAGCTCTACGTTTTCTTATGAGCAAACGCGATCCTAATTCTCCAAAGTATCCTGCGCCGATGACCGATGCAGAAATGCAAGAACAGATGGAAATTATTAGGCGTAAGATTCGAGGAGAATTATAATGTTTTTAGCCAAAGATGTGAGTTATCCTATCTTTTAAAATCAAACCTGGAGAGCAATGAAATAAATTGCTTTAGTTGCGCTAAGAATATTGAAATTATAAGCACTGGAATATTTGCAAGTTTTTCTGATATCTTCCTTTTTAACTATATCTATAAGCATAGATGCACGCAGATAATTTTGTCTGCGTGTATTTGATTTCTTGTTAAAAAACTAAGCGGTTTTCGATATTTTTGACAAAAATACAGTGATTTGCTCGAAAACCTAACTATAGACTCAGGTTATTTACTAGGCAGAACGTTAGTGTGAGGGAAAGAATAATCAGTGCTGCTTGTGGGTGCGAGGTGAAGTGCAGTTCGCATCCTCCTTTGAGTTGCCATTGAAATTTATTCCAATAGCAAACCAAAAAAGGATGACTATTTATGACTAACTCTCATGCAAATAACAGCGAAAACTTGAAGAAATTGCGAGATCTGATTAAAGACATCGACTATGCAATGTTGACAACTGTTAATGAGGATGGAACATTACATAGCCGTCCTATGGCTACCAATCGCGAAGTAGAATTTGATGGCGATGTCTGGTTTTTCACTTATGCTAGTTCCTACAAGGTAGTTGAAATTAATCGCAACCATCAAGTTAATGTCAGTTATGCTGCACCCAATAAACAATCTTACGTCTCTTTATCTGGTACAACAGAATTGATACGCGATCGCCAAAAGTTAGAGGAAATGTGGCAACCACAACTTCAGGCTTGGTTTCCAAAAGGGCTAGATGAGCCTGATATTGCTTTGCTTAAGGTGAACGTAGAAAAGGCTGAGTATTGGGATTCACCTTCAAGCATAGTAGCAAATACGATCAGCTTGGTGAAGGGAGCTATAACTGGCAAACCTGCTGATGTTAGTAAGCATGAAAAATTAGAGTTGAAGTAAGCCTTCCACCTATAAATGACAATACCTTCCCCAAAATCCAACACCCTAGAAAAAGGTGTCGCTATCAGAACAGCTTTTCTGAATGAAAAACCCAGTTTTACAGAACACTGGGTTTTATTTGAGGTTGATTCTATATAAATTTTGGTGAGGATGAGGCGTGAGGCGATCGCTAACGCATCCCATGACTCTAGTTAGGTAGCGTATTGCTCGCATAGGCATCCATTCCATAAGCAGGAGTGCGATCGCTGTAGTCTGTATCCTTGCCAGTGACGGATTTAGCCAATTTTTCAAAAGATTCGGAACGCCAGTTACGCTCATGGATTGGTTTTCTCTGCTCTCCCAGAAAATAAGCCTGAGTACCAATTACAGAAGCTGCAACCCAAGCGACAACAAACAACGCAATTAAGATAGCCATCATAATCTAACTCCCTGTCTTAATTTTTGTAACTTTATGTAAATAAATTTAACGATATTTTTAAAAAACTCAAAAGTGTGATAGCCGAATAAATGGGGTAGGGTATTCCACACAGAGAGGTTATAGATCCCCGACTTTTTTAAAAAAGTCGGGGATCTATACACCTACAACTTGTCAAAATTAATGTGGTGGAGTACTAGTCCCTATTTTTAGGTGAGATGGTAGATGGGTGGGAACTCTAATTCTCGGTAGGTAAAGATTCTGATTCGCTTTTAGTTTGGGGTAAAAATTGTGCTTGGCACTTTTGGGCGCGGGGTAGAGTAGCTAAACCCACTTGTGCTGTTTGATAAAGACGGCTAAATTCGCGTTCGTAATGGGCGGCAACGATGGGATTGTGTATGAATATCAGAGTTTCGTCGTTTAGGTAATTTCCAGAATTTGACCAATTGTGGCTACCAGTAATGACTAGCTCTCCATCTAGGATTGCCATTTTACTATGGACTCCCCTATCTCCAGTTGGTGCGATCGGAAAACCAACTGTGGCGATCGGATTTTTCCACGGATTAACTTTGATGGAATAATTTTTCTTGCCAGGACGTGGACAAACTCCCAGAGCATCATATGCTTTTGAATAGGGTTGTCCGAAAAAATCTGGATCTATCAGCAGTTTGATGTCTTTTACTCCTTTGTCGTATACTCTGCTAAGAGTGTCGCTGATTTTTTGGTCAGAAAAAACAAATACAGCAACGTGTATGCTCTGTTGAGCTTGCTGCATATAAGAAGCAATGATACCGTTGCTAGTTGTGGCTAAATTATCTTGACGACGAGCTGGAGAAAAGTTAACTGTAATTGTTCCCGTACCAACTGGAATTGTGACAGGATATCTTTTGGGTTTACGAGATTTGAATAATCCTTGCCACATATAGTTAAATTCTTCAGTAAAAGTTTTGGCAACAGGAGCATGATCGAGAATGACAATCATGTTATTAGCATTACCCCGGCTGTCAAAATTGTTAAAATCACCATGAAAGTCGGATGTCGTAAAGTTGCCACTGGTTATAATCGTGGTCTTTCCATCGGCTACTAAAAATTTATGGTGCATAAGTCCACTACCTTTAGTCGCGCCAGCAGATGTATCATCTTTAATTTCAATTCCACTTTGGCGTAAAATAGCCAGAGCATCAGCAGGATATCGTTTTAATTCTTCATAAGCTCTTCGGTCGTGGCTGCTCATTCTACTAATTTCTTCTTTTGTATATTCCTCAACAGTTTTGTTGTATTTATTGTCAAGCATAACCCTAACTTTAATTCCACGCTCTTTAGCACGCTTTAATGCTTGAGCTACTTCGGGCAGCCTCAACTCCATTACGGCTAGATCAACAGTAGAATTTGCCTGATTAATTGTATTTATAACTAGCTGTTCTAAATTGTCTCCCTGACGATGAAAGTGTCGGTACGGATCTTTGTAGGAAGATATTGAATTTTGATTGAAATAGACTTGAATGACATAGTCTTGTGGTAATCTTTCTGGAGACTGATTGGAAGACTTATTTTGTTGACAAGCAGTAAGGGAAATTATTAGTAGAACAACAGAATAAAAACTCCATCGGATAGAGAAATTAAACACGTTAATTTGGTAAAAGTGTAATTAATTAACATATTTATGATTCCCAATAAATAAAGTTATTAACCTCAGAAGAAAATAAAGATAAACATAAAACTGTGCAGAGATAATCCTGAATTAGGAAATAATTAACTATAGATGCTGAAAACAAATGCAGCCCGTGCAAGCGTGTGTTTACTGGAGAATCTATGCAAATTTATTTAGATTACAGTGCTACTACTCCCACTCGCCCAGAAGCGATCGCGGCGATGCAAGTAGCCATGACTCAACATTGGGGCAATCCCTCTAGCTTGCACGAGTGGGGACAACGGGCAGCAACAGCATTAGAACAAGCAAGAATGCAGGTTGCTGGATTAATCAATGCACCTGCTGAATCTATTGTTTTTACTTCTGGAGGCACGGAAGCAGACAATCTGGCAATTATGGGTGTTGCCCGCTTGTATAGCGAACCCCAACATATAATTATTTCTAGCGTTGAGCATTCTGCAATTACCGAACCAGCGCGAGTATTAGAACAGTGGGGTTGGCAAGTGACGCGCTTGGGAGTAGATGGCAAGGGTAGAGTTAATCCTCTGGATTTAAAGGCGGCGTTACAGGATAACACTGTGTTAGTGTCAATAATTTACGGGCAAAGTGAAGTAGGCACATTGCAACCGATCGCAGAACTAGGAAATATTGCTCGCAGTGTAGGTGTATTATTTCATACAGATGCAGTGCAATTGGCAGGACGTTTACCCATCGATGTACAAAAATTGCCAGTAGATTTATTGAGTTTATCTAGTCATAAAATTTACGGGCCGCAAGGTGTAGGGGCGCTGTATATATGTCCGGGTGTAGAGTTAGTACCCTTGTTGGGTGGGGGTGGGCAAGAAATGCGATTGCGTTCGGGTACACAAGCAGTACCTATTATTACTGGATTTGGTGTAGCAGCAGAATTGGCAGCGCAAGAAATTTCGATAGAAACACCTCGATTAACAAAGTTACGCGATCGCCTTTTTTCTCTATTAGCTGATATTCCTGGTTTAAAGCCTACAGGTGATTTGGTTCAACGTTTGCCTCATCATGTTAGCTTCTGTTTGGAACACACAGATGGAGAAAAAATTAATGGCAGAAGCTTAGTGCGGGAGTTGAACCGCGCTGGTATCGGTATCAGCGCTGGAGCAGCTTGTAATAGTGGTAAACTCAATCCCAGTCCCATACTCTTAGCAATGGGTTACTCTGAGAAAGCTGCATTGGCAGGTGTTCGCTTGACATTAGGACGAGATACAACCACAGACGATGTGGATTGGGTAGCAATGGTGTTGAAGCAGGTTTTACAGCGCCTTTCACCTGTAGAATTGGTTGTGATTAGTTAGTGGTTGGTAGATAGTGGTTCGTGGTAAACAACCAACTACTGTACGGAAGGCAGCGCGCCCTTGCGGGTTAAGCGCGTTGTAGTAACTACCGTGCAGGTTTAGAAGATAAGTTATCGGTAGTAACCAAAAGTTAATCAGCAAAACCCGCCCCTACTAACTACTGACAATTCCATTCCAAAAAATTTTTAAGATGACTGAACTTCCAAAAACTCTTGAAGATGCGATCGCTCAAGCCCGTGAGGCTACACAAGCAGCAATAGCAGATGGATATACACGATTACAAATAGAGTTACTATTTCCAGAACTCAAACTGATGCCAGTAGCACAACAACTTTTACCAACTTTTGAACAATACGGCGATAAGCTCAAGATTCTCTTTGCCGATGCTGGTAGTGCTGGGCTGGCTCGCCGCGATTGGACAGATGTGCCTTTTAAAATTACTGACATTGGTACTGGCAGGGCTGCTTCTATTCAGTCCAAAATTCAGCCAGAAGATGAAATATTTTTATTTATTGCTCCCACCTCTGTGGAAGTGCCGCAGTTAGAAAAGATTTGTGAAGAAATTGGCGATCGCCCCTTTGTGATGTTAAATCCCTTTCTAGAAGATGCTGGCAAAATCGGTATTGGTTACGCCGCCAGACAAATTCGCGAGCGTTTTACTAATACGATTGAATCTTGTTATTACCTGCGTCCTATATTTGAAGAAGCGGCATTGTTCCGCTGCTATCCGGGAGTATGGGAAGTATGGGTACAAAATGAGGGTGACTATCAAAAAGTTGCTGAATTGGCGCAAAAACCCTCTGGTGACGAGTTAGATATAATTCTTGCCGGGCAAGCACAAACACCAGAAGGAGAAACTGTCGCAACTGTACCTGCAAGAAAACCCAGTGTATTTAGGGGTTTGCAAAGGTTCATCAGGGCTTTGAGAAATTAATCTACGTTATAGATTGATACCAAAATCCAATTTGATGATGATAACAACCACAGATAAACCACGAGATGCACACGGATGATTTATCTGTGTTTATCTGTGTCCATCTGTGGTCGATACTAGCTTATAATATGTCGCTAATTAAAAATCAAAAGTACTTTTAGCTTTTGACTTTTAACTTTTGACTTCCCAAAGGAGCACTACGGACACATTAAAGTATCACGGGTATTACGCCCTGTCACTGGATTTGTGCCTTTAGCCACCTTGCATAATTTATTTAGCGTATCCTCACGCACGTATGTATCAGTAAAATCTGCCCCGTCAATAATCGCACCATCAAACATGGTACCAGTAATAAAAGCACCTTCTAAGATAGCGTCAGTTAAATTAGCTTTGGTCATACGAGCTGATTCTAAATCGGCATAGCTCAAATCAGCTCCGGTAAAATCTACTGAAGCCAAATTTGACGAAAAGAATCTAACGCCACGTAAATTAGAGTGACTGAAGTTGCTTTTGCGGAGAGTAGCATGATCAAAACTCGAATCTGTTAAGTCCTGATTTGAGAAATCTTCTTCAATGAGAGTTCGGTTGTTATAGTTTACTGCCACAGCACCTTCAGGGAAAGCTACAGTTGCTGTGATGAAAATCACTATCAAAAGCAATACATTGAGTATGCTTGTCCAAATTCGATCGCTTAACCTTGAAATCATCGTACTTTTAGTCAATGGCAAACTATCCTCCTTATAATTATCTCGATATCGGTAACGCAGGAGAAGATCTAGTTGCACAATGGTTACAATCTCAAGGCTGGGTAATTCTCCATCGTCGTTGGCGGTGTCGTTGGGGAGAAATTGATATTATTGCCAAACATGATGGAGTAGATGAAGAGGACATGGGGAATGTATTTGATAGATTCTCCGCGTCTTCTACCACTCCTTCTCCCAAATTGGCATTTGTGGAGGTGAAAACTCGCAGTTCGGGCAATTGGGATGCAGGAGGAAGATGTGCGATCGCCCCATCAAAACAACTCAAGCTTTGGCGCACGGCACAGATGTTTTTAGCTAAATATCCAGATAAGGCAGATTACCTCTGCCAATTTGATGTTGCTATTGTCTACTGTCAGCACATCTCAAAACAATCTCCTACAGTTGAAGTTATGGACACAACTTTAGCCAATGCTTCTATAGAAGAATACAAATTAATCCTACAAGAATATATTTGTGCTGCTTTTGAAGTGGCAAACGGATATTGGTAATGGATATAAAATTCCCATTACCAATAAAATTACCAATTATTCATTTGTAATAATCAGCAAACAAAATTCAAAACTTTTACGCCAAAGTTTCTGGACAGTAACCCAATCCCCTGACAAACTGTTGTCGGAAAGCCTCTATTTCTTCTTTTTCTGGATTACCATGAGAAACAATAGCTACTTGGTAACGACGCATCACATCAACGGGACACTGTCCTGCTTCCAAACTCCATAGAGCCATCTGTACCCTCATTGGCGGCTCATAGCTAATTCCTAATTCATTTAGGAAAGCTTTAATGTCGCCATCTTCTTGAGGTGATAACTGATTTCTGAGTTTGATCCTAACCACCCAACCATCGATTTGATGAATTACGGTGACGAAGGATACAGGTATTTGGGGTTTAGCGTGCAAGTACTGAATAACCCGAAGAGTGAGGCTGGCATTTGCCAGATAATACAAGTATTCCATCTTGGTGCTTGGGATCAAAGCCAATCCTACATTTCTATTATTGGTAGAGGGGTATACAAACCGCTAGGGTAAAAGCCCCCGTTTTTAGATGGGGAGTTTTACCCAATATTCATATAGGTGCTTACGTGGTACTTAATAGTAACCATCTTAAAGTCCAGGGATCAATATCTTTTGCAATCCTTTAGAGTTCTTTTAGAAAGCACAACTGCAATCGTTTTTTAACCAGATCTAAATATAAATGCAGCAAAAACTACCGGAAACTAATTTAAATTTGAATTCTCACCCGACAACAGAAAGTTCTTCTTTAGACTGTTCCTTAGCTGCTTATGATTATGAATTGCCGAACGAACTAATTGCTCAAAATCCGGCTTTTCCCAGAGATAGTTCTAAACTATTAGTCGTAAATTCTCTGAGTACAGGTAAAAACACAGATCCCTTACATTATATTTTCCGCGATTTACCAGATTTACTCCAAGCCGGAGATTTACTAGTAATGAATGATACACGAGTTCTTTCGGCGCGGTTGTATGGGCGAAAATCCACTGGGGCAGAGGTGGAAGTGTTGTTGTTGGAGGAACGGCAACATAACTGCTGGTTAGCTTTAGTTAAACCAGGTAAACGCTTTAAGCGCGGCTCGAAAATTATTTTTGAGGCGAAGGGAGTGGGGGAAGACACGGAGAGAGAACAATTCCCCGTGTATTCTCAACTTACTGCGACTGTTCTTGAAACTGATGAGGCGACTGGGGGACGTTTACTACAATTTGATTTGCCAAAGGAAATTTCTTTGGTGCAATTGTTGGATGTGTTTGGTGAAGTTCCTTTGCCACCTTACATTACTCAAACCAATGCCGAAGACGAACAATATCAGACAGTTTATGCCAAATCTCCGGGAGCGATCGCTGCTCCTACTGCCGGACTGCACTTTACTCCAGAATTACTAGAGCGGTTACGGCAAAAAGGGATTAGTCAAGCTTTTGTGACATTGCATGTGGGGGTAGGAACATTTCGCCCTGTGGAAGTAGAGGATGTCACTACTCACAAGATGCATGAAGAATGGATTGAAGTACCTGCTACAACTGTAGAGCAAATTCGCGCTACTCAAGCTGCTGGCGGTCGAATTATTGCTGTAGGTACAACGGTAGTCCGTTCTTTGGAAGGTGCTGCAATCTCCGGAGAGCTACAACCATTTTGCGGTAAGACTGATTTATTTATTTATCCGGGATACAAATGGCGGATAGTTGAGGGGTTAATTACCAATTTTCACTTACCACGTTCGAGTTTGCTAATGTTAGTGAGTGCTTTAATTGGTAGACAACGGTTGTTAAATATCTATCAGCAGGCGATCGCTTCTCAATATCGCTTTTATTCTTTTGGCGATGCGATGTTGATTTTGCCTGAAGCAACAATTGTGGAATGAAAAGATACCAAGTAGCCTTTGCCTAACGCGTACTAAAGAGCATTTGATTATCAATGAAGCCGACTATATTGTCTTTGAGCCTGATGACGGTGCATGTTTCTCTGCTGTCGGACGACAAAGTATATCGTGTGCTCTGCCTATTGATCTTTTTGCTCCACCGGGTGCTCGAATTGCTGTAGTGAAGCAAACAAATAATATTCTTACAGCACTTACAGTTGGAAATGATGGTGCTTTGTCAGTTTCATGGGTGGTAGGAACAGAAGAATGGAATGGTCCGGTTCCCATTAGTCCAGCAGGTTTTGCTCCATCCGGTGCAGGCATTGCGATGGCTAAACAAACGAATGATATTCTTACTACTCTCACAGTTGCTAACAATAGAGCCTTGTCAGTTTCATGGGTGGTTGGGATAGGTAACTGGAATAGTCCGATTCAAATCTAATTACCCAATGCTTCGTGTGTCGTTTGCTGCTTTATTGTCAGTGACAGCCGTATAACAATTCGCTTGGAGCGGACTGTTGAAAAATCTTGGTGCGCTGCGAAGGTTATTTCCCGCCGCACAACTTCACCGTTAGCTGACTCTATCTTGTCTGTAAGACATTCTCAAAGCTTATCTGTTAGCCCAAAAAATCAGAGTGCATCTAATTTCATTAACAAGCTGTAAAACACTGTTGTATAAAGGTTCTGCAACCCAAAATCCAGCCTCATTGACCAATGCATCCAATAAAGGTTTGACCTCAGCAATTAAGCTTTGGCTCTTCGCTTCAACTAAGATCCCCAAAATTCCTGTATATCGGAGGTTCAGCTTAGTTGCTATTAGCCGCCCTCGGCGTTCATCAATTAGAACTTGATCGGCTTGGATCTCGACTGCTAGGGCGATCGCTTCTGCTTCTGCGATATCAAGTTCATTGCTCAGGGCTTCGACAAGTGTGCGATCGCTAACAACACGAGTTTGAATCCAGTCAAAGGTTTGTACTTCAGTCGCACCTGCAACAGGAAAATTGGGGTCAGTGAGTTCTTGATAAACGGCTTCGGGAATAAGAACCGTTCCGTATAGTTGATGAAGGAGATGGAGATGATTTATTGCAGCAAGGTTGTTGATGGGTGATGTGTCACTGACAATAATCACAATCTGCCCATCTCCCGCAGGTTTTGAATGTCCTGTTCCAAATCTTCCACCCCGTAATGTACTGGGATGTGACGGCTAGCAAGTAGATGCTGAAATGCTACGCGGTGCATTCCTGTGAATCGGCTGGCTTGGGCAAGGGTAAGCTTTTCTCGCTGAAAGAGCATGACAGCGATTTCTTGACGCATTTCAGCCTCAGTCATGCGAGTTGCGGTTAAAATTTCGTCAGGGACAACAACACTCATGGCTACAGTTCTCGCTACCCTTACTATTTTACGCTTCTGAGCCAGCAAATGTCTGTGTTCTGTCCGAGCCAGCTAACACTGCGTTGGTGCGACTGTACAGAGGATATCGGCGGAAGTTCGAGCTTGTCTGCTGCCACTGATTTGAGCCGTTACCGAGAGATTACCAAATGAGTTTGGCTACTGAGGGTTATCATGAGAACGGTAAGCCATCTGTAAACTTCTTTCAAGCTTATGAGTAATTTGCAAGAAATCGAACATGCTATCAGTCAACTATCAGCGGAAGAGCTTGCCGATTTCCGAGTCTGGTTTGCTGAATTTGATGCAGAAGTATGGGATCGGCAGTTTGAGGAAGATGTCGCAGCAGGTCGGCTCGATAATTTGGCTCAACGCGCACTGCAACATTTGCGTGAAGGACGTTGTACTGATCTTTGAGATATCGTGCAACTCCTGATTTTTGGTATCACTATCGACAGTTACCAGATGAGATTCAAGATCTGGCTGATCGGTGCTATGAATTGCTTAAACAAGATCCTCGGTATCCATCACTACACTTCAAAAAAGTTGGCTCTTTTTGGTCAGTACGAATCGGAATCCACTACCGCGCCCTAGCGGTAGAAGAAAATGATGATATTGCCTGGTTCTGGATCGGAACTCATGCAGAGTATGACCAGTTATTGCGAGATAGTTAACGCCAGCTAACAATGTGGTCGAACAAGCTTTCGAGATTCAGGTAAGCCTGTTTTAGTACTTTAAGGGTAAGCGTTACAATTTATTCAGTCCTACAAGCAGCTGCGACTATGAGTACCCTTGACCAAGTGCTGGAAAGCGCTTTGCAATTACCCTACGAGCAACAAGAAATGCTCATTAAAATTTTACAAAATCGTCACCATCAAAGCCGTAGAGCAGAAATTGCTACGGATGCTCAACAAAGTTTAGCTGATTTCCGTACAGGTAAATTCCCATCTCAATCAGCCTAGAGTGTAATTACAGAACTGCGTCAATCTCTGGATGACACAGAAGTATGAGATGAGATCTCTGGTTTTAACGCCAAAATTTAAGCGAGCATTCCGCAAATTTGTGAAGCGTAATGCTGACCTTCAAAAACGTATTGAAGACACCTTCAGCAGATGGAAGCAGACGTGTTTGCTCCTAACTTGGGTACTCACAAAGTGAGTGGTAAACTCGATGGTCTCCAGTCTTGTTCTTGCGGCTATGACTGTCGCATCGTTTTCTCAATCGAGCAGGATACTGAATCAGATGACGAAGTTATTGTGCTGCTTGATATTGGGACGCATGATGAGGTCTATTGAATTTGTTGACAGTTGCGGCGGCATAACAATTCGCTTGGAACGCACTGGCAAAAGATTTTGGTATATTACAAAACTGATTTGCAACCGCACAAGTTCACCGTTACCGAGAGTTTACCAACACTGAGCTACAGAGGAGCGATCGCTCACCTGACTATAGCTCGTCAAGTCGAGGTTACAGCCTAGTCATGGGATCTACTCTTCCAGTTTTAAGTGGGCGTCAGGTTGTGCGTATCTTTGAAAGCTCACGTTAACCGAAACAGCGTTCTTGTCAATGCGGAAGTTTCTGTTTGATTTGCTGATATTGTTGGTTTCACCGAACTTTCCAACCGTATCTCTCCTAATGAATTAGTAAAATTGCTCAATCGAATTTTCTCGGCTTTCGACCAACTAGCAGAGCAACACGGTTTAGAGAAAATCAAAACTATTGGCGATGCTTACATGGTTGTTGGCGGTTTGCCCAATCCACGAGCAGATCATGCACAAGCAATTGTAGAAATGGCTTTAGATATGCAACAGGCAATTAGCCAATTTAATGTAGAAACTAATTGTAACTGCAATATCCGCATTGGTATTAATACTGGTCCGGTTGTTGCTGGAGTTATTGGGATCAAGAAATTTATCTATGACCTTTGGGACGACACTGTTAACATTGCTAGTCGGATGGAATCTCACGGACTTCCAGGTTGTATTCAGATTACAGAAACGACTTATGAGCAGGTGAAAAATAGCTATACAGTTGAGTCGCGAGGACTGATGAAAATCAAGGGTAAGGGAGAAATGGTTACGTATCTGGTAAAGAATAGAAAATTAATCAAAAATGAGGGACTACGTTGTTAACTTTTTAATTTCAAATTTTAAATTTTAAATTAAGTACTGGGTAACCTGACTGTATGAGTATCTAGCCATCAGTTCAGGTTTGTCAATATGTATAGTTTTTTATATAGGTTTCAGCGTTTATCCGGAGTGAACAAAGCAGTTTTATTCTGCTCTTCTGTTTTTTTAGTGTTGATATCACCGATAATTACTGAATTATCAGCAAGTAAGGTGCTGGCAGAGAAGGTTAATGTTGTATCTCAGAATTTAGAAGCTGCTAGCTACTTTCAGCAGGGAGTGATGCGCTATAACCGCAAAAATTTACAGGGTGCAGAATCTGCTTTTCGTCAAGCTTTACAGCTAGATCCCAACATTGCTTTGGCACACAATTACCTGGGCAATATTATGTTGGAGCAAAATCGCCTGGAGCCAGCAGTGCAAGAGTATGCAGAGGCAATTAGGCTCAATCCCAATGTTGGTGATACACATTATAATTTAGGCTTGGCTTTGCACAAACAGGGACAATCTGAAGCGGCAATAACTGCTTACCGCCAAGCTTTGGTAATTAATCCCACAATGGCATCGGCTCAATATAATTTGGGTTTAGCTTTATATCAAAAAGGACAAATGGAAGAAGCGATCGCTGCCTATCAACAGGCAGTGAATTTAGATTCTACCAATGCCGATGCTTATTTTAATTTAGCGATTGTCTTACAAGAACAAGGACAAATGGAAGAAGCGATCGCTGCTTATCGCCAAGCTATAAAGCTCAATCCTAAAAATGCTCTAGCTTACAATAACATGGGTAGTCTTCTGGTTCTCCAAGGTCAAACTTCTGATGCGGTTGCTACTTACCAAGAGGCTATTCGTAGCCTTCCCAAAAATGCTGAGGCTTACTATAACTTGGGAGTAACTTGGTACAATCAAGGCGAGTTTAAAAAAGCTAATGGTGCTTTTAAACGCGCACGTCACCAATACCGGGAACAAGGTAATACAGAACAAGTTAATAAAGTTGAGCAGTTAATACAAAAAATTGCTCAAATGCAAGGACAAAAACAACCTCAAGTTAGTCAAACTTCTCCCGCCCAAGCACCAGCTCACTCCAGTAATGTGCCTGTTTTGTTTAATCCACAACAGACACCTAGTCAACCAGAAACTTCTACACAAGAAAAAGCCGATCCTGAGGATGCACCCTTCTCTCTTGCTCCACTGCTATTTCCTCTAAGGGGAACTGGGGATTAGTGATTAGGGATTGGGGACTGGGGATATAGTTCACAACTAAAGTGTGAAAATTTCTGTTCTCTGCTCCCCGTTCCCCCAACGCTGTTCCCTTTCCTCACTGGATAGTTTATTTCGCAAGTCTAGTTCTTAGCCATTTAGCTATTAACTTTAAATCGGCAAGCGATTAATATCTTTGTTGCAACCAATAACTACAATCGCTGAACCACGCTCAAGGTATTGATTGGGATTGGGGTTGATTTGAAATTTGCCATCATGACTAACCGCAAGTAAATTTAAACCATAGCGATTGCGAAGTTGTAGCTCGGCAATAGTTCTGCCATGAAATTCGTCAGGCACAATCAGCTCTACAATACTATGATCAGGATCGAGGTCAAATCTTTCTAATATTGATGGTTTGGTAAGCGATCGCGCCAAGGCACATCCTGCCTCAAATTCAGGAAAAACAACATGATCTGCTCCCACTCGCAGTAACAGCTTGCGGTGAACTTCACTAGAAGCCTTTGCTACTACATGAGGCACACCTCCCTCCTTGACATTGAGGGTTGTAATGATACTTTCTTGAATGTAATTTCCAATGGCGACGATGACAGTATCGAATTCAAACATTCCTGCTTCCTTAAGGGCAGCAGGTTCAGTTGAATCTAGTTGCAAAGCATGACCAACCATTTGCTCTGTCAATGCATCAGATACACGCTTTTCATCAATGTCTGTTGCTAACACTTGATAGCCTAATTTGTGAAGTGTTGAGCAAACAGAACGACCAAAACGACCTAAACCAATCACCGCAAATTGATGATTGTCTTTACGCAGACTACGAAAAAAACCTAATGATGACAAATTCACTGTTGTTACCTTTGCGATCGCTCCCTGTTTCTTGGACAAAATTCAAATGATATAGAGTCATTTAAAAAGCATTTTATTGCCTAATATTTTATATATTATAAATTCTTGGTAGTTATATATAATTATTTTTTGATAGTTCTGATCACTTCAGCTAGAACATCAGAAATTTTCCATTACCAATCACCAATCATTAGTATGGGCGGAATTTAATAGCAATCTCTCAAGTTCATAAGAAATCTAAAATAAATCCGTCCCTACTAATAACCACTATCCCACAAGTAAGTTTTCTTCTGGATAATGAACTCTACTGGGGCGCGGATCTCCCAGAACAGCTGACATCAGCAGTAAAACACCAACTCTACCAATATACATTGTGACAATTAATATTAGCTTTGCTGCTGTAGAGACACTGCCAGTAATTCCGGTAGAAAGTCCAACAGTTGCGAAGGCTGACATCACTTCAAACAAAACTTGAATAAATTCAAACTTTGGATCTGTAAAGGCAATTAAAGTTGTGGCGATAATCACTGTTGTTACAGAACCAAACAATACACCAACAGCTTTCAAAATCAAAGATAGCGCTACTTTCCGCTCATACAATATAACTTCTTCTTTCCCCTGCAATATTGATTGCGTACAACTTGTTAACACTCTAAAAGTAGTTGTTTTAATACCACCTCCAGTACCGCCAGGGCTTGCACCAATAAACATGAGTGCAATTGTAATAAATAGACCTGCATTGGTCATTTTGCCGATGTCAATAGTGTTAAATCCGGCGGTTCTGGGAGTAACAGATTGAAACCAAGCAACTAATAATTTCTCAGTAAAACTGAGATTTCCAAAAGTTTGTGGATTTCTTAATTCTACGAAGAAAAAGGCTATTGTTCCCAAAACTAAAAGTACAACAGTTGTACTGGTTGCAACTTTAAAATCTAATGAAAAAACTAGTAGTTTTTCTTTTTTTTGCAAAATGCGATCGCGTAACCAAACATAAGTTTCTAAAATCACTTGATAACCAATGCCACCAAAAATAATTAATCCGGTGATTGTAAAAACTACTAAAACTGAAGACTGATAACCAATCAAGCTATCTTTAAACAAACTAAAACCTGCATTATTCCATGCATTAACGCTATGGAAAATTGAAAGCCACAGTCCTTGCCTCCAGCCATAGTCAGGAACAAAAGCTGGTAGCAGTAAAAAAATGCCAGTGATTTCAAAAATCATAGTAGTGGCAATGATGGAGCGAATAATTTGGGTACTGCCACTCATTCCCGGACGGTCTAAAGCTTGTTGAATAGCAACTTTTTGTCGCAGATCAAATTTACGTCCAATTAACAAAATCAGAAAGGTTGTGGTTGTCATGTAACCCAAACCACCAATTTGTGCCAGTAGCAAAATTAACAACTGGCCCCAAAAGGAAAAATCAGTACCAGTATCAACTACTGCTAATCCAGTTACACAAACTGCGGAGGTAGCGGTGAATAATGCCACAATCGGGTCATTCCACATACCGCTACTGGTAGAAAAAGGCATCATTAGCAGGATAGTTCCTACAGTAATGACTGCTAAAAAGCCCAAGCAAATCGTCCGAGAAACAGTCATATCAAGGTAAAAAACAAACTAACCCAGGGATTGCGGATAAGTTTTATCCTCCCTGGTTGTAAAAACACCTTAATTAATTAAAAACACACATGGTAGCCTACCAGTAGTGTATTTGAATTCTGCTTCGTCTTAACACGGCTTTTTTCATGAGCGCAATATTATACAAGCAAATTCAGCAATTTTATGATGCTTCTTCCGGTTTGTGGGAAGAGATATGGGGCGAGCATATGCATCATGGTTACTATGGTGCAGATGGCACGCAAAAAAAAGACCCCCGTCAGGCACAAATTGACTTAATTGAAGAAATCCTTCAGTGGGCAGATGTGCGACAGGCTGAAAATATTTTGGATGTAGGTTGTGGAATCGGTGGCAGTTCTCTTTATTTGGCTGCAAAATTTCATGCCCATGCGACTGGTATAACTTTGAGTCCCGTGCAAGCGGCAAGAGCAAGGGAACGTGCTGAAGAGTTTGGGTTAAGTAGTAGGACTAATTTTCAAGTCGCAGATGCTCAAGCTATGCCCTTTGCTGATAATTCTTTTGATTTAGTCTGGGCATTGGAAAGTGGCGAGCATATGCCGGATAAAGTCAAGTTTATGCAGGAGTGTTATCGTGTGCTCAAACCTGGTGGCAAGTTGATTATGGTGACTTGGTGCCATCGACCGATAGATGATTCACCACTGACAGCAGATGAACAGCAGCACTTGGCGAAAATTTATCAGGTGTACTGTTTGCCTTATGTAATTTCTTTGCCAGAGTATGAAGCGATCGCTCATCAAATTGGGTTGCAAAATATCCACACTGCCGATTGGTCAAAAGCAGTGGCACCGTTTTGGAATATGGTGATTGATTCGGCATTGAGTTGGAAAGCTATTTTTGGTTTGCTGCGATCAGGTTGGAATACGATTGTTGGGGCGCTGTCTTTAGGATTGATGAGTCGCGGATATGAGCGTGGCTTGATTCGGTTTGGGTTGTTGTGTGGAAATAAATTATGAGTGAAGTTTCACAATCAGGTGTGGTGGGTAATTGGTTTTATGCTTTGTGGAAATTTTCTCGTCCACACACGATTATTGGCACGAGTTTAAGCGTTTTAGGTTTGTATTTAATTGCAGTTGCTGTTAGCAATGGTAGTGATTCTCAGTTCTCTATTCCCAATTCTTTGTTTCCTGTTTTAGGAGCCTGGCTTGCCTGTTTGGCTGGTAATATATACATTGTGGGTTTAAATCAACTAGAAGATGTGGCCATTGACAAAATCAATAAACCCCATTTGCCACTTGCTTCTGGAGAATTTTCTCGGCGAACAGGTCAATTGATTGTAGGTGCTACCTGTATCTTGGCGTTAGTTTTAGCATGGATCAGCGGCCCTTTTTTGTTCGGGATGGTAGCAATTAGCCTAGCAATTGGCACAGCATATTCTTTACCTCCAATTCGCTTGAAAAGATTTCCTTTTTGGGCTGCGCTATGTATTTTTTCAGTTCGAGGAGCTATTGTTAATTTAGGACTATTTCTACATTTCAATTGGGTGTTAGAACAAAATCGATTGATTCCAGCGGCAGTTTGGGTACTGACTCTGTTTATTTTGGTTTTTACTTTTGCGATCGCTATCTTTAAAGACATCCCTGATATGGAAGGCGATTTGCAATACAATATCACTACTTTCACCATCAAACTTGGTAAACACACAGTGTTTAAACTTGCTCTTTGGGTATTGACTTTGTGTTATGCAGGAATGATCTTAGTTGGAGTGCTGCGTCTGGCTGAAGTTAATTTTGAGTTTTTAGTAATTACTCATTTGCTAGCTTTGGGCGTAATGTGGTGGCGGACTCGGAAAGTGGATTTACAAGATAAAAGTGCGATCGCCCGTTTTTACCAATTTATTTGGAAGCTTTTTTTCCTCGAATACCTAATCTTCCCCACTGCTTGTCTGTTGGCTTAAAATAGATCTTAATTTTTTAATTTGGGCAATAGCTTTTAAAACTAAGACTTACGCACGAGTTATGAAATAATAAACCGCAGGGGACGCAGGGGAGGACACTGTGTTGCGGAGGTTCCCTCCGTTGTAGCAAGTGTCCGTGACACGGAGTCAAGAGGATTTGACAGGGATTTTGCGTAAGTCCTATTTTTTTGTCCGATACTTCATTTAATGCTGCAAGCCTCCAGAAACATCTGTGGAGTCAATCCAAAATCCAAAATCTAAAATCAAATGACTCTATGCTAGAAAGCTTCCAACTACCTTCTATTATTGCTGTTGTTGCGGTCATTTGTAGTATCGCTATTCTTGGTTATTTTTCCTGGAAGACTCTTATTACTTCCAACTACTTTCAAAAGGGCATCAATCTATATCAGCAAAAAGATTACCTTGGTGCAGAAGCGGCTTTTCGCCGAGTCATTTCGATCAACTCTACTAATGATGTGATTCACTTGCTGTTGGGTGATTCTTTAATGCAGCAAGATAAAGTTGAGGCAGCTATTTCCGAATATCAAGAGGTGATTGAACGCGCTCCTAAAAAAGTCGATGCATATTTACGTCTAGCTCAAGCTTTCATGCAGCAACAAAAACCCCAAGAAGCGATCGCTATCCTGCAAAAAGCTAGCGATTTATTTCAAGCACAACGTCAACCCGAAAAAGCTCAACAAATTCAACGAGTGTTACAACAGATGTCTTCAGTATGAAAAGGGTGTAGGAAACTCTACTCTTAACTGAGTTATTCTGAAAATTGGCAAAATTATACCACCCTATTTATCACTTCTCAGGGTATCAAAATTGGGTAATTTTCGTCAAGCTCTCAAATCAAGAAAAATCGTTGTTTAATTGAGAATATATCGCGGAAAATCAACACAACTTAATCAATTTTATAAATTTTGTTAAGCCACTAACTACCCTTACTTTCAATAAATATTCCTTATCAATATCAACGCAAAAAGAAGTCTCGGTTTGTCTAACCAAGACTTCTCATTCTTGTGATAATAACTGCATGACTTTACTTATGCGATGTTACTGAAGTATATAGCCCAAATACTTCCAGTTACTGTGATCGCAATCAACAGGTTGGAGAAAAATTTACCAAATTTAGTTTCTTATCCAAACCGTACAGAACACGGTGGGAAAACAGTATCAAGCTGGTGTAGATATGACAAATCAAAAAGGCAAAGTTTACCTTGTGGGTGCGGGGCTAGGAGATGAGGCATACCTGACGGTGCGAGCTTATAATCTTTTGGCGATCGCTCAGGTATTAGTTTACGATGCCTTAGTGGATGCGGAATTATTGCGTTTGGTACCACTTGATTGTCTGAAGTTGGACGTAGGCAAACGTGGAGGCAAACCCAGCACGCCTCAAGCTGAAATTAACAAGTTACTGGTGAAGTATTGTCAGCAAGGAAAACAAGTTATCCGGCTCAAATCTGGCGATCCGTTTATCTTTGGTCGATCTATCGCTGAAATAGAAGCATTACAAGCGGCCGGTTGTGAGTTTGAAGTCGTACCGGGAATTTCCTCTGCTCTAGCAGCACCATTGCTAGTAGGTATTCCCCTCACAGATCCGGTTCTAAGTCGTTGTTTTGCCGTTTTTAGTGCTCACGAGCCTAATGCTTTAGATTGGCAAGCGTTGTCACACTTAGAAACACTGGTTATTTTGATGGGAGGGCAGAATTTAGCTGAAATTATCCGGCAGTTGTTGCAACATGGGCGATCGCTACATACACCCATTGCCATAATTCGTTGGGCAGGCACTGAGCGACAAAAAATTTGGATAGGTACATTAGAAACAATTGTGCAGAAAGTATCAGGTGTGCCACTCTCGCCAGTGGTAATGGTGATTGGAGAGGTGGTAGGGTTACGAAGACACTTTGAACCTGAGAATATAAACTAAGAGGATTTTTCCCAGTCAAAGCTTTGCACCTGTGGACACTATGCCAACTAACTTCTCACCCTCCTCTTCTCTCCCGCTTAGTGGTAAAACAATTTTAGTGACACGTTCGGCGGGACAATCGAGTTTATTTACGGAACTTTTGTTAACAGCAGGTGCAGATGTTGTTGAAATGCCTGCTTTGGAAATTGGCTCACCTTCGAGTTGGGAAGCTTTGGATGGCGCGATCGCCCAACTATCTGAGTTTGACTGGTTGATTCTCACTTCTAGCAATGCTGTAGACTATTTCTTGGAAAGACTAATGGCACAAGATAAAGATGTTCGTGCCTTAGCAGGAATAAAAATTGCTGTTGTTGGCGAAAAAACAGCCCAAAGCCTCAGACAACGCTGTTTGCAACCAGACTTTATTCCACCCAACTTTGTAGCTGACTCTTTGGTAGAAAATTTTCCAGAAGAACTTGCAGATAAAAAGATTTTATTTCCTAGAGTCGAAAGTGGTGGACGGGAAGTTTTAGTTAAAGAATTAACTGCTAAAGGTGCAGAGGTAACAGAAGTAGCAGCATATCAATCTTGTTGCCCAAGTAGCATCCCTACCTCAGCAGAAGTTGCCTTGCAAAATAAAAAAGTTGATGTTATTACCTTTGCTAGTTCTAAAACTGTGCAATTTTTTTGCCAGTTGGTAGAAAAGACGTTTTCTCACACCTCAGTAGAAAATCAGTCATCTACGCTAGCAAGTTATTTGGAAGGAGTTTGTATTGCTTCTATCGGCCCGCAAACTTCTAAAACTTGTTGTTCCTTATTTGGACGTGTGGATGTAGAAGCAGAAGAATACACATTAGAAGGATTAACCCAAGCACTTGTTAAATGGGCTGCAAACTCATAATTTGAGAATGAAAGGGAACACAGGGAACAGGGGTGCATGGGAGCAGGGGAGCAGGGAGACAAGGAGACAAGGGGAGGAATAGACAAGCAAGTTACTAACTACTAACTACTAACTACTGTACGGGCGGGTTTTAACAACAATCTCTCTAGGATGACGAAATATCTAAATCAACCCGCACGGCAGTCGCTACAACCGGGGGAACCCGACGCCAGGTGACGCCAGGTGCTACAACGCGGGAAACCCGCAAGGGCGCACTGGCTCCGCAACGCGCTGCCTCCCCTACTATCCAATCATCAATGACAAATGACTAATGACTAATGACTAAAAGAATCATCGGTTTAACTGGAGGCATCGCCACAGGTAAAACAACTGTCGCCAATTATTTGGCTGATGGTTATCATTTGCCAATTTTAGACGCAGATATTTATGCCAGAGAAGCTGTTTCTGTGGGTTCGCCCATTCTCGATGCGATCGCTTGCCGTTACGGACAAGAAATTTTACTCTCAGATGGTAGCCTTAACCGTCAAAAGCTGGGCGAAATTATTTTCAACAATCCAGCAGAACGGCATTGGGTGGAAAGTTTAATTCATCCTGATGTTCGCGATCGCTTTTACCAAGAAATTGCCGCATCTTCTGCAGAAACATTAGTATTGGTTGTGCCTTTACTATTTGAAGCCCAAATGACTGATCTAGCTACAGAAATTTGGGTAGTATCTTGTTCGGAACAACAGCAACTCGAAAGATTAATGCAGCGCAATAATTTAACACTGGAGCAAGCAAGAGCAAGAATTAAAAGTCAAATGCCGATAGCAAAAAAAGCAGAACGTGCAGATGTAGTTTTAGAGAATAATTCAACACCGACAGCACTACTTCAACAAGTTGATGCTGCATTAGCTGGAGTATCAACCAAGTAAAATTGTATATATTAACACTTTCTTGCTTAAAAGTAATTTCACTCTTTCGTTAGATATAAGCAAATTTCAAAGCGGTTTAATCATAAAAATACAATAACTAAATTAATATGGAAATTCCAATAAAATGTATGGAATTATGCAGGATTTAGAATCACACAAATTCTGACTCCTCCTTGTTTTTAAAATGTCTCAATTAATATTATTTTTAATCATTATTAAAATATAGGACTTACGCAAAATCCCTCTCAAATCCTCTTGACTCCGTGTCACGGACACTTGCTACAACGGAGGGAACCTCCGCAACACAGTGTCCTCCCCTGCGTTCTCTGCGGTTTATTATTCCATAACTCGTGCGTAAGTCCTGAAATAAAAACTGTATACTTGGACGGATATTTTGTTCTATCTAGAAGTAGAAGAAGATTAATACTATTAGCAAACTAAATTGATATAGATTAGTTTGCCATTAAAAATTTAGGAAATCATGGTTAATAAAAATCATAAATATGCTGTTGGAGTATTTAATAATCGTCAAACAGCAGAACAAGCGCTCAATGAATTGAAAACTTCAGGCTTGGCAATGGACAAAGTATCTATCATTGCCAAAGATGTAGACAAAGGCGAAGAGCTTGGCAATACCCAGGTGAGCGATCGCATTGGGAATCAAAATGTAGATACAACAGGGGCAGTTGGAGATGCTCTGACGGCAAGTACTTGGGGTAGTATATTGGTTGGTCTTAGCAGTCTAGCACTTCCTGGTCTTGGAGCAGTGCTGGCAGCAGGTTCTGTTGGCGTAGCATTAGTTTCTAGTATTGCAGGTGTAGCTGTAGGTGCGGCAGCAACTAATAATTTGGTGCAAGCGCTAGCTGGTTTAGGTATTCCCGAAGAAAGAGCTAGAGTTTATAGCGATCGCCTACAAATGGGTGACTATCTAGTAATAGTGAATGGCAGTGATGATGAAATTCATCGTGCTGAAGGAATCTTGAAACAGCAAGATATTCAATACTGGGGTATTTATGAATCCTCTACCCAACTCCAAGAAGGTAGTAGCGTAAGTTAGCCAAACTCCAGAATCACATCTCGGTAGGCGAGTTAGTATTGAGATTGCCCGGATAAATGTTGTACAAACTCGCTATGTTCCTGTGACTTTAACCCTTGTTGCAGCACTGCTAACACTTTTGTCATCTCTCCTGCTAGCAGTGCTGGCATAGCTAGCCACAAACCGGGAAATACCCAACTTTTGATCGTACCATCTGCATCAGCTTCTAGTAGGACATATTCGCCATTTTGTAAGCTGAACCAATCGAGTTTATTTTCTAAAATCTGCCAGACAATGTACTCTTGAACACCATTACGGCGGTAGGCACGTTTTTTATCATGTAAGTCAATCGCTGCACTACTTGCTGCCACTTCTGCTACTAACTCTGGTGCGCCTTCAATATAGTCATCATCGCTAATATGCGCTTGTCCTCCGAGTTTTTCATCAATTAACAGCACAACATCAGGCTGCGGTTCATTGTCTAAATCTAAGCGTACAGTAGCATTGTCACCTAACTCTACTCCAGGGGTAGAAACTTTGTAAGTTCCCAACCAAATAATCAAGTTTCCGTGAGGTTGTCCGTGACTTCTAAAACGTAACGGAGATGGCACGTAAACAACTCCTTCTATTAATTCTGCTTTCTGAACATGGGGCATAGCATGATAACGACGCTCAAATTCATAGCGGGTGAGTCTGTCTCCACTTTCTAGTGGTGGTACTTTATTTGAGCCATGTTCCACAGAAACTGACATAGAAGGAGTAGTTGTTTTGTGGCTTTAAGCTTAATTTAGCATGGCAGTATGCAAGCAAAGCGTTTTGATAGATAAATGGACTGTAGCACTCAT
>NZ_JAYKTT020000059.1:0-159315 GCF_038404745.2 Chlorogloeopsis sp. ULAP02 | reverse complement strand
TGAAATGAGTTCTCGATAGCATAGAACAACTGAACAAGTGTGGCTGAGTCTGGTTGATTTAGTAAGAAGCTTATATCAATTTCAGCCACACTGTAGACTTTAAAGTACCTTTGTGTGTTGCTTGAGTTTATGAGTTTTACGTCCAAATCCAAATATGAATATATGATGATTTGCTTGAAGGGATGATGGCTACTGTTACCTCAAAACTGTATAAGTCAATTATTTCTTCCTCAACGGTTTGAGCAGTTTACTTGTAACTCCCTTCTCATGTTTCAAAGTGTAAACACCGTGAGCATGCAATACCCTATACCATAATCCTGCTTGCACTCCTGTAGAAAGCATTTTTCCGACATTCGTTTTGGCAGTCTTAAACTGCTCTGGTGTTAATTTATTTCCATATAAATCACGTACAATGGCGTCAATATGAAAATGCAGATCCGGTCGCCGGCGCATCAAAATTAAGATGGCATTTTGTATGGAGTATTCTTGGAATTCACGCAATAGAGGCAGAGTTCCAGGTTTTCTGGGGACACTCAACTTGGGAATGTCAGAGATATCTGGTTCTTCTTGTGTAGAGGTAGTCAGTTCGGTATTTGGGATTGAGGTAGATTGTGGTGTGCTTAATGAAGGATTTGTCTTATGCTCAAATTCTGATTCAGTTTCCAATTCTTGGTCTAGAGTTTCCAATTCCTCTTGTTCAACAGAGTGAGTTCTATCCTCCAAGAGCACTTGTATAGAAGATTCAGGCAGACGTTTGTAGGTATGATTAATTTTTTCTTCTAAAACATACTTTGGGATTAGAGCTTCTAATGCGTGGATCTGATTCCGAATAAAAGACAGACGACGCTCTAAATCAGCAGCTTCTAAGACATAGCGATCTCGCTCTGCTTCGAGTAACCTAAGAATCTCAGATAAATCAGCCATAGCAATTTCGTTTTCTTTGAAAGGAATAAACAGTGGAAAGTAAGGAAGTTTTTGTCAAGGCTCACGTTCGCATCATTAAGCAGAGAGTCTATCGTTTTGTGTGTAAAGGATGCAATAAAGTGGTAGAACGCACTTGCTATCCTTCAAGACCATTATTCTGCGATCGATGCCGACCGCCGAAAATCTATGCCTCAAAAGCTCAATTAGCGGTAACTAAAGGTAAATCAAAGACTTCAAGCAAGTCAAGTAAAAAACAGAAAACACGTTAGTACCTATGTATGTAATGTAATAAGTTTTTACGACATACCCTCCTAGTATCTGAAATCATTCCCATTTGATAGCATTGGTATTAAGGTTGTCAAAATTCAATAGTCTTGGTTCCTCATCTCACTTTGCCTAAGTGTAGAAAGAGGACTTAACCAGAGAAGGGAGAATACATGACTGTGTATCCCTTCTCACAGAGCTTACACAGATATTTCTCAATTAAAATTAAACCCAGCAAAAATTCTATAATACTAAACTCTGAGGTCAAACTTCGTCTATGTGGAGATGACTTTGAAACAAAGTCAGACTGGAGTTGACGACAAATAAAAAGTGAGATCATTCACACAAAGGATAACCAGAATTTGTTAATTTATTTCTTGTGTAAGTATGTTAAGAGCATCATCCCACTTCTCAAAAAAGCTAAATTATCTGGTTTCTTACTTAATTTTATCCTTTGCTCTTCAATTTTCAGTACGTTATCACATCCTGTAATTAGTCCTTGTAAGCTTCCCCGCTCTAAAGAGACGGGGCTTTCAGTAGCCCTGAGCTATCCGTGCGCTCGTTTACAACACAAATAACCCGAACCTCCAGGCAGGCTAACAGACTGCCCCAATAAAGAAATCATTTTTGCGCCATTCAAATCAGCGTCGCCATGCCATCCACAGTTACCACACTTGAAGCGCTGATCAGACCTCAACCCAATGTGCAAGCATTGGTGGCAGGTTTGGCTTGTGTAGGCAGGTGGCACTGCAATCACCTCGACTCCTTCGTTGATACCTTTGTATTCAAGGAAAGAACGCAATTGATAAAACGACCAAGAATTAGACCGTCTGCGCTCAACCTTATTTCTTGGTTGCTGGTTGGTATGCTCTCTAATCCCAGTCAAGTTTTCGATAGCAACACTTGCACTTGTGGATTTGGCTTGTTGAATAATCCGGTAACTGATTTGATGGTTAAGCCATTGTTGAAACCTTCTCTCTCTCCCCGACAACCGTTGCAAAATCTGCCTTGCCCTACGGCGAGCAGACCTTGTGCCTTTCGAGGCTTTTTGCTGGAGAGATGTTCTTACCCTGGCAAACTTGTCTCGAACATCTTTTATCTGTTTGCCGTCCCACTTATCGCCATTACTGGTTACGGCAATGTCCCGCCTCCCAAAATCTACACCAATAACATTGGTGGGTTTGAGTGGATCGCGAACTTCTTCTTTGATTTGAATATGAATGTAGTAGGAGCCATCCCGATGTTTACACAACTGCGCCGATGTTGGTTTGTTGCCTTTGAGTTTGCCTCGCTGGTAGTTGCCAATATCCAATTTCATATGTTCTCTACTTTCGGAGAGAGTAAGGCTAACAGTCCAGTCTTTCTCCCTAAAAGCAAAAATTCTAGCGTCGTAGTCGGCGCTAGTTGGCTTAAAGTCTTTAACTGGCTTGCCTTTTTGTTTGGCAGTTTTGCGGTTAGCCCCCACTCTGGCACAAGCCCTGACTGCCAAATTAGCAGACAGTCCAAACAATGAGCGCAAGTCTTGATAAACCAAATTTTGGATAGTAGTTTTGCTCGTTATTTGGGGTTTAACCTGCTCGTTGGCATAGTTGCAAGCATCTGCAAACGCCTTCAATGTTGCCTCGATTTGGGCAACTTGCTCAGGAGTGGGGTTAAGCTTGCAAACCAATGTCAGTACTTGTTCCATAAGATAATTTATATCACATGTGACGGCTATTAAAATAGCCGAGTCGTGTTTCCTCCGTGGTCTAAAGACGCACGGCTTCCACACTCCCGTGAGGTTTTAGGTGACAAAATTAAAAGCTAATCTACCTTTGCATATAGAAATTAGACAAATTCATCTAACTCAACCCCGTCATTAATTGCCAATAGTTCAATAGGTGACGGAGTAACTTAGGTAAAATTTCGATTCATTGGTAATAATATCTTTTTTAAGAGCAAGCCTGTATTGGTTGCATCCTTTGCTCAAATACCTGCGTTTTGAGAAAGTGCCTTACTAACCGTATCTGTAGTTATTGTCGCAAATCAGCATTATAACTGAGGAGTCGTCGAATTGATGCACCAGTCCCTCAGCTATCAGGATTGTTTAGTAGAATCAAGCAAAATAAAAATAATTTATATGCGACGAATGTTTCACCTACTTGAAATTATTTTTTGTCACTGTGGAGAAGATAGTTTAGCTCCATTGCTAACCACTGCTGAAAGATATGATTTAAAACATCTTGATAGCTTTGGGCATTTAATTCCGCCGGAATGAACTCTTCAACCATCAAAAGAGAATATCCTTCCTTGACTGCAAGTGGTCCAAATACCTGTCCTGGCGTTCCACTAAATAAGACTGTTGCTATAGTTGATTCTATGTTCCAGCGATATATCTTTCCTTCATAACCAAACTGATGTCTGCGTCTTTCATCAATATCATAGAGGTGAGCAGCTTCATAGAAACTAACTTGCTTTGCTTCAATTTGATATAAAACTTCTTTAGCAATTTCCACAGAAGGAACAACTATTTTATAAATTAAGGCTTGATCAAAATCACTAGCATTTAAGTTGAAAAACATCTCAACCCCCAAAGCAAATAAATGATTAGCCAATTTTTTAGCCAAGAGACGATTACGAATTCCAGTTTCCCAATCTTCTAAATCTATTATTTGATTTGCTAGCCAAATATAAATGTCTGATTTTTTGCTTAAATGCATTTCACGATATAAATGATTTTCTTCAGCTTGAACTTCAGCTTTAGTAACTGTTAAACCCTTCTCATAAGCAGCAGTCTCAATAATTCTTTGATATAAAACTTTTTGACATATTTCCTTAACTTGAAAATTTTGTTTTAGAAATTGAACTATTTCATTTACTTCTACAGGTATTCCAGAAAAATCAACTGTATGATGCATATGAGTCATAATTAATGATTGTAATTTAGAACAAAATAGTTAAAATCCTCACACTTAATGTCTCTCAAAAGGCAATATTATTGACGAATTTTACAAAGTTCTATGATTGCAAATCAAAATTAAACACTCACCATTGCAATAAAACAACTTCTTGAGAAAATCCAGGACCAATACCTATAACCAAACCATAAGCTCCCGGCGCAGGCTTTTCTTCGGAGATGGTTGTATCCAGCGCACAGAGCACTGTGGGAGATGAAAGATTACCTACTTCCACTAAGGTTTTGCGACTTAACTTTAGCGCTGGCTCATCAAGACCAAACTCCTGTTCCAGAGGCTGGATTGCTCCAGGATGAACCATCCAGTAAGAAATCTGGTCAATTGATATACCGTACTCAGTAAGCAATCTATCGATGGCTTGGCGCAATCCAATTTTTGTAAATTCACCTACTACTGAAAGCTTCCAAATATTTCTAATGCCAGTATCAACAATATCCATCCCCAAAACGTCTTCGGTATTGGGGATAAAATGTGACTGAGTGCCAATCACCTCAGGTCGTCCAGATTGGGCTAACGGATGGTCGCGACCAACCATCAAAACAGCTGCTGCTCCATCACCAAATGATGCAGCAGTAAGTATTGTGGTAATAATTTCACTATATAAGTGTGGTTCTTCTGACAGATGGCCGATCATGTAGCGCAAATCTCCTTGTAGAGAACCCTGCCAATAAAAGGAGGCGAGTTCGACGGCAAAAAGGATTGCTGCTTCTTGAGGATGTCCCTTTAAGTAATCTGTAACTCTAGATAGACCGATCGCCCCACCTACACAACCTACACCACCTAGAGGTGTTCTTTTTAAATTGGGAGAAAATGGAATCCGATTCATCAACCGGGCATCTAACGAAGGAAGTGTAGTAGTGATACTCACTGAGGTCATTTGTGATACCTCTTTAGGGTCAAGGTTGGTTTGCTCTAGCAATTTACGCACAGTTGTTTCACTAAGATCTACAGCTGCTTTGATTGCAGCTTTGGAACTCTCTTCTATCGTGGGAGGATCGTAAAAAGACTCAAGAGGCAGTGCAAAGTAACGGCCCTTAATCTTGATATCGGTAAAGATATGGTCGATAGTATTTAGATCAAAATCCAAAGCCATACTCAAGCAGTACTTACGCACTAAATTAGCCAGTGCTTCTTGAGAGTAATAGTTGGGGGGAAAACCAGTGGATGTTGCAACAATAAAAGCCATAGTTGTTCTGAGTAAAAGGCAGGAGGCAGAGGAGCCATTGCGGTGAAGCAGCCCTCCAGAAAGGTGGTCTCCCTCCGTCACTTAGACGCGGAGCGGCTTCCCGCCAGGGTACCCGTTTTCCCGAAGGGTAGGTTGCGGAGTTCATAACGGCTACTTATTTAAAGAGCCCAGTAGTAAGAAAATCTCTTTTCCTAGCCCCTAGTAGCCCCTATTTTCAAGACAAACTCCCACGGGCAATTGCTCACAATGAGGGAATGTAAAATCTTACTTCTTCTGCCTACCTGCGGAAGCCGTACCTTCGGAAACCGCTCCGCGTCTACTGTCCTCTGCCGTCTGTTTTATTTTCAAGTTAGACTCCTGAATTTCTTGAGCTATGACCTGTAACACTAGCTTGCGATCGCTTTCACAAAAGAAATGGTCACCAGGAAACATACTCAGCTTAAATTGATTAGTCTGCTCGCTCCAAGCAGCAAGCTCATCTTTGCTTACTTTGGTGTCTTGCATCCCTCCGAAAGCGCATATGGGATAATTAAGCGGTTTTTCGTTAGCATATAAAAAAGTTTCTAAAATCGCAAAGTCTGCTCTGAGAGTTGGCAAAAGCAGTTTCATCAGTTCTTGATTTTGTAAAACTTTTTCAGGTATACCGCGAATTGTACGTAATGTCTCAACAAAAAGAGGTTCAGGAAAACGATGAATGAGAAAACCTGTATCTAGTATTTGAGGTGCGCGGCTGCCAGAGATAAATAGCATCACAGGAGAGGGTAAATCTCGCCTGCGGAGTTCACGGGCTAGTTCAAAGGCTATCAGCGCCCCCAAGCTGTGACCGAACAAAGCAAAAGGAAAATCTAGATAGGGATTGAGCAGGGGTACTAATGCCTGAATCAGGGGTGACAGGCGAGTAAATGGCGCTTCTTGCAGTCTATTTTCTCGTCCAGGTAATTGAATTGGACAAACCTCTATTTCTGGTGGTAGCTCCTTTGCCCAGGTACTGAAAATTGAAGCTCCAGCTCCAGCATAAGGAAAGCAGAATAGACGTAAGTGGGCTTTGGGATTTGAATGTAGATTTGTGATCCACAGATTCGCTGGAGCCATCTGTTGCTGTAGATGTGTGGCAACGTTAGTAGAATCAAAAGTGGAATCGCTAGCTTTACTCTCAACTAGCAGAAGAATTTGCGTTACACACTGAGCAATATTAAGACCAGCGAAAATTTCTAGGGGTATAACTACATCTAAATCCTTCTCAATTTTTTTTCTCAATTCTATAGCCATTAAAGAGTCGAATCCCAAACGATAAAGAGGCTGTTGCAAATCTAGATTAGTGGTAGACAAACCTGTCACTTGACCAAATAGCGCGCTCATATAAGTCTCCAACAACTGAGTACGCTGTTGTTTTGATTTCACAGCTAACAGTTGAGTGCGGTTAAGACTTAATGCTGCTTTTGGCTCAACATCAACAGTCGAGGTTTGGGGATCGCCTGTGTGGGGATTGCTGTCCAACCACAACGGTGACTTCGTCGTCAACAAAAAGTCTTCCGGATTTTTTGCCTCCGCCAGGTGCACATAGCGATCGCTCTTACTAGTCTCAACAATCGGTCTTGGAATCTGGCTATAATCTTGTTCTAACCAGTAACGCTCTCGCTGCCAGGGATAGGAAGGCAAGGACACACAGCGATTTTTGGATGGATAAAGTCGGCTCCAGTCTATGGGGTAGCCTTGAGTATAAAGGACACCCAGAGATTCCAGCATGACAAATTTCTCCCCTTCCTGACGCCGCAACGAAGGCAACACAATTTCCTTCTTAGAACGAGCGTGCAGACACTGGGATATGTTCATACCTAGAACTGGATGGGGGCTGAGTTCTACAAATAGGTTGTGCTGGGTTTGCACCAGTTCGTCCACAGCAGACGCAAAACAGACTGGCTCTCGAATATTACGTGTCCAATAGGTGGCATCAAAATTCTGCCCTGGTTCTGTCTTACCTGTAACTGTGGAAACAATCGGAATTGAGGCAGCTTGGGGATTGATATCCTGGAGCGATCGCGCCAGTTCATCTTGGTATGGTTCCATTTGCGGGCTGTGGAAAGCATTATTTACCCGTAACAACTTACAGAAAACCTGCCGCTGTTCCAATGAACGGGTTACTTCTTGTAGTACTGTTGTCTCACCTGATAAAACTATGGAATTAGGACTATTAATGGCAGCAACAGAGAGACGATCCACATACTCAGGGAGCAGACTTTCCAATTTTTCCACAGACAATGATACAACTGCCATCCGTCCTTGACCGCTTCCTTGCTGCATTAAGCGGCTGCGATGAAAGACAATCTGCATTGCATCTTTCAAGCTGAAAACTCCAGCGACATGAGCAGCTGCTACTTCTCCTAAACTATGACCAACGACTGCACTAGGCTCTACTCCCCACGAGCGCCACAGGTTAGCTAAACCAACTTGTAGGGCAAAAATCGCTGGTTGGGCAATTTCAGTTTCCTCCAAGCGGGAGTTTGACTGATCAGCTGTGAGTTCTGCCATCAGCGACCAGTTAGCTAAAGGATAAAGTAGGTCGTCACATTGTTCAACCGTGGTTCTAAACACTGGTTCACAGGACAAAAGCTCGCGCCCCATCGCCCACCATTGCGACCCTTGACCGGAAAAGACAAAAACTAGCTTTTGATGACGGTTTCTTTGCTTGTGTCTGCAAGACACACCAACACGATTTTCATCTTGTAAAAATGCTGTTAGGGATTGAGTAAGTTCCTGATGGTTACGAAAAACCAGAGCGAGACGGTGGTCGTGATGACTACGTTGAAGACTGGCAGTGTAACAAATATCCGCTAACGGTAGGGTAGCACCCAAACCGGGTGGTACTAAAAACTCCTGGTATGCTTGTGCCAGAGATTTGAGGGCTTCTGGGCTGCGAGTAGATATCGGTAAAAGATAGGCGGGAGAGAGCAA
The DNA here is from genome assembly GCF_038404745.2 of Chlorogloeopsis sp. ULAP02. Lineage (NCBI taxonomy): Bacteria > Bacillati > Cyanobacteriota > Cyanophyceae > Nostocales > Chlorogloeopsidaceae > Chlorogloeopsis > Chlorogloeopsis sp. ULAP02. Next base: position 151,035 of record NZ_JAYKTT020000059.1, on the reverse strand, counting down.
ATCTTTCTCGCCCTCCTGCTCTTGAGGCAACTGGGGAGCCATCTGTAAAATTGCGTGAGCATTAGTGCCGCCAAAACCGAAGGAACTCACTCCAGCTAGAGCCGGGGCAGGAATCAAGGGCCAAGGTTCTAGGCTCTGCTGCACCCGTAGGGGAATTTTATCTAAGGGGATATAAGGATTGGGTGTTTGAAAATGCAAGCTAGGTGGAATCTGGCGATGCTGGAGTGACAATGCTACCTTAATTAGACCGGCAATACCTGCTGCGGCTTCCAAATGACCGATATTGGTTTTGACTGAGCCAACAGCACAGCGACTATTAAGGGGGCGATCGCTATTTAGCACAGCTGCCAATGCTTCTGCTTCAATTGGATCTCCCAAGGGAGTACCCGTGCCGTGGAGTTCAACATAGCCGATTTGAGACGGTGCCACCCCAGCGTTAGCTAATGCCTGGCGAATAACTGCCTCTTGAGAGGGGCCGTTGGGGGCGGTAAGTCCGTTACTACGACCGTCTTGATTAATGGCGGAACCTGCGATCAGCGCAATGACTCTGTCACCGTCTCTTTGTGCATCTCTGAGGCGCTTGAGGACTACGATTCCACAGCCCTCGCCCCGTACATAACCGTTGGCTTTGGCATCAAATGTTTTGCAGCGCCCATCAGGAGCCATCATCCGTGCTTGAGACAAGATAATTGTCAACTCAGGGCATAAAAGTAAATTCACTCCACCAGCCAAGGCTAGGTTAGATTCTCCACAATGCAGGCTTTGGCAAGCAAGGTGAACGGCTACTAACGATGAGGAGCAGGCTGTGTCAACTGCCATACTCGGCCCGCGAAAATCAAAGAGATAAGAAATACGGTTCGCTGCAATACTTAAGGCGTTCCCCGTGCCTATATAGGCATTGCTTGGGACGGAACTAGCTCTTAGATGTTGCTGATACAACAGCTGTTGATAATCGTTAGTTGAGATCCCAATAAATACACCTGTGTTGGTGCGGGCTAGCTTTTCTGGTACCTGAGCAGCATTTTCTAGAGCTTCCCATGCTACTTCTAACAACAGCCTTTGCTGGGGATCGATGTAACTTGCCTCTTTAGGTGTAATCCCAAAGAATTTGGCATCAAACCGATCCACCTGCTCTAAAAAGCCACCCCAGCGAGTGTTCATTTTTCCGGGGCTACCTGGGTTGGAGTCGTAGAAAGCATCTACATCCCATCGTTCTGAAGGTACAACAGTGATCGCATCGACTTTGTTACACAAAAGCTGCCAAAATGCTTCTGGATTATGAGCACCAGGGAAACGACAGCCAATACCAATAATTGCGATCGGTTCCATGCTTACTCCTCCTTTTGTGTGGCTACTTCAGTTTCCTCGGCTAAACGTTCAGCGAGGGTTGCAATCGTAGGATAATTCCACACTATGGTTGGAGATAGCGATCGACCCAACCATTTCTCTAGCTTGTTCAAAAGAGCCAATGCCTCGTTTGAATTCAAATTGTAGTTGTCAAAAGGTAAATCAATATCTAACTCATCTGGTTCAATATTCAACCGCTCGGCAAGCTGAACAACTAACCAATTTTGAATTGCTTCGGCAGTTTGAGACTGCTGAGTAAAATTTGTCATCCGTATACTCCTGATTCGAGAGGAACTGGGCAATACTGGCTGTAGTATGCTGGCATTTGCAATCCTTGCATTTTCAAACTTTGCAGCCGATATAAAAATGCAGATCCAGTCATAATGTGGTGAGCAACATCAACCACCCTCCGATTGTTCGGATTAGCTAGATAAGAACTCTTTACCCAGTTATTAAAAGCGCCCATAGCCGGGCCGCACCAAATTTGGTAATCAATCTCCCGTCCTTTTTCTCCTAAAATTGACCAACGGGATGATAAACCCAGATACCAACGGAAAATTAAAGCCATTTTCAGCTTGGGATTGTTGGCGGCTTTAGAAATTTTCTCAGGATTTCGTTTGGATAAATAAGCTAATGTTTCTTCCCAAATAGATTCAAGGCTGCTTCTAAAAATTTGTTTTTCTAGTTTCTCTCTTTCGTACATCGGAATATCTTCTATTGCGTCATAGCTTTTGTAGAGGTCGAAAAGTTTTTGAGCGCGGATGGGGAAAAGCGTTCCTCTTTTGAGGACTTGAAGTTTTATACCCATTTCAAACATATCTGCTGCCGGAGCCATCATTACATCCGCCATCTCGGCTTGAGCCAGCAGTTGTTTTGTATATTCAGAAGTTCCGGCTTCAAGACAAGACTGGTTAATAGAGCCAGTGACAACATAAGCAGCGCCCATCATAAAGGCGGCTAAAGCTGATTGGGGAGTTGCAATTCCTCCTGCTACCCCAACTCGTACAGGTTTTACGTAACAGTATTTACTTTGAATTTCATCTCTCAATTCCAACATGGAGGGCAACAGACAAACTAAAGGACGATTATCTGTATGACCACCAGAATCTGCTTCTACTGTAATATCGTCAGCAATAGGAACTTTGGCAGCTAGAATTGCCTGCAACTGTGTAATTAGACCTTGTTCAACTAATTGTCTGAGAATCTCTTTAGGGGCAGGTTGGAGAAATTTGGTTGCGACTTCTGTTCTAGAAATTTTAGCAATAACTTTGTTTTTAATTTCTATTTGATTAGCTGCATTAAGATTTAGTCCCGCAGCTCGGTAATAAACGATGTTAGGAGTTAAATCCAAAAATGCAGAAGCTTCTATTGTTCTGATGCCATATTTGAGATATAAATCAACCGCAGCACTTTCAATAGCAGGTTCACTGGGACTGTGAATTAAATTGAAAGCAAATGGCCCTTTTGGTAAAGCCTGTTGAATGCGATGAATAGCTGTTTCGAGCCGGGAAGGAGATAAACCGCCAGCGCCAAAAGAACTCAATATGCTCTGTTTACCTAGAGCGATGACGAGTTCTTCAGAAGCGATGCCACCAGCCATTGAACCACTAGCATATGCACACTTCACACCATGAAAGTCTAGAAAAGTGCGATCGCCTAACTGTTGAATTGCTAAGGGTGGAACAGATATCAATACTTCTATTTGCTTTCTAGCATTAGGTTCTGACTGATACAAATAGCCCTCATTGGTTACACCGATACATCCTTTTAATCTCAGAATGTGGCAAGGTTTATCTATATTCAGCAATTTAGTTTTTATGCCTGCTTCATCAAAAGATACTAAATCTAATGAGCCTTGCCAGTATAGTTTATGACTGTTATGGCCAGAAATTTGAAGAACATCATCATTTTTACTTTTTACCGCTTCTGTACCGATCACGGTTTTTAGCCCTCCAATAACGGTTAATAAATGTTTTTGTTCATACAATATTTGAGAAAGTTATGTATTTTGTGAACTATTTACTGATTATTAGTTATTCATTTTCAGAATGATTTTTATTGATTTCGGCTAAACTTTTTTGATGAAGTAATTTTTGTGAGTAAGCCATTTGCAATTGAATGATTTTGCCGATTTTCCTTAAAATTTCTTGTCTAGTTTGTAAAAAATTAGTATGAGCTTTATGTAGACGATGGATATTTATGTTCTTCTTCTGGAAATTAAAATCATAGAGATGAAAATGTTCTAATTTATTAATAAAATTTGAATTGTCTGTGCAAGCTTTATGACGTTCATATATCGTATTTTCAATTATGTTCTCTTGAAAATTAGAGAAATTAACTGCTTCTGATTGATGAAAAATTTGTGAATTTTGCTGTTGTTGGCTATTTACATCTTGAAAACTTTTTTGATGTTCATCACTTAAAATTGTGTCACTAATCTGGCATCCATCTAAAGTAATTTTTTTAATAATTGACTTGTTGAAATGAAAAGTTTCTTGTACCGGACTATACAATGGTGATAAATCCAAAGAAACTTGGTGACTGACAAGTTTTGCTAGTCCTCTAACAAGAGAAGTATGCTCATCTACACCTCTTTTATTCAGGGATATTGCAAGATGTTCTCTATGTTTAAGATTTTCACTAATCCATCTAGAACAAGTACTGCCAGCCCCTACCTCGATAAATATTCGAGTGCCATCGTCGTAAACTCGATTTATTAACCGAGGAAAATCAAGTTGTTGACATAGACATTTAGCAATATTTTGACCGATAGAATTACTGTCGAGAGTAATTGGTTGGTAATCTGCTGCGGAATAAAAAACGGTATTTGGTACGTTTTGAATAGGTAAAGTGTTTAATTTAACGAGTTCATCGTATTCAGAACGTATAGCCTCGCAATGAATTACATAATTGAAAGGAGTACGAAAAGCATCACAATTTAGCCTTTCAATCACCCTTTGACAGGCTTGAGTGTCACCAGCGATCGCTACTTCTTGTGGAGTATTTATAAGAATTAAATAAACGTGGTTCTCATGTTTGAGAGCTTCCTTGACGAGGGATACCGCACACATGAGAATGTAAGTACTCCAGAACTCAGAGCCTTCTCCATCTTGAATTTGGGGCAATTTCCAAAACCTGCGAACTGCATTTTTAGCCCCCGATAACTCTGTTTTAAACAAAGCAGACGAGTTTAAGCTTTGACTGCCTTCATGAAAATGAGTCCATACACCTTGAGCCAGCATCATGCTAGTTTCACCAAGGCTATAGCCAAAAGCACAATCAGGCTGTAGTTGAAAGTAATGCCTCAGAATTGCACTCAACAATCCAGCAACCCACATTTCAGATTCGAGCATTGCGACTGGATCGTCTATTAATCGTTGTTCTAGGGCTTCTAATTGCCTTTTTGATAATTTGTCTAGGCTGCGGGGATAAAGAATTTTCTCTACATTGGCAAGACGACTGTAAACGCTTTTAATCAGTGGATTGTCATAGATTTTGGGAAATAAGCGGAACAGATTACGGGCAATTCCGATATAAGAACTGTAAGCACCAGGGTAAACGAAGGCGACAGTGCCTTTTTTACCCAGTGGTTTTGGCGTAAAATAGCTACCGACAGGAGTTTGCCAGTCTTTACCTGTATCAAAAGCATCAACTATGCCCTTGAGAGCACGCTGAATCTCTCGTATCAATTCCTCTTGATTACGCCCAACAATTGCTAGTGCGTAAGTGGCTGGAGAGTTCTTTTGAAAAGCGGCAAAGGCAAGGCTGGTGGCAGTGGATAAACAAGAGCAGTCTGCAATAGTTTGTTGTAAAGTATTCAACTGATCTAGTAAAAGCGATCGCTCATTAGCAGCAAGCGGGAAAAGATAGAAAGGCATTTGCTCTAGATACCTACTACTGCGTTCTTTTTGAGTTGCTTCTTCCGACAAAATTAAATGTGTGTAAGTACCATCCAAGCCTAGTCCGTTAATAGCAGCAATTCTGTCAGCTCCTGTTTGTTCTAAAAACCACGGTTTAGATTCGGTAGCTACATAAAAAGGGCTATTTTGCCAGATATCAGGTATTTTGGGAGCAGTCCATTGGGGTACACTGGGAATATATCGGTGATACAAACACAGGGCAGTTTTGATTAAGCTTGCTATTCCCCCAGCAATGTAGGTATGACCGATATTAGCCTTGACACTGCCGATCGCACACTTTAAATTTCCTCCGGCAGATTGATAAGCTCGCACCAATCCCTCAATTTCAGACTCGTCTTGTCGCTGTACACCACTGCCAAAAACTTCTATATAATCGATGTCGGCAGGTTTAACTCCTGCTGCCGCGAAAGCCCTTTGACATACTTGGGTGATGGTATTAGCTTTTATGTTTTCTGAATTAGCAGACTCCTGCACAAAACTGATGGCGTTGATCACCGCATAAATGCGCTTTTGCTCTTGCTTGGCTGTATCCAGGCGCTTGAGAACAACAGATCCAGCACCTTCACCTAACATCCAACCATTGACGTTTTGATCGTAGGAAAGGGTATTCTTACCTGTGTTGATTTTCGACGTTTGGTTTCGCCACAAAACATTTTCAACTTTGCCAGCAAGCTCGACTGCACCGACAACAACGGCGTCTACTTCCTTGGCAGCAAGTAACATTTCGGCAACTTCCAAGGCTTTGAATACAGAATTTTCTCCAGTATGAAGTGTGAACGCAGAGCCGATAAAATTCCATAAAGTGGAAATATGGTTAGTGATGTTCTCGACATAATTCAAGTTTTCACTAGCAATTACTATGGCTATGTTTTCGCCTTCACCGATTTCCGCATCTTGAAGAGCGCGATCAACTACCTTGAGAATCAATAATTGTTGTGGGTTGAGTGTTTCTGCTTCCTGAGGAGGTACTTTGATACGTAAAGTATCAATTTCAAAATCTTTGATGTATGCACCCAATGGTGCTTTTCCGTCTTCAAAGCCATGAGCTTTAAGTAATTGCTGCTGTTCTATTTCTTCCCAACGGCTGGAAGGGAGAGTAGTAAAATATTGGCTTCCTTGATAAATACCCCGTTCAAAAGCATCTAAGCCATCACAGGAGCCAAATAAGGCATCCATGCCTACAATCGCCATATTTGTAGTTTTAAGTGACTCAAATACTTTATTTTCTTCAACTTTTTCTATATTCATAATGAAGTTTTACCTGAGTTATCAAATTGTTTTCTGTTATAAATTTTTAGTTATTTAAAATTATTTAAGTAGATGGACATAATTAAACGTAAAATGTCAACTAACAAAAGTCTCTTCTTTAGAGAGTTTTTCCTTCTGCCTTCTACTTAATTAGTTTCAATTTTTCTTTGGAAATAATAGTTCCATTGGTACCATACATATATGAGTATACTTGTCCTTGAAGATTATGTATTTTGATATCGGATATAATACAAGTCTCTGTTTTATATTTAATTTCAGCGGTAACATAAAATTTTTCATTAATTGGAATCTCTGCAAATTGTTCAAGTTTTTGTACTTGTGCAGGTAAACAAATCTGTTGATAAAAATGCTCTAACCAAATCAAAACACAATGTATTTGTATATCAGTAGTGTAGGGATTAAACGTTTGAGTTTGAAAATTTCCCTGTTGTTTTTCTTCAATACCTTGCCAGAGACATTCTACAGTAATTTCTTGAAGATTAATATTTAAAACTCTTTTAACACCTTGAAAACAAGGGCCGTGAAATAATATTCCTTGACCATTTTGATAAAAATCATTATTAACTTGAGTTTGTGTTAAGTTAAATTTATTGTAATTAGGAGATATAGGAATTTGCTTTAACAGTTTTATCTTAGTAGTATAATGGTAATAACAAGGAGCTTTATTAGATTGATTTTTACTGATTATTTTTGCATCAAATTCTATCTCGCTATTAGTTTTACCAGTTTCTTGTAGTTCCAGTATATATTCATTAGCCATATTTTCATTGAAAATAATTCCTTTTAAGATTAGAAAGTTTGTGAAATTAAAAAATTTATAGCCGGGATAGAGTTGTTCGCAGGAATTAGCAATCCATGCCATGGCGCAAGTAGTAGGTAAAACAGGATAACCAGCAATCACATGATCTTGCAAAAATGGATTGGCTGCTAATGTTAGTTTGCGGTGAATACGGTATGTTTTCAACTCTGGTTTTAACTTGCTGACTGTTGGTAATATGGGCTTACCAATGACAACTTGTACTGTTTCATTTTGGACGGTATTTAATTCTTCAACTAACAGTTGTGTTCCAACTCGAATGGGAATAATATCAATATTGCGCTCTTGAAAAATATTTTTTAATTCTGTAGTTACCATCCCAATTTCCCAAGGCCCCCAATTGATGGAAATTACATGGCATTTTGGATAATTTTTCTTGACAAGATAAGCTGATTTATTCAAAATTTCATTGGCGATCGCGTAGTCAGTTTGTCCACTATTGCCATAGAAACCAGCTATCGAAGAAAACATAACTAAATAATCAAGTTGGCTGATATCTACACAAGATAGTAGGTTTTCCAAGCCTTTAACTTTAGCTGCATATACTGTTTCAAAATCCTGTTCTGATTTATTTTCAATCAACTTATCAGCTAAATTGCCCGCTCCGTGAATAATTCCTGCGATCGTACCCAGCTTCTGAACTGCAACTACCAGCTTTTCTTGTAAGGCGATCGCATCAGTTATATCCACACTAATATACTCTGCTTGTCCTCCTGAACTTTCAATACTAGAAAGCGTTTTTTTGATTTCTCGACTAGATGAAATACTATTAGATAACTTTTGTACTGTCTTGGGTGTAGGTTTTTCTCCTAAAGAAAGAAAATATTCTGTAATTCGTTTTTTCAATTCCAATTCATCAAAATAATCTTTAACCCAATTGGGTTCAACTTGTAATAATGAACGACCAAGTAAAATAAATTTGCACTGATACTGTTGCGCTATTTTCAGTACGCATTCTCGTGTAATACCTTTTGCACCACCACTAACAAGAAAAACTGATGAAGAATTAATTCTGGCTTTTTTGCTCATAATTTATTCTAGTTAAATGGATGCTAATAAATTATTCTTCTAGTCATTAATGATTGAATTATTGAATGATTTAATCTTTGAGTTGATTTCGCAGAGGTTGACGCTTTAGGCGCTGAGTCGGAAAGCGACACGCTACGCGAACGTCTTCCCGTAAGGTAGGAACACAGAGCGTTAATCTGAGCTACTTCGTTTTGTGGGATACTTCAGCAACTAGAGTGACTCGTCCGTTTTTGCTATAGCCAACTTCGGTTATTAAACGATTAGGATCGTGAAGTTCAGCAATAATATGTTGTGCAGATTGTTCGGCATCCAAATCAAAACTTAAGTCAATTGCCCGACAAAATACAGATTCCCATTCCAAGTTAAGAGATTTCGTTAATCCAAATAGCCCGGCACTAATAGCACCAAAGTTTACTTTTTGTGTTAAACCAAATGCTCCATCAAGACGAGCAATAGTGCAAAAACAACTGTATCCTTCACTTGCCGCTTGATTAAGTGATTTTTTGAGGTATTTGGCGATGAGAAAGATATGTTTGATGATCGCCTTTTCTACTTCCAAATACTGAATTCCATCATTTGGCTTGGCAACAAATAAGGGATTGAGATGAATGAAAGCGCCAATTGCGCCATAAGTGTTGGCGATCGCTGTTAACTGTTGTTTTAAATGTTCTTCACTCATATCTTCGAGCGCAATCCGAGTAATTTCTGCGGGTAAAGGCGATTGTTTGGCGATCGCTGATGGGGGAAAACTCAAAACAATAACCTTCCAGCCTTGCTCTTTAAGGAATTGAGCTAATTTAGCAGTCGTTAAGCCACCATCATCGGTAAGTAGGGCAATGTAGTTTTTGCTGAAGGTGAAGTCTAAAAAATCCGGTTTAGGCAGAGATTTTAGTTTGACAGCACAGCGTGGAATATTGCGAGCTAGACTGGGTTGCTGTTGTGAACCTATACTTTCAGCGTTTTTTTTTCAGCCAAGCTTACTAGAGAAAGTTGCAGATACTCAACGATTTGAGCGAGGGTGCGTAGTTGTGCAAGTTCATCAGGATTGGCTTTGGGCAAATCGGGATATTGCTGTTGCACTGCGCCCAGGATTTCGACACGTTTGATTGAGTCAATTCCCAAATCTGCTTCCATATCCATCTCTAGCTCTAAGATTTGAGCTGGATAACCCGTCTTTTGGCTAACGATGTTGAGTAGGGTTTGACTGAATTCGTCAACATCAATACTTTGTGTTGGGGGAGCGATCACTACCGATGATTGGGTTTGTTCATCTGCCTCTACAATCTCCTGAACTAACTCCAAAGCGTTGCTGGCAGTAGGATAGGAAATATTTAGATCGCGTTCGTTGAAAGACTGATTGTTTGGGTTGACAGAGACATAACCAGAAGCGGGAACGCGGATATATTCTGATGATAAGTCATGAGCTGGACTTGATATAATCTGCGGTTGTTCAAAATCAGCTGTAATAGATATGGGCTGAGTGCGATCACTTTCTGGTACTAAAGTTTTGATATGCTCAACAATCTGAGCGAGGGTGCGTAGTTGTGCAAGTTCATCAGGATTGACTTTGGGCAAATCGGGATATTGCTGTTGCACTGCGCCCAGGATTTCGACACGTTTGATTGAGTCAATTCCCAAATCTGCTTCCATATCCATCTCTAGCTCTAAGATTTGAGCTGGATAACCCGTCTTTTGGCTAACGATGTTGAGTAGGGTTTGACTGAATTCGGCAACATTAATACTTACCTGTGTTGGGGGAGCGATCGCTGCTGTTGACTCAGGTTGTATATTTTGAGGAAAGTCGTTTTCTTGAACTAGATTCAAGCCATGACTAGAACCATTACTTAAAACTGATTCAGGATTTCTTGAATGCCCATTAGTAGATATGGCAACCGATAGATCTGCGAACGAAATAGTACTATCGTGTTTAGTCGCATTGTTTTCTCTAATTGTAGGTACAGTTAGAGGGCTATCACGATTGCCAAAATCTGAAACTTTAGTCGATATCTGGTGATCGCTTGAGTCACTATTGAGTAGAATTTCAAACTGTTGCTGTATTAATTGGTAGAAATTTTTAGCATACTCCTTCTCATGGTTTAAATATTCCTCATGAATGCGTAGAGTTTGATCTTGATAAGCTTGAAATCTCTTGATACTGCGTTCGGAGCTTTCAAGTACGGTTAACTTGGTTTCCAACTGTTGTTGACTAGCGTTCCCGTTTGCAAATAATAAGTTCTGCTGTTCCATGAGCTGGCAGAATATCTTACCAAATTCCATCTGTTGGTTAAGAAATTGTTCGTGGGTACGCAAAATATCATCTTGATGTTGATGGAATTGTTTGAGGCTAGAATCTAAGTTGGCTAAAAGACTTTGATAATTTATATGTGGTGTTTTTTGCATCTTCGGTTCAAGAGGTGGTTGAACAGAAATTGGTGTATCGAATGCGGATAAATTTGAGATAGGAGCAATTTTCATCTCAGATGTAGTGTGAGGGGATTTTAATTGATGCCCGTTTTTCTGTGGATGTCCATTGCTTTGATAAGCTGGTGGAGTTAGTACTATGGAGTCAGTAACAGATTTGATGTCTGAATTACTAGTATTAAATGTGACTTTTTGCCTATCCTGTAAAGCGTTTTCAAAAGCTATTTTTGTTTTTTCTGTTACATAGTTCGTACCGTTTAAACGAACATTCAAAATCTTATTCTCATCAGACTCAACTATTTTCTGCGATTGCTGGTAAGGATCTAGGTTTTTTAAAGGTAAACCAGCAACACGCAACTGCACAACAGCTTCTCTTAATAGGCGATCGCTATCTTTTTGGCTTGTGGCATTTAGGGCTACGGCAAGGTGGGGTTTGTCGCCAAGGGTATCTTTCACTAAGTTTGTTAGAATATTCCTCGGCCCAAATTCAATAAAGATATAGCCACCGTCAGCATAGATATTTTCTATTTCATGCTGAAAGCGTACCGAGTTGATCAAATGCTCTTTGAGAATATTTTTGATAGCTTGGGGTTCGGTAGGATAGCGTTTGCCTGTGACATTGCTGTAAACCGGAATTTTGGCAGTTTTAAAGGTAACTGCTTCAATTGCTTGAGCAAAAGGTTTTTGTGCTCGACTAACAAATGGTGTATGAAAAGCTGCCGATACAGATAATAAAACAGTAGAATAACCTTGCTCATTTAAAATCTGTTGAACTTGAGCTATTTCCGGCTTAACACCTGCTAGTACCACCTGATTTTTGGAATTTAAATTAGCGATCGTAACTTGAGGGAATTTCTTTACTACTTGGTTTACCCCACTCACATCGCCCTTAACAGACAGCATGGCTCCCGCATCAAAATTGGGATCTTTGGGCATTGCCATAGCTTGACTTCTAGCTTTAACTAGAAAAAAATAATCTTTATCACTTAAGACTTCGGCAGCCCAAAGAGCCGTCAATTCTCCAAAGCTATGTCCAGCAACAAAGTCAGGTTTAAATCCGGCTTGTTGTAAAATTTTGTATAAGCCAACGCTAAAAACTCCAATCGCTGCTTGGGCGTGCTCAGTACGCTGCAAAACTTCGCTTTGAGCTTGTCTTGTAGCAGCATCAAATACGGGCGGAGGGAAAACAATATCTGAAATTGGCGGCAAATCATCTTGATGCAAAAGCCCGTTCATATAACTGTAGGCTTGTCGCAAGGAAGGAAAGTTAATAGCAAGTTCCCTGCCCATATTTAAATATTGAGAGCCTTGCCCTGAAAATAAAGCAACTACTTTCCCCTGCAAAGCAATGCCAGTTTTGCGGTAGTAAATTCCTTGGGGTAGATTCCACGATTCATTTTCATGAAATTTCTTGAGCCAATCAATGCTCATCCGCAATGAGTCGCAAGCTTCCGATAAAGAATCTGCGACAAACCCCACTCTGACATGAGTAAGAGGAACTTCTAGAGATTCACTAGATTCAATCAGTTCTAGATAATATCTATCTTTGGCAGTGGATTGCAGTTTTTGCAGAAAGTCTTCACATTGAGCTAACAACTGCTTTGGTGTAGATGCAGACAACAGTATTGATTGGGGAGTGCTGTGTAAACGATAGGCGAAATGATGTTCGCTTTCGTATTCTTCCATAACAACATGATAATTTGTGCCACCAAAACCAAAAGAACTCACGCCCGCTCGTCTTGGCGCTCCCCCGTCGATGCAAAGCCAGGGTTTAGTTTCTGTATTTAAATAAAAAGGTGAAGTTTCTAGATTAAATTTAGAGTTTGGCTTAATAATGTTAATTGTGGGCGGCAATACTTTATGGTGTAGGGCTAGAGCAGTTTTAATTAAACTGGCTGTACCTGCTGCGGCTTTTGTATGTCCTATCTGTGATTTAACACTTCCAAGAGCAATGTGTTGATTTTTAGAGTTATTTTCGCTAAAAAATTCTTTTAAAGCCGTAAATTCTGCTACATCTCCGGCTTTAGTGCCTGTGCCGTGCGCTTCTAGTAAACTAACAGTAAGAGGCGATAAATCGGCATCTTCATAGGCACGACGCAATGCTCTCACTTGTCCTTCTGGACGAGGTGCGTAGATACTTTTATACTTACCATCACTAGAGGTGCCAATTCCTTTAATCACTGCATAGATTCTGTCATCGTCTCGTTCGGCATCTTCAAGGCGTTTCAGTACTATCATGCCAATGCCTTCACCTAGCATCATCCCATCTGCATCATCATCAAAAGGTTTGGTATTCTGGCTTGGGGAGATGGCAGGTGTTTTGCTAAAACACATATAGGCAAGAATCGAGTTGTCGGTATCAACTCCTCCAGTTAGCATCATATCGCTGTGATGTTCGCTCAACTCGCTAACAGCCATTTTGAGAGCGCCAAACGAACTAGCACAGGCTGCATCAACCACGCAGTTGATTCCCCCTAAATCTAGGCGGTTAGCAATTCTGCCACTGACTACGTTAGCTAGCATCCCAGGGAAGGCATTTTCTTCCCAATTTACATATGCTAGTTTCATCTTTTCGACTATTTTTTGAGTATCCTCATCAGACAATCCACTGCTTTTAAGAACTTTTTCCCAAATGGGATACTGTAACCGATTACAGAGTGGAACACTCAGTTGTCTTCCCAAAGCCACACCCAGAATAACTCCGGTGCGTTCTCGATTAAACTGTGTAGATGAACCATAGCCTGCATCTTCTAGAGCTTGTTTTGCTACAACTAAACTTAGCAACTGGGAAATATCCGTAACTTCGAGAATATTGGGGGGAAGCCCAAATTCCATCGGATTGAAATCGATTTCTGGGAGAAATCCACCTCTTTTACAGTAGGTTTTGTCAGGTACTTTGGGATCTGGATCGTAGTAAGACTCTACATCCCAACGTGAAGGGGGTACATCGGTAATACAATCAATTTTGTGAAGAATCTTCTCCCAGTATTCCTGTAAATTTTTAGATTGTGGAAATAAAGAAGCTATCCCAATAATAGCTATAGGACTTTTTTGCAGTTGGGAGTTGAGTTTTCTAATCTCCATTGATTTCTCAAGCCTCTTTTTTTTTGTCTGTATCAGCTGGTTTAGAACTTTCTCACAATTGTTAACCTCTTGTTGCAAATTTGCGAGAGCGGTATTAATTTTAAAAGCAGTCATTTGAACATAGGGAACTCTTAACAGGGAACAAGGAATAGGACAGAGATATTTTCATCCTTGGTTGTGGAATTTTATGTGATTGGATTTATGAAAAATAAGTTAAGTAGCTGATGATTAGTAAAAGCAAATAATTGAAGAATATTATTCTGTTACTCTTAAAGAATGACCATGACTAATAACTAATGACAACTTTAATTAGTTAATTTTATTAGTACTAATCAACTGACCATCTTCCATTTGAATAATGCGATCAGCAATATCTAGAATGCGGTTGTCGTGAGTCACCATTAAGATTGCACATTCTTGTTGTTTAGCTAATTGCCGCATTAACTCTACAATATCTCTACCTGTTTTACTATCTAAAGCTGCGGTAGGTTCATCAGCTAAAATTAATTTGGGATGGCTTACTAAAGCACGGGCAATGGCTACCCTTTGCTTTTGTCCTCCTGAGAGATTGTGAGGGTAGTAATTCACGCGATCGCCCAATTTTACAGCTTGGAGTATGGCTTCTGATTTGCGACGGGCTTCTGTCGCAGAAATTTCTTTATGCAATTCAAGTGAAATTTGGACATTCTGACGAGCAGTTAAAAATTCTAGTAAGTTGTGAGCTTGAAAAATATAGCCAATATGGCGACGTATTTTTACTAATTTGTCATTGTTAGCACCATTTAGTTCTTGATTTAGAACTTTAATACTTCCCTCTTGAGGAGAGCGTAAACCACCAATCAAACTCAATAATGTGGTTTTTCCCGAACCAGATGGCCCAGTCATAATTATAATTTCTCCATATCTTATTTTCAAAGTGATATTAAATAAAATTTGATGCCGTAATGGTTGTTGACCGAAATAGTAATTCAGATTGTCAATAGTCACAACGCACTGGTCTGGAATTGATTGAAACAGTTGCATATATAAAATTAGAAAATATCGGCTGGATCTGCCGCTCTTAGCTTATTCATGGCGAAAAAACCAGATATCGAACACATTAATATTGTTGTTATTAAGACGATTAAGGCTTTGTCAACACTCATAAAAATTGGTAGACGAGTAACATTGTTAGCAAAACTATATATATCTAAAGTAATTATAAATCCTGGAATATAACCTAATAAAGCTAAAACTAAAGATTGTTGAAATACTACTTTTAACAAGTAGTTATTTTTAAATCCTATTGCTTTTAAGGTTGCATATTCAGCCAAATGATTGGAAATATTACTATAAAGAATTTGATAAACAACAGCGATACCAATCGCAAAGCCCATTGTCACCATCAAGGTAAATACAAAACCAATGGGTGTTCGTCTAGACCAAAAATCTTTTTCAAACTGAATAAATTCCTGACGATTAAAAATCTTGACATCTTTTGGTAAGTAAGCTGATAAATTAGCAGCAACTTGTTGAATATCAGCACCAGGTTTAAGATTCAATAAACCTATGTCTATTTCTCCTGCCCGTCTCTCTTGAAATGTCCTTAAAAAAGTTGAATAACTCATAATTAAGTTTCCATCAACTCCAAAGGAAGGGCCTTGGGTAAATAAACCTCCAACTTTTACCATGTAACCTATTCTTTTGTTATAGCCAAATATCTCAATAATTACAAGTTTATTTTGCTCAAAATTTTCAGTGATTGGGCCAAATTCAGTGCGAGATAATCGGTCAAACAAAACAACATTAGGAAGTTGAATTATCTTGAGATTATGATTAACTTCTGATAAGTTAAGAATTGGTTTTCCAGGATCGAAGGCAATAACATATATTGGAAATTTGCGTCCATTAACAGGATTTTTTAACTTAGCAAATTGGAGATATAAAGGAATGACTGATTCTACACCGTTAAAACCGAGAGCCTGATATAAGCGAGAACGAGGAAAACTGTGCTGGGAGGTTAAAGAATTATATTGAGAGCTAATTAAAAATAAATCTCCTCGTAAATTCTCATGTAAATATGTAGCACTTGCATACAGAGCATCTTGTACACCTAGTTGTACAAACAAAAGAATGACGATAAAGGCGATACCACTTAAAGTTACTAGAAAGCGAGCTTTTTGGTGGGCTAGTTGTAGCCAAGCTAGGGGAATCTTAAGAATCATTGTTCAAGTTTTTGAGGGTGGGAATTATAGAAGTGTTAGTTATATGTGAATCATTACTTGCACTTGTAAGTTAGTTAGCCTGGCTACTAGCTGACTATCTTCTGGGTTGGAAATCCGAATTTTCACTTCAACTACTTTTTGATCGGTGTCTGCTGATGGATTGACATCAAAAACATTTTGTTTGCTAACTTGTAAACCAACATGGCTGACTGTTCCTTGAACTTTGCCTGGAAAAGCCACGCTAGAAATGGTAGCCTGTTGACCTATACGTACTTTTTTGATGTCTGTTTCATATATTTCTGCCACTACATACATCTGGTTAGTTTTACCAAGCTCGGCAATGCCTTGATTGCTAACAATTTCTCCAGCGCGGGTATGAATTTTCAAAACCTTGCCATTTATGGGAGAGCGCACGTAGGCTAAATTGTAATCTGCTTGCGCTTGTTGAACTTGAGCGATCGCATCATCAACTTCTGCTTGAGCTAATTGCACATCTTCAGGACGAATCTCTACAATTCGATTGAGAGTCGCTTTAGCTTGAGCGATCTGCTCTCGATAACTTCCTACGGTACGCTTTAGAGTTGCTTTGGCTTCATTGAGCTGCTGTTGAGCTGTTTCCATTGGTAGTCTTTTGCTGTCTCTAGCAGAAGCTGATATTGCTCCAGTTTGGTATAGTTCCTGATAGCGTCGGTTCTCTGCTTCGGCATTGCTTAACTCGGCTTCTAAACGAGCGATCGCTGCTTGTTGAGCGGCAATTTCTCCACGCGATTCAGCCTCTAAGCGAGCGATCGTTGCTTGTTGAGCAGCTATTTCTCCTGTTTGAGCACCCGCTTTTACCTTTGCTAGACGAGCTTTGGCGATTTTGACTTGTTGTTTGGCTCTATTTAAGGCAGCTTGGCGAGATTCATAACTATCTAAAATTGCAATTATTTGTTCTAATTGCACCTTATCTCCTTCCTTTACCAAAATTCGCTCCACTCGTGTACCTTGGATTGAAGTCGGAGCAGATAGATGAATCACTTCTCCTTCTGGTTCTAAACGCCCTAAACCTGTAACACCAATAATGGCGGGGTTACTCTTTTGAGCAACTGGTGTAGAATTTCTAGAACTAAATCGAAATAGCAAAAAATTGGATAAACCTGTGGCAACTAATAAAATTAACAGTATCTGACCGATACGTTTTATTAATGAATGATTTTCGTTTTGTTCTTTTATCATTTCTGCTTCAGTAATCAATGTGGCAGAATCTATCAATATTTAATTCTTTTTGGATTGTTAAAACTATTTTTTAGTTGCTTAACACATCAGTTTGCATGAAGTCAAAATGAATATTCAGCTAGCTATCAATCAATATAAACACTTATTTACACTATTTACATAGCATTTTTACCCAATAAACTAGGTAAGGTTACGTATATTATTACTAGTTAGTAAATAAATATTTAATTAATATAACAACTAGGTTAAATTTCAAACCTACTTATAAAAATCCCGGCTTCTTAGAGGAGCCGGGTTTTATATTTGAATTTATTTATATTGAATTGATTATAATTAATTATACAATACAAAAATAATATATTTTCAAAATAATATTAATTATATATAACTAAGAATTTTGTCTTTAATATAAATTTGATTATTAAAATTCTATAGTAGTTCAAAACCTCTATTAAATAAATACCACACTCATAAATCAATAATTAATTATTGATTTATTAAATTATTTCTCATGGCAAATTGTACAAGCTCTAATCGATTATTTGTTCCAGTTTTACCTAGTAAATTACTAACATATTTCTCTACAGTTCGACGACTGAGATATAAGTTAGTAGCAATTTGGGAATTTGATTTACCCTGTATCAAAAATCTTAAAACCATTCTTTCTCTGCGAGTCAAAAATATTTGGTCTATTGAATTTACCTGGGGAATTTGTTCTTGATTTCCTAAAGAAATCTGATATGTGAAATCAACTGAAGTAATTTGCCTTTCCATACTTTGCTGTTGCATTCCTAAGTGCCACTCCCATAGCATTAGTTGCGATCGCTCTAGTAAATTGCGAATTACAGCATATAGTTCATTTAATTCAAATGGTTTAGGTAAACACGCGTCACCCCCTAGCTGATAGCCTAAAATTCGCTTTTGAGCATCTACTCTTGCTGTCAAAAAAACTACAGGCAATATACGAAATTTTGGATGCTGGCGCACCCAGCGAATTAACTGATAACCATCTAACTCAGACATACTAATGTCAGTGACGATTAAGTTAGGATGGTACTCTTCAATGATATTTAATGCTTCTTGCCCATCCTCAGTAGTAATAACTGAGTAACCGAACTCCTCTAGAGAAGAACTAGCTTCATAACGAACTGTTGGATCATCATCGACAATAAGAATTAATAAGGACATAATACAACAATATTTTCTGGCTAAATTGGCATTGCTAATAATGAAAAAGTCGAAGTCATAAAGTTGTAGCACGAAGCTATAGAATAAAATGCTCTACTTAGTTCAGTTGCACCGCCTGCCAGAGATGTTTGCTCCTCAAAGTTATTGAAAATGTTTAAGCTCTGTGTTCATTTGCCGCTTGACTACCTTATGAATTCAAAAATTTACTTGTCAGCACTTAACCAATCTCTATCAAGCATTAAAGCTTTGATTCAACTTCGACTTTAAAGTTGAAGTTTGACTGCATATGCAGCAAGGCAAGTAGGATTGTGACTTTAACAATCTTTAAAAGAAGTTGGACAATGAAGTTCTACTCTACCTCTCCTCCTGATATCAACAATTGCAACAGTAAGAATTACATATTGCCTTATAAACTCAATATATTGAATCAGCCCCACATTGTTGCCAACTAATGTTGTGTTTATCAACACTAAAAAAGAATAGCCTATTATCTAGACAGATGATGGTTATTTGCCTTGACTTTAGGTTGGGTAAGTATATAGAGCAGGGGAAGGTGATTGTGAAGAAGTCATTGCAGTTAGTGAAAAAAGCAATCTTTTGTTACTAAATTCCCAAAATGAAATGTATTGTTAGGGTTGCCCTAAAGCTATTTAATTGTTAAAAGTTTTACTAAATTTGCTTTGAAAAATATAATATCTTACATAAATTAATATTTAAATAAATAATGCATTATATAATGTAAATTCTATATCTCTCAAAAGTTTTGGGTGAAATTACAGCGGATTGCAAGTTAATGGAGTACACCCCTCCCTAACCCTCCCGCAGTGCTGGACTCACCGCAACGCGCTGGCTCTTCTTAGTAAGAAGGGGGTAGCCGATAGGGTAGGTGGGGTAATATACTTCATTTAGATGAAATGCGCTGTAACTTTATGTAAAGTAGCCCACTTCATCCATTGATATCTATTGTTTCAATGCCGAATCTTCCACTTACTCTCAATCCATGAAGGGCAAGCCCGTGCAGGATCAGGCTAAGACAAAACAACAGTTAATAGATGAAATTGTCCTCCTACGGCAGGAATTAGCAAAGTTTAGAATTGACAAACAAACATTGGAGGAAAATCTCTTTCATCCAAAAGCCGATTCTGCAAAAAGTATAGATTGGGATTGCAATGTTGACGACAGTGCAAGCAAAGATGGCTACAACAGCGTAAAAGCGCCGTTAGGAAAACTCTATAGAAAGCTCAAAAGTTCGGTGAGTGCTGTTGGAGTGGCAGCTATTCTGCAACAAGGCACACTACGTGCGTCTATGCTGCTAGCAAAAATTTGGAGAAGATTTGCCCCTGCTGCACTAGTCACAGATAATCGTGAACAAGTGGAAGTTGCTCTGCAAGAAAGCCAACGCGCTCTTTCAACCTTGATGAGTAATCTACCTGGCATGGCTTACCGATGTCAGATAGATGAAAACTACACCTTTGAATTTGCCAGCGAGGGGTGTTTAGAACTAACAGGATATTATCCTGCTGATTTTTACCAAGGTGGGAGAATTGCATATGTTGACATTATTCATCCAGATGATAGGGAGCGTATCCGCAAACAAGCAATAGTAAGTTTGCTAGAGCGGCGAGAACGTCTCACTGTGACTTATCGCATTATCACGGCGAATGGTGAGGAGCGATGGTTGTGGGATCAAGCGGTTGGAATTTACTCGCCAGCAGGAGACTTAATCGCAGTTGAGGGATTTGCCACCGATATTAGCGATGCCTCAGGGCAAGCCGCGACGCGTCTACGCAAAAATGCAGAAACAGCATTGCAACGCTCTCAGGAAACAACTCAGCAACAATTGGCGGAAATTGAAACAATCTATGCAACTACTCCAATCGGATTGTGTTTTTTGGATCTTAACTTTCGATTTGTTCGCTTGAACGAACACTTAGCACAAATCAACGGTTTACCAGTAGCTGCTCATATTGGGCAAACTATCCGAGAGATTCTGCCAGAACTTGCTGACAAACTCGAATCTATCTACAACCAAGTTATTCTATTTGGCTTACCAGTTTTAGATGTTGAAGTTCACGGTGCTACACCCGCACAACCAGGAATAAAACGAGATTGGTTAGTTAGCTTTTACCCGCTTCAGGATAGTAATAATTACATCCTGGGGATCAACGGCATGGTACAAGAGATAACCGAGCGCAAACGCCTAGAGCGAGCCTTGCAAGCCTCTGAATCCAAGATGAGCGATATTGTTAATAGTGCGATCGCTGCAATCAACAGTACACGAGTATATGCCGATCAAGATTTACTAAACTATGAATATGAGTATGTTTCTGCCGGATGTGAAACAATCCTTGGCTACACGCCTGAGGAACTAATGGCAGATCAATCATTGTGGCGCTCATGTATAGTTTCGGAAGACTTGGAAGCTATATTGCCACAAATCAATGAGGCAATCTTTAGGGAGCATACTATTACTTTCGAGTACAGATTTCACCATAAAAACGGCTCTGTGCGATGGCTTTCAGCTACGTTAGCATCCCGCAGGGATGAAGCAGCCAATTGTTGGATCGTTACGACAATTACAACCGACATAACTGAACACAAGTTAGCAGAAGAACGGATCAAATTTCAGGCTAATGTTTTATCTCAGGTGAAAGAAGCGGTAATTGCGATTGATCCTGAATTTCGCGTTACATATTGGAATCAAGCAGCAGAGCAGCTGTATGATACCAGGGTTGAAGAAATACTTGGTCAAAAATTAGAAACATCTTATCAGTATCGCTGGCTGAGGGAAGAAGATGAGCAGGCTGCGCATGATTCCTTGGCGACATTAGGCTTCTGGCAAGGGGAAAATATCCATATCAAAAAAAACAAAGAAGAAATATACGTCGAGGTATCAGTTAGTGTACTGAAAGATGAAAATGGCGCACAGACTGGTTTACTCGCAATTATTCGTGACATTAGCGATCGCAAACTAGCTGAACAGGAAATTAGCTTTCAAGCAAACTTGCTCAACCAAGTTTGCAATGCTGTAATTTACACAGATATGGAGGGGCGGATCGCTTACTGGAATCGTTTTGCCGAAACCCTTTACCAGTGGACGGCAAATGAGGTAATAGGTAAAAAAATTATAGAAGTTTTAACACCTCCTGGACAGGAGCAATTGCTGGCACAAACTTTTGCATCCTTAAGACAAAATTGTCGAGCTGATGCAGAAGTTTTGCTACAGCGCAAAGATGGCAGTCTGATTCTTGTCTGGGCATCTACAACTATGATGAACGATGAGCGAGGAAAAGCGATCGGCTTTGTGGGAGTATCCTTCGACATTAGTGAACGCAAACGCTCAGAAGAGAAAATCCGCGAACAAGCAGCCCTACTAAATATTGCAACCGATGCGATCGTTGTGCGCGATCTAGAACACCAAATCCTGTTTTGGAACCAAGGAGCAGAGAAAATTTATGGGTGGGCAGCAGCAGAAGTAATCAGTAAAAACGCTAATCAGCTTTTGTATAAAGAGGCTACACTACAACTTGAAGCAGTTAAGAAAGCCCTAGCTAACAAAGGAGAGTGGTGGGGCGAGTTACGCCAAATTGCCAAAAATGGAAAAGAAATCATTGTTGCTAGTCGGTGGACATATATATATGATCAACAGGGTTTGCCAACATCAATTTTAGTTGTCAATACCGACATTACAGAAAAAAAACAAATCGAAGCCCAGTTTTTGAGAGTTCAACGCCTAGAGAGTCTTGGTAATCTCGCCAGTGGCATCGCCCACGATCTCAATAATATCTTGACACCAATTTTAGCAGCGTCTCAACTTTTGTTATATAAACAATCTAATTTAGATGCACTCAATCAAGAACTGCTGGAAATAGTTGAAAATAATGCCAGACGGGGAAGCGATTTAGTCAAGCAGATTCTATATTTTGCACGTGGCGCAGAAGGAGAAATGACTCTGCTACAAGTCCGGGATATACTGTTAGAAATTGAAAAATTCCTAAAGCAGACGTTTCCAAAATCTATCAAAGTTCATACGGATATCCCCGAAGAACTTTGTGCAGTTTCTGCTAATGCTGCCCAACTGCATCAAGTATTCATCAACCTCTGCGTCAATGCTTGTGATGCTATGCCAAATGGTGGTAGTTTAAGTTTTTCTGCAAAAAATATTTTGATTGATGAAAACTATACGCTCATGAATATGGAGGCTAAAGCTGGCTCCTACATTGTGGTAACTGTTGCAGACACAGGAAGTGGTATTCCTCCAGAAATTATAGATCGAATTTTTGAACCATTTTTTACAACTAAAGAGATTGGCAAAGGAACAGGATTGGGACTTTCGACTGTAATGGGTATTGTCAAAAGTCATAGCGGTTTTATCACCGTGTCGAGCCAAGTTGGAGAAGGTAGCCAATTTAAAGTATTTTTGCCTGCGGTGAATACGTCTGTAGCCTTGCCAGTGGAAGACTTAAAATTGCCTACTGGGGCAGGGGAATTAATTCTTGTTGTTGATGATGAAGCTCCAATTCGAGAAACTACTAAAACTTTACTTGAACAACATAACTATAAAATTCTCACCGCTAGTGATGGAATAGAAGCGATCGCCTTATACATTCAGCATAAGAATGACATTAAGGCAGTGTTAATGGATATGATGATGCCGGCTATGGATGGGCAAAATGCGATCCAAATGCTCAAAAAAATCAATCCAGAGGTTAAAGTAATTGCTTCTAGTGGATTGATAATGAATAGCAAACTTGCAGAAGCTGCCCATGCCAGCACATTTTTGGTTAAGCCTTACACGGCTAAAGAATTACTAGACACTTTACATAAGGTACTCAGTTGAAAATAGGGAACAGGGAACAGGTACTTTCATCATAGGCTTAAAACTGCTCAAGAATTTACCCAAATCATTCACCAATCCGAGTGCGCTGGGATCGTATTGGACTTCTTGTGCTTGGGCAACAGACGGAATACTAGGAACACCTATTGCAGCGATCGCGATCGCAAGAGTTGATAATCCAATCAAATTTTTCATCACATAGATATTGTGTTCAATTTGTGCTCTGACAGTGTTTGAAAACACTCATTTTTCATGCTTTTATACCTGCAAATTAGGAAAATTGAGAGTCATGCTTGCTGCTAAGTATTGGAGAGAATGCAGCAAGCGATCGCTCACGGAGGTGAGTTGGCTACTGACTTCTGACTCCTGAATTCTGTTTGATAAAATTGGATTTTACATTCAATCTATTATTTGCTGTGACTCAAGGTGAGTTTGGCTAATTTACATTAGACGTAACTTGGAAACCAGTAGTAAAACGATAATATTTATGTGGATTTGCCGCTTGGTAGTTCTCGTTACCAGGTTGAACCTGGTAACGAGGGTTTCGAGGCTTTGCCTCCAGGCTGTTGGATTTGTCGCTTTGTCTGAGTGTGAAGAGAGTAATTTCAGGCGGGCAGTTAATCCGTATTGGTATGATACTGAAACCAATTCCTCGATTCACGTAAAGATGGTTTCCCAGCTGTCCATACCCATCGATCCAACCATCGGCATGAACTTCATCCTCCTTAGTAAAAGTTAACCATGACCATTCTGGGGTGAATGGCAGACGAATTTGCCCCCCGTGGGTATGCCCTGCTACAGCCACAGGTGCGGTGTTGGCAGGAAATTCAGCAAAGGACTCAGGATGGTGCATCATTATAAATCTGGGTGCTGTATCTGGTACTTGTGCCAGAGCGACTTGGGGTTTATCTTTATCAGCCCAATGCGAACCAATGCCTACCAAGTATAAAACTGCTTGCTCATCTAGCTTAGTGGATGATGCCAAGGTTACAGCTTGATTTTGCAACATTTGTACGCCCACAGTTTCCAGAGATGCAGCTAGTTTAGTCGCTTGTGCTACATCGGGGGAAGCATGCTTAGATTTCATGCCATAGTCATGATTACCTAGAACGGCATATGTAGGAATACCAGCAGCGGTTAATGGACGAACCAACTCAATTGCTTGATTAATTTCCGCGCTGGGGTTATCGCCTGCTTTGTATATAAAGTCACCAACAATCAGCACTGCGCTCGGACGTTCTTTAACTAATTGCGCGACAATTCTGCGGATGGTAGGGGTGTTTGCCAGCCACATTCCTACTTGCCAATCACCAATCACTGCTATTCGTTGCCCTACCCATGCTGCGGGAAGACCGGGTATTACGGCGACTTGTGGTTCAATATCAATAAAATAGGGTTCGATTAAGCCGTAAATTAGAAGTGCAGCAATTAAACCCAATAAACCTAATAATCCCAATAAAAAGTATTTGATTTTCTTCATAGTTAGCTTGCAAATTCTATTTTTGCCTGTTATTGAGCGATCGCCTCACAACTACTACCGAATTTGGGGCAAATGCCTAGATAAACCCATACGTGCAAACAGTGCTGGTGCCAAGAACGCAATCCACAGCGCCGCAAAGCCAGATGTCACAGCCTCACGCACCAATCCACTGCTAATCATGAGGCGAAATACAAGTACGAGCGTTACCAAACTGTTGCTAAAAGCACGGCTCCAAGTAAGCCATAGGCAAGTCGTCGTCCCCAAACCCAGAGTGCTAAAGCAAACATCACTGTAACAGCCTTAGCTGTCCCAAATTGTGAGAGAGCCTCAAACAACCAATTCCAACTGCTATCAAACAAGCGCTGAATAGTAATAATTGGCTCAGGACTCCAAAGTATGTCAACCGCCATTTTCCTCAGAATTATTTTTAGATTTACCCTCGTTACCAGGTTCAACCTGGTAACGAGAACTAGAGCCTCTGGCTCCTCATCAGTTTACTCATTGGTTCGTCTCAAAGAGCCGAAAACGAACCTGCTGAAAGCGGTTGCACTCCAAAACTTTCCTCTGACAGTCAACCTCTGTACCGTCCACTCATGCTTGTTCGGCTGCCATACCATGAAGGTGTTCAATTACACCTTCATAAGGAAAAGCATAATTTCCCTGTTCTTCCCAAGTTAGCTCCAGGCTGTCGGAGTTCCGTATCATTTGGAATTGATCCAATCGCCACTCACCGTGAAATACAACACTGAATCTAGAAGATCATGCCAGACACTTTATTGCGGAATTGCTGAAGGATACACCTCATCAGCAATTAATACGGGTTTGTTGCTGTATTCTGCCTCTAGCTGCCGCCTCACGTTCAAATCCCAAGTCAAATTGTATTCCCGTTCTAAATCGGCAACAATAAACGGACGTAACACGCCCGTTACTGCAACCTTCTCATTTTCAGTCACCTTTGGTTGTGGTTTGGTATGCAAGACTAGTAAGTCTTGTCCTCCAAACAACTTGTCTTCATCGAGTGTAAATGAGTTCACACCTGTAATATTTTCAACTTCACCTGTTACCGCTAGCCTTTTACCGTAGTATTGTTTGGGATCTGTAGTAATTTCACCAGGTTTGGGTGCTTGCGCTAGTGACTGTGCAATAATTGCAGGTTTATTTTCGTACTCTACATATAACTCTGGCTCCAAGTCCAAATCAAATTCTCGTTCAATATCTGCCAGTACAAAATTGCGAACCGTTCCTGTCACTTGAATCGGTACATCATCGTCGGCTGGTAAGGCAAAAGGTTTACCTGTAGCATTTACAACTAGGATGGGTTCACTACCAAAAAATTGCTGATCGCTAATTGTAAAAGTTGATGGAGCGATTTTTTTGATCGGTTCACTTCTGACAGTTACGGTTTTACCAATCAGTTTATTTGTACTATCAGCGACTTCCTCAGCAGTGACATTAGTTTCTGGTACTGCTGCCTCTCGTTCCAAGTTGTTGGTACAAGCTCCAAGCACCACAGCCGAGAGTACTAAAGCAACAGCTGTATTAGCCTTCCATAGCTTTTGGATAAAGTTGCCATTTTGGTTAAATTTACTAATCATTAAGAAAATCTCCTTAAATTTGCTGATAATTTTGCTAAAAAGTGGTTCAATTAGTTACCTCGACCTAATTTAAAAAGACTTGACCATCGCTTTGAATTCTCAATACACCCTGATTGTCATCTAGCCTAGTCTCTTCATCCATTGAAACTGCTAGCATCCCTGACTCTGTGGCAGCTACAGGTATGAATTTCAGCAGTCCTCCATCTTCACGCACGGCTGTAATCGTGACAGGCGTTGGTAAGTCTTGCAGAACAATTTCTTCCCCACCTGCGAGGATTCGAGGCTGGGTATGCGCGATCGCTTGATAGGTAATACGGGCATTAGTATTATTTTTCAATCTCACATCCACTGTGCCTGCTGTTGGCGTGACGGTAGCGATGGGGTTTTGTCGGGTTTCTGGAGCGGGTGTTGGTTGGCGATTAACAGGTAAACCCTCCGGCTGTACCACAACTCCTCCTTGTCCTCTTAGTCTGAGAGTTGCAGCATTCGGCGGACATCCCTCTGGAACCAAAACTCGATGATTATGTGGTTCTTCATAGTAAATGCGAGGACAGGGATTGAGTGCAGAGGAAGGAGCTGCGTTGGCAGCGAGGGGGATAGCTGGCAAACCAATTAATAAACTTCCAAAAATGCTTCCTAATAACTCAGTCTTTTTTATATTCGTCTGATTTTGCTGACTCATAAATACCTCATTTTGTTAATAAAAAATTGAAACTTTCTCAATTATTCTGATATTAAAAAATCTCTTTATTGAGTTTTTTGTGAAATACTCAATTGAGTTTCAATCTAATTCAGTATTAAATTGTCTGCCACTCACTACACTCTTATTTGAATAATTTTTTATTGGCAGCTAGCCATTCTTCTTGCAGTTTTAATCTTGGATGATCTGTGTCATTAATTTCGTACAAATTTGGATAATGATGGTAGTTATAAGTAGCGCGAGCCTCAACAGCCTTGTCCTCTTCTTCTGAGGAAATACAAGGCTTATTAACTCCCATTGGTTCATTTAAAATAGCAACTTGATTGATTGCCATAGGAGAGTATGGCACTATCGGTACTATAGGATTAACATAAGAATAAGTAGGTGGATTCATGCTATAAAAATTTCTGACCAGATCCTCATAGTCGTAATCAATTTTTAGATCATCACTAAACTCAGGCAAATTTTTTGCATTCTCTTCAGTAAGACCTTTAACATAAACTCGCTTATCAGAGAAATGAATCTGTGAAAGCCCAATTGGTAACAACACTTTTTTACCAAATATCCAAAAGCCCAAGTCAATAATTAAATACCGGAACTTAGCTTCTTTCTCATCAACTAGAATGTCATTAACAGTACCAATTTTCTCGTCAGTAAGATTTGAATAAATACTAAAATCAATAATGTTCTCTTTACCAAATATCTCACGGTAATTTGGAACAATATCTGTGAGTTTTAACAGAGCCATTTTATTCTCCAAAATTTCTTAGATGTGTAATTTGAGAAAAAGTTGAGCCGCTCAACTGTTAGAGGAGCTATGATTAACCAGCTGTAGTTTGAGCTTAAGCTTAAATAGTGGAAATCTAGTGAATAATTCAAGCTAATTTTTAAAATTAATGCTGAAGATATAGTGTTCTATTCTCAGTGGAATAGTTAACTACATAGAAATAGAATCAATACCTCTATCTATTACTGCTCTACCCATTCAAGTAATCCAAGAGAGGTAACTCCACCAAAAAAGTGAGCGCCAATCATATTTATATTTGCCAGCATTACAAAAATATCTAGCGAACGAATGACATTTTCCGGGTTATAAACTGCTACTCCTTGCGGTTGGGCTAAAGCTTTCGCCAGTACAACAGCAACTGTCTCTTCAGATCCAATAAAAGCTATTAATAACCCTACTAGACTAACGATTAATCCAAATCTCAAAACCCGAATTATATCCTCTTTTTTTGGATGGATTTGAGGATTGGGGGCTTGTAAACGTTTAGCTAAACGTCTGTAACGGAAAGCCCAGTAAACCCGGAAGCACAACAGCAAAATTCCAATAATAGCTAGAAATATGCCAAAACCGATGCCTGGATTATTCGTTTGGGCAGTGATGTTACGGCTAAAGGACGCAAATAACAAAGCGAGAGCAGAAATACTACCTAGTGCTAACTGTACCCAAAAGCTAAATCGACTTACTACACGAAAAGTAGCAGCAAATTCTTGTTTAGTTGGTGGTTGCGAGAGAGATTCTAAATTATTTAACATATACACCCTCTTGGTCATTTGTCATTAGTTATTTGTCATTAATTATTGAGCATTAGACAAATAACAAATACTAGGTTAATAGTAGGGTGTAATTGTGGAAAACTAGTGGAGAATACCTAAATTCCAAAAAATTACTACTTAAGAGTTATCTTGAGTATATCGATAGATTTATCTGGTATTTTGAACAAATTGCTATAAACTGTAAAATAAATTTCTGGCTTTATACTGTTCCAATGAGTTAAAACTCTATCCAGTCAATTTTTGAGTAAATTTGGCTTTTACCCTCAATTAAAATTCAAGGCTAAAAATTTTTAAGAGAATGTCTCTTAAGGTAGTAGCGAATATAATTCACATATTTCAGTTTAAAGCTGCTGCTACTTGAGTAGCAAGTTTCTGAGGATTAAAGGGTTTACTGATTACGCCTTTTACACCCAATTGAGTAAACTTATGTGCTTCTTTACTGCGCCCTCTAGCTGTCATTAAAATTACAGGAATATGCTTAGTCACTGGATTTGCTTGTAAATTTTGAAACGTGCTTGTTCCATCCATATCTGGCATCATTACATCTAAAAGGATGGCATCAGGTTGAGCAGTTTGAGCCAATAGCAGTCCTTCAGTGCCACTTTTAGCAGTTAATACTTGCCAACCCCCCATGATTTCCAGGCAAGTTTGAATCAATTTACGGATATCGTCTTCATCATCAATAACAAGGATTTGCTTGGCACTCATCGTTATTTTCTTCCTATGTTTGAATCACCAGATAAAGGCGATCGCTTGCTATTAAAAATCTTCTAGTGTAGGAAAGCCTTTAGTTAGAAAACGAGTATATGTATTTGAAATCAATATAATATTCAAGGCACGGCTGCTGTTAAGCAGCGGAGAGTGTTACTGTCTGCAAGAAGTTACGGTTTGTAGGCGAGAGATATTTAATCTAAATAATTACACTCCACTCAGTTAGACTTTTTGTCACTACTTAAGAGTGCCTTGAATCTATCATTAGCTTGAACAACCAGTTCTAAAGATGTCCTTATATCTGTTGAATATGGGCGTAGAGGTAAGTTGAACTGCTGGGATACAACCTGGTCTAAATCTGCTAGTGAGTTTAGTTGAACAGTTGCAGTACGATATTGTGTTGTTGTTTCCATTTTATACTTGCTTAAATTCTGCTGCAAAAAATCTTATGGTACTCATCCTTAAAGATAGACTTCAAAAGTGGAAATCTGGTGTAGAAATATAGAATTCCCAAGCACCTGAACCTGAAAAGTTTTTGAGTGAATTATCCAGTACACCCATCAAAAATTGGTTACCAGTTCGTACGCTGTAACGCTTTGAAATTGTATAATTGCTCGCGAGGTTAGTTATTAGTCATTAATAACTAAGGACAAATGACGGTCTTAACGAAAAAAAGTGCAATATGTATGCGCTACAGCTTATTATCCTGATGTTATCAAGGAAATAAAGTGGCGTAGCTTTCTGAAGTATTCAATCTAATAAATTTGTTAAAAGTACAGCAATCTAGGGCTGTAGGAGGAAGAATTTTTCTATACAGGCGACATAATGGCAATGATAGATATCTCCTGCCCCAAGTACAACTACGGCGCGACCAAAGAGAAGAGAAAATGCAGAGATTGACGCGCTCCCAGCTAAAACGCTATGGCGTTGCTATCTTAACAGTTTTACTAGCACTGCTACTTACACAGTCGCTATGGCTAATGCATAGGTTTAGCGCTTACCCGCTATTTTTTGCCGCTGTTATGGTTAGCTCTTGGTATGGCGGTTTAGAACCAGGGCTGCTGGCGACTGTTCTGTCTGCTTTAGCTTGTGGATACTTTTTTTTACCTCCACTTTATTCGCTGGCTGTGATTGGATTTAATGCAGTGGGGCTGGTTCAGTTTATCTTGGTGTCACTGCTAATCAGCATACTAAATCAGATGTTGCGTTCTGCCCAACAGCAAGCCGAAATTAACGCACTAGAAGCACAACGCAACTACGATCGCCTACGTCAAAGCCAAGAAAAATTGCACCAAAGCGAACAACGCTACCGTTTGTTTGTAGAAGGAGTAAAAGAATACGCAATTTTCATGCTCGATCCGAACGGATTATTTATCAATTGGAATATTGGAGCAGAACGCATTTTAGGTTATCAGGAAGCAGAAATTATTGGTCGGCATTTCCGGTACATTTTTACACCAGAAGCAATTGAACGCGGACAACCGGAACAAGTACTGAAAACGGCAGTTAGGGAGGGTTTTTCCAAGGAAAATCGTTGGCATATTCGTAAGGATGGCACACATTTTTGGTCGTATTGTGTCATCATTCCTTTACGAGATCGGGACGGAAATCTGCGCGGCTTTTCAAAAATTATGCAAGATTTGACTGAACGAAAACAGGCTGAGGAAGAACGCGAGCAACTACTACTGCGCGAACAAGCTGCACGTGCCGAGGCAGAAGCAGCAAATCGTTCCAAAGATGATTTCTTAGCAGTAGTCTCTCATGAATTACGTACCCCTATGACCGCAATTTTGGGGTGGGTTGGAATGTTGCAAACAGGTAGGCTGGATGAAGCTAGAGCCAAAGATGCGCTTGAGACGATTGAGCGCAATGCTAACTTGCAGATGCAACTGATTGAAGATCTACTTGATATTTCGCGCATTGTTCAAGGAAATCTCTCACTAAATTTTGGCAGAGTTGATTTGGTAGAAGCGATCGCTCAAGCTTTAGAAGTTTTACAACCAGTGGCAGATGCTAAATCTATTCAAATTGAATCAGCGCTTGATACCTCGGTAGAGCCGATTTGGGGTGACTCAGATCGTTTACAACAAGTCGTGTTGAATCTGCTTTCCAATGCAATCAAGTTTACATCCGATGGCGGACGGGTTGAGGTACGGTTGTCAAAGATACTAGGGACTAGGGACAAACAAGAGGACAAGGGGAAGGATAGTGACTCACATCTTCTCCCCTTGTCGACGGACACTTTCCCCAACGGGGGGAACCCCCGCACGGAAGTGTCCTCCCCAACTCACCTTGTCCACGCCAGGTGCTACAACGCGCTTAACCCGCGCAACGCACTGGCTCCCCCATCCTCTTCCTCCGATCCCCGATCCTTAATCTCTAACTATGCCCAAATCCAGGTGAGCGACACCGGTAAGGGTATTAGTCCTGACTTTCTGCCGTATGTTT
This sequence comes from Chlorogloeopsis sp. ULAP02, assembly GCF_038404745.2. Classification (NCBI taxonomy): domain Bacteria; kingdom Bacillati; phylum Cyanobacteriota; class Cyanophyceae; order Nostocales; family Chlorogloeopsidaceae; genus Chlorogloeopsis; species Chlorogloeopsis sp. ULAP02. Next base: position 119,207 of record NZ_JAYKTT020000059.1, on the reverse strand, counting down.
TTGAGCGTTTTCGTCAAGCAGACAGCACGAGTACCCGATCAAATAAAGGATTAGGTTTAGGACTGGCGATCGCCCGTCATTTGGTAGAGTTACACGGCGGTACTATTGCTGCCCAAAGCCAGGGAATAGGGCAAGGGGCAACATTCACAGTCAAGCTGCCGCTTACAGCCATCCCCTCGTCAGAAGATGCTCAGACAAACAATACAGCCCAGATACAGTCGCCAACGATTGCGGAAGATGCGGCACCATTAGACAATCCTCCAAAACTTGACGGCTTACGCCTGCTGATTGTGGACGACGAAGCGGACACGCGCAAGTGGATTAGCACGGTACTGCAAGAGTGTGGAGCAGAAGTAATTGCCGTTGGCTCAACAGGTGAAGCACTAGCAGCGCTAGAACAATTTAAACCAGATGTGTTAGTGAGCGATATCAGTATGCCAGATGAGGATGGTTACACGCTTATCCGTAAAATTAGGGGGCTTGAACCGGAAATGGGTGGACGCATTCCTGCTGTGGCACTTACAGGGTATGCGAGGGTAGAAGATTACAGACAGGCTATTGAAGCAGGCTTTCAGCTACACGTTGCTAAACCAGTTAGAGCAATCGAGTTAGTTGCAGTCGTTGCTAGCCTTGGCAGAATGTCTGGAAAACTATAGAATCCAAAAGCTTCAAGGATTAATAAACTACGCTACCCTGCCTGACGGCTGAGGGTAGCGTTTTCAGCAGCCCTAAGTACAACATCCTGCAAGGAACAGAATAATGTACTCGAACCTCCAGGCAAGTTTATAAGTTGCCCGATTGTAGAAATATTTTTCGCACCGTTCAAATCGCTATCACCAACCCAAGCACAAGCTAAATTCACACAGCGAAAATGTTTGCCATTTCTATTACCAATTACTCCACAACAATGACAGCTTTTCGAGCTGTAGGCTGGGTTTACAAATACCAGTTTTACGCCGAACTTTATACTTTTATAGGTCAAGTATTGGCGCAATTGGTAAAAGCTCCAATTATTGCTTCTGCGTCTTTCGGTTTTAGATCTAGGCAATTCGTTAGTACGCTCTCGAATGCCCGTAAGGTCTTCGAGTGCAATAGCTTGTTGGTTAGCTTTAGCCTTCTGTACTAAACGGTAGCTAATAACGTGATTGGTGTGACTCTGAAACCTCCGCTCCTTGCCCGACAACCGTTGCAAGAGTCGTCTGCATCTACGCCGACTACTCCTTGTGCCTCTCGCAGCTTTCTGTTGGAGCCTCGCTCTCAAGTCGCTGTATTGATCGCGAATTTTCGTAATTTGTTCGCCGCTATAACTATCACCTTCGGATGTGAAACATATATCGGTTCTGCCCAAATCTATGCCCAAAATCTTGTCAGTTTCCTGCGGTTTTTCTGGAATAGATTCAAGCTGTATGTTCAGATAAAAACTGCCATCTCTGCGCTTTACCAAGGTGGCTGTTTTAGGGTTTTGCCCCTTCAACAAACCTCGTTGGTAGTTACCGATGGCGAGTCTTAATCGCTCCCGCTTACCTAACATGGTGAGGCTAACCGTCGAGTCTTTCTCACGAAAACTAAACGTTCTCACATCATAGGTGGCAGACGTTGGGGCAAAACCTTTTACGGGTTTACCATGAAGTTTCGCCGTCTTGCGATTTCCCGCTACTCGACGGATAGCGTGGATAGCCAACTGAGATGGCAAGCCAAACAACGTCCTGACTTCGTTGTAGACCAACGATTGCATGGCAAGTTCGTTAGCCAGTCCTTCTTTCACTGTCCTGTTTACGTATTCGCAGGCATCCGCAAACACTTTAAGCAAATCATCCAGTTTGGCGACTTGCTCTTGTGTGACTTGGAGCTTGCAGGATACTGTCAGGACTTGCTTCATGACCAAATTATACCTCAATACATGAGATATTTGTTATGGCTCCAAGATTATTGGACGACGGAGGAACGGAGTCGTCCCGCTGTCCCTCCCCACCTTACTTCGTTGAAGGTGTGGACTCCCGCGATTTCGTTGAATGAATTGCTCAATGCTCCACAAGATTTCCACTTTTTAGAGATATTGTCAACAGCAGTGTTCTTTCATCGTTTGGGTGAAGTGCGCGACCGTTCCTTTGAAGATCAATGTCTCTGAGCGAGTGGATTAAATTTAGCGATCGCTTGTCGTTGTAAGCCTACTTGAAAGTTACCTTACCCCGTCTCTCTCATTAATTAAATTGCCCGCAAAGCCTTTGCCAGTCGGTGTACTCCGTCGTGGATTTCATGAACGTCTACAGCAGCATAGCCAAGCAGAAGCCCAGCCTTTGTTTCGGTGATGCTAAATAACGACAATGGCATGGCGTCAATCCCAACAGCCGCAGCTTGCTGTGATGCTAACTTGTCATCCATTCCTGGCGGAAGCCACAGCACAAGATGCATTCCCGTTTCGGGAGCGTAAATCTCAAACTCTAGTTCACGCTCTAATGCTGCAACCAAAGTTGCTCGACGTTGGGCATAAAGCGATCGCATCCGCCGGATATGGCGATTGAAGTGTCCTTCATTCATAAAGTCGGCAAGTACAGCCTGCTCAAGTATTGGTACACGGGTGCCGATAAAATGACGGACAGCAATAAAAGCTTCTACTAAATCAGGCGGTACAACAAGATAGCCTAGACGCAAAGCGGGAAACAGTACTTTACTAAAGGTGCCAAAGTAAATTACACAGTTGCTAATGTCAATTCCTTGTAATGCGGTTAGCGGACGTCCGACAAAGCGATACTCACTGTCGTAGTCATCTTCAAGTATCCAAGTACCATTTTGATTTGCCCACTCTAGTAGCGCTAACCGCCGTGTCAGGCTCATAGTCACCCCAAGCGGAAATTGGTGTGAAGGTGTCACGTAGATTAGACGTGGCTGTGGACACTTTGCTATGCCAGCAGCAATATCAAGTCCTTCTGTATCGACTGGCACTGGTACTAGGTTAGCTCCTGCTCCAATCAGAGCACCACGAGCGCCCAAATAGCCTGGATCTTCCATCCAAACAGGATCACCTGGATCGAGCAGCACTCGCGCTGCCAAGTCAAATCCTCCCTGGAAACCCGCTACCATAATTATCTGATCGGCTGTGCAACGAACTCCGCGTGCTACAACAATATGAGCTGCTATTGCTTCGCGCAATGGGCGATATCCTGCAAGCTCGTGATCGGTGAGTAAGTTTTGCAAAGAGTTCCTAGCTCGACGCGCAATTAGTTGTGACCATAGTTCATGGGGAAAAGCATCAACCGCAGAGATACCCGGTCGAAAGATTCGCTGTTGCTTTCCTTTTGAAGTTTGCAGGGGCTTTGGAATTAAGGGAGTTTTTACTAAGGCTGTACCCCTTTGGGAGAGCCTTTTGTGGCTATACTGCTGATGCTCAAATTGGGGATTAGATTTAGTCTTGGCAGGAGAAAGCAAAGTTTCGGGTAGAACATAAGCTACAGTAGTTCCACTTCCCACTTTACCCTCTACATAGCCTTCTGCCAGTAATTGATCGTAAGCAAGCAGAACCGTGTTGCGAGAAATTCCTAACTCGCTTGCCAGAGAGCGTGTAGAAGGAAGTTGCACTCCGGCTATCAGTTGTTTTGTCAAGATAGCCAAGCGCAGCCGTTCATACAATTGGCGATACAGTGGTGTAGAATCTTGAGGCTGAAGTTCAAGTATATTTGTGATGCCAGACTTTACTTGGTTCGCCATAAATTCTCCAATTACCAGTTAAAAGCGCGAAACACCACAATGGCACCATTAATTGCACAACAATTGGCACTTTTATTCAAACTAATAGCATTATAAGCTGATTGCACAGACAAAGAAAATCTCTCTTCGCTGGTTCCTTACCTCATCATCGCTAAACTCTGAGATTGAAAATGAGCGATCGCCCCAACATCTGTGTTTAAAACCTATACATAAATATTGATCCCTGTCCCCTATTCCCTTACCTTCATATGCAACTACCTAATACTCTCAACACTCCCTCTTTTCTCCAAAAACTTCATTGGGTTGCCGATCCGGTAGGATATATGGAAAGCGCTGCTCAAAAATATCCCGATTTATTTACGGCTGAGATCATCGGTTTTGGAGATACAGTGGTATTTGTACAGCATCCCAAAGCTATTCAAGAAATTTTAACCAATGATAGAAAGAAGTTTGCTGCTCTAGGTGAGCCAAACAAAACCCTGGAACCTTTAATTGGGAACTTTTCAGTCATCATGCTGGAGGGAGAACGCCACAAACGACGGCGGCAACTTTTGATGCCTCCTTTTCATGGCAATCGCATGAAAGCTTACGGCAAGCTTATTTGCGATTTAGTCGAAAAAATCTTTAGCCAGTTACCGCATGATCAGTTTTTCTTAGCTAGAACTGCGATGCAGCAGATTTCTTTGGAGGTAATTTTACAAGCTGTTTTCGGTTTATCTCAGGGAGAACGTTACCAAAAACTTAAGCGCTTACTGACGTTGATTACGGATTTATTTGAGTCTCCTTTTACTTCTGGCTTCCTTTATTTCTCTTTTTTACAAAAAAATTTAGGTGTTTGGAGTCCTTGGGGAAAGTTTATCCGTCTCAGGCAGCAAATTGATGAATTACTCTATGCAGAAATTGCAGAGCGTCGGTTGCAAGGCGATCCCAACCGCATCGATATTCTTTCTTTACTCATGGCAGCGCAGGATGAACAAGGCGAATTCATGAGCGATCGCGAGTTACGCGATGAAATGATGACATTGCTGTTGGCTGGACAAGAAACTACAGCATCGGCAATGGCTTGGGGTTTATATTGGATTCATCGTTTTCCAGAAGTACGCGAAAAACTGCTCCAAGAACTCAATACCCTTGGTGATTCTCCCAACCCGATGAGCATTGTTCAACTACCTTATCTGACTGCTGTTTGCAATGAAACTTTACGAATTCACCCTGTAGCAATGCTTACGTTCCCTAGAGTAGTACAAGAACCAACTGAACTTCTCGGACATACTTTAGAACCTGGGGCAATACTAATGGGCTGCATTTATCTTTTGCATCAACGAGAAGATTTATACCCGCAGCCCCAGCAGTTTTTGCCAGAACGCTTTCTCAACCGTCAATTTTCTCCTTATGAATTTATGCCATTTGGCGGTGGTGTTCGTCGCTGTATAGGCGATGCTTTGGCTCCGTTTGAAATTAAGCTTGTGTTGGCAACTATTTTGTCACGCTATCAACTAGCGTTGGTTGCTCATCGACTAGAACAGCCACAACGCAGAGGTATTACCCTCGCACCCAAGAATGGAGTCAAACTAAGATTTTGCGGTGAGGTAGCCGCTTTTGTGAGTGGGTACTAGGGACTAGGAAAGAAGCTTCAGGAGCACAGAGGTAGTAATGTGCTGATTGGTTCTCCGTGTCCTTAATTGCCCCGTTCCCTTTTCTTGAATATTCAAAGGAGAACATAACCAATGAAATCACTTGGTATTGCTTGTGCATCCGGTAGTTTTAAAGGTGTATTTGTTCATGGTGTTTTAAGCGCACTTGAGTCAATTAACATCCGTGCTAATGCTTATGCTGCTGCATCATCTTCTACTTTATTCACTGCCTGTGCAGCCATCGGTAAAGCGCGTGAGGTTGGTATTGAGTACTGGTATCAAGCAATTAAGTTCTCAGAACAATCAGCTAATAACATGAGCCAAACAGTTCTCCAAAGCATTAGAGAATATGCACCTATGTTACGCGATCGCCTATTTTTGCCGGGTACACCGCGTTTAATTGTTGCAACCAGTGCTGTTGTTACATCAGAAGGTGCTGAAGAAACACAAGGAAATAAAGCCAGACGCTTGGGGCGTCAATTATTGGTTAGCTCTGCACGAGGCGATCGCACATGGGTAGATAAGCATCTTGTGACTCATTTATTTGACAGTGCTGGCTCTGATAACGCTCTACAACTCACTGCAAATAACTTTGACGAAGTTGCTTATGCATCCACACGGATGTTACATGCATGGGATATTCCTGCTTGGATAGACAAACAGCCATATGTTGATGCTTCTTATACTTGTTCTTGTCCGGCTGTGGAATTAGCTCAATTAGGATGTAGCGAAGTAATTGCCGTGGCTACTGAACCAGGTGATTTGTATCGAGATTTATTTCAATCTGCTCTGGTTCCAACTTCCTGGAAAGATGTACCAATTCATATCATCAAACCAGATCTAGATTTAAAGGTTCTTGGCGTAGACTTTACTGGCGCGACTAAAGATGGTTTGCGTGCAGCGTATCAGTATGGTGAAAATCAGGGAAAAGAATTTATTAGGAAAAAAGGGAACAGGGTTGGAGGAAATTAGGGATTGGGAAAAGGACGCGGGGAAAAAGGGACGCGGGGACACAAAGAATCGTGATTTATGCTTGATTTTTCCTTTCGCTACATGAGAACGCAGAATCAAAAATGGCACCATTGATTGAACAACAATTGGTGCTTTTATTTATTATTAGCTAGTTCTATTCTGAAGATATGAATTGAAGAGAATTAAAGATTAAAAGGAAATACAAAAGCATTCCTCTCTTCAATAAAGCTTGTCAATAAAGGAGTTCAGCTATGAAGAACAACACTCCCGACAGCATTACTAAGTTAGGCACACAAGCACAAAGAGTAGCCATGAAATCTGCTGAAATTTTGGCGATCGCTCAACCCGTGCAAGAAGTCGAGCAACTAGAGGAACGACGCTACCAGGCAATGCTTGCTCAAGATATCACTTTACTGGAACATCTGTTATCTGAAGATTTGAGCTATGTGCATTCGACAGGATTAGTTGATAGTAAAGCGAGCTACATTACATTTGTGCGATCGGGTGGCGTTCAATATCAAAAAATTGAGCGTGAGAATGTGCTGGTACGTACTTACAGCGATACTGCTGTTGTCACAGGCAGGATCTTAATGACTGTTGTTATTAAAGGTGAAGTCAGGTTCATAGACAACGTTTTTGTGAATATTTGGGAAAAGCGAAATCAGGGCTGGCAGTTTGTCCATTGGCAATCTACGCCCATCTCAAGATAAGACGTTGCTGAATCGCGGCATGAATCGGGGTGTAGAGGCGCGATATATCGTGTCTGGTCAAGGGTTTTGGCATTAGGCGAAATTATTTTACAACATGATTTTCATTTAATCAGGAGTTAAGTCATGAATACTATTACTCTGGACAATATCACTCAGGCAGTGATTAATCATGGTGATGGAGCAAAGACGCATCCACGACTCTACGAAATTTACAAAAGCCTGATTACACATCTGCACGCCTTTGTGCAAGAGGTGAATTTGACTGAGCAAGAGTTGCAGATGGGGCGTGATTTTTTTACTCGTGTCGCTCGTTCTTCTGGTGATATGCCGGATGGAGAGATTGCTATGCTTACAGACTTGCTGGGAATTTCGGAATTGGTGGATTTGCTGCACCGCACGAACCATGACACAGTAACAGAAAGCACTCTGGAAGGGCCGATGTACGTACCGGATGCACCAGAGCGTCAGATGGGCGATCGCTTGGGGATTGATGAGGACGGCGATGTACTTTTCATGTCGGGACGCGTCTTGGATGTGAACGGCAGCCCAATTGCCAATGCACTCATTGATGTTTGGCAGACGAATTCAAAAGGTTTTTACGATATCCAAGATCTCAATCAACCAAAAGGTAACTTTCGAGGACGCTTCAGGACTAATGCAGACGGCTGTTATGCGTTTGAGACTGTAGTCCCAATCGGGTACGATATCCCAGCTAACGGGCCGTGTGGCGAGGTGCTGCGGCTCTTGGGAAGGCACACTCACAGACCTGCACATATCCATTTCAAGCTTAGTGCAACTGGCTTTAATCCGCTGACTACGCAGACATATTTGAATGATGATCCTTACATTTGTTCAGATACAGTTTTTGCGGTAGTCTCCTCCACCATAATTACGCTGCAAAAACATAATGTACCCAACGGAATGTTAGTACATAATCAGAATAAACTGTTTTATACTGTCAAGTTCAACTTTGTCCTAAGTCCTGTTACTGAAGATGTCTAATCTTCATTTGTTTTTATTTTTCAGATATCATCCGGAACCATACAATCTGATTGTGTATCCCTGTTTATCCTTCTAACACATACATGAGCTAGTCAAGACTAAGCAACTTTACAGCAAGCGATCGCTTTACTTATCTAATCTTGTGATAGAGGGTTATATTTCACAATTCAATATTTATTGAATTCACAAGCTGAAAATATACTATTTCTCAGCTTAGTTATCTATTGATGTATTTTCTACTAATTCAAAATCCATCATAGTTTAAACAACTCGTTCAAATCCTCTCAATTTAATGCAAATTAACAATCAAAAATAAGGAGAAACAAAAATGCAACTTTTAGTAAATTACAGTGATAGCATATTCACTTCTGTTACAACCAGTGTAATTCCTAAGCGGTCAAAACTTTCTATGATTTGGACAAAAGAATATAAAGGAGAGCGCGAAATTTTAGTTGCTAAATGGATTGTTAAAGACTAGTTGCTAAGTAACTTTTACTTAATTAGTTATTAACTATTTGGTATTGATTATCAATTATTAAGTTATTAATACTTAAGAAGGCAGAAGTACGAAGGCAGAGGGCAGAAGGAATCCCCATAAATAAATTTAGGGGATTTAACAAGGACGTTGTAGCGACTGGCGTCAACTGCCGTGGGCTTGTGACCCTTTTAGCAGAGGGCAAAATATAGTTTCTCCCTTCAGCATAGCTGCCTCATGCCCTCTGCCTTTCTTCGGTCAAACAACCAAATTAAAACTAATGTACAATGCCTTATGGCAAGATCCCCGGCTTCTTAGAGAAGCCGGGGATCTGAGTTTGTAAAGACTCTCTTGTTTGCCGCTTGCCATACCGCCGATAAGGTGCGTTAAAGTAGCGCGCAACGCACCGTCAGATTGTGTGGTGCGTTATGGCTAGTTTATACTCTCTTTAACTCTCACATTTTTGTTTAGCCATAACACACCCTAATTTAACTTTTATTAATTAGAGTTTTTTGCTTTTAGTCAATCTTCCTTAAGACAGATATTAATATGATTTGCTATGTATTTTTAGGAAATGTTACTAGTAGAATCCTACAATTTGCAGTTCTAAATTTGGCAACTAAGTTTACAGAAAGTGCAAATGACTTACCTATTGGCAACCGTATATCTTAGTAAACAAGCAAAGAAGTTGAGTCGCCGAAAGGCAATCAACTAAAGAAACAATCAACACCAATCTTTACACAAACGAAGGAGTTTAAAACTATGTCTAACCAAGATTTCGCAACTGAATTGTTTGCTGACGTAACTGAAGAGCAACAGCAAATGGTTGCTGGAGGATCTTACTACGGCTACGACGGTATCTATTTCTCGAAGTTTGCTTCTTTCTTCAAAGATGTTGATGTTAAGGAAGTAACTGGTGTAGTATCAGCTGGGCCCGGCGGAGCTTACTCTGCTAATACTATCTTGACCCTCAGTGACTATACAAGTTCTTACGCTAGTGACTTTGCAAACATCAAGTAGTAACTTTATATACCTCTACAAGTAGGTGATTAGATTAGGCAATTAAATAATTTATCAATTTAATTGCCTAATTTTGATTCCAGAACTATGAAGCTTTATTGCATCATAAATAGACTGAAATATTTTGGCGTATAATTCATCAAAATTATTCAAGTATAATTCTGGAATCTACTTGAATTTTGCTTCTTTTTTGTATGGTTTTTTTGTATAATTCAGTCAGCTATCAGCTAATTCTAGGGTAAATTCCGTAGATATCATGCAGAGTCATCGAATATCTAACCCTTTTTGGCTGGTAGCTTACTGCTTCTATGCAGAAAAATTCACAAGGGTTAATCAGTAAAGAGGTGATGGAGTGGCTAACCATAATGAGTTCAAAAACTCTGATTTATTTACAGATTTATCAGAGCAAGAACAGGAAATTGCTACTGGAGGATATAGTTTTTTCATTCAAAAAACAGATATAAACTCATTTGCAAATGATGAAAGCTCTTTATCTGATGGTTCCGTTAGCTTTTCTTCCAAGAAAAGTGCTGCATATAATCTTTCGCAAGTCACATTTGGATTTGATTTAAATTCTCTTTTGGGAGAAGGGACTATAAGCAGGGTACGTAAATATGGTCTTAGCCCATTAAATTTAATTTACCGCTTGCTTGCTTATATGTTCATGTAAAAGACATCCAAAATTTTAGCAAAGATAAATAGATTGATAACTCTTTTGATTTTTAGTTTTCAATCTTTTGGGCGGGTAACCAATGAAATATAAAGTTGTTAAACAGCATAGTGAAGAAGACTGCGGGGCTGCTTGTATTGCTTCCGTTGCTAAATATTACGGGCGTAACTTCACCTTAAATCACATTCGTGAAGCAGTAGGCACCGGACAGTTTGGAACGACTTTACTAGGGCTGAAGCGGGGTGCAGAAACACTTGGGTTTAACGCCCGCCCAGTTAAAACTTCACCAGAAATTTTGAACCGGATCAAGGAAGCACCTCTACCAGCAATTATTCACTGGCAAGGTAATCATTGGGTTGTCTTGTATGGTAAGAAGGGCAATAAATGTGTAGTTGCCGATCCAGCGGTAGGCATTCGTTATCTTTCTAAAAAAGAGGTAGCAGATAATTGGACAGATTGGTTAATGCTGCTAATGCAGCCAGATCCAATTCGTTTTTCTGCGCAAAAAGATGATGAAATCGGTGGTTTCTGGCGTTTCTTTAAACGAGTTTGGAATTTTCGCAGCATATTAGCGCAAGCTTTGCCATTAAATTTGCTTTTGGGGGTACTGTCTTTAGCATCCCCTTTTTTGCTGCAAATTCTAACTGATGATGTATTAGTTCGAGGAGATACAAGATTACTTACTACTGTAGCAATTGCTGTAGTAGTAATGCATTTTATTTCTAAGAGTCTTTCATTTGTACAGTCTAACTTAATCGCTCATTTTGCCCAACGTCTACAATTAGGTTTGGTGTTAGAGTTTGGGCGACAAATACTGCGTTTGCCTCTTTCTTATTATGAAGCCCGGCGCAGTGGCGAAATTGTTAGCCGCTTGCGAGATATTAATCAAATTAATCAGTTAGTTTCTCAAGTTATTATCGGTCTACCCAGTCAATTTTTTATTGCGGTAGTCTCTTTTGGCTTCATGCTATTTTATAGCTGGAAACTAACTGCTGTAGCTGTAGTTATAGCTTTGGCAATGACTATATCTACAATTTTATTTTTACCAACTTTACGCGTAAAAACTCGCGAACTTTTAGTCCAAGAAGCTGAAGCTCAAGGTGTTTTAGTAGAAACATTTAAAGGAGCTATTACACTTAAAACTACTACAGCAGCACCCCAATTTTGGGATGAATTTCAAAGTCGATTTGGTCGCCTCGCTAATCTAACTTTAAGTACCATCCAAATTGCAATTGTCAATGGTACCTTCTCTGGTTTTGTCGCAGCAATTGGTGGTGTGATTCTATTGTGGTTTGGTGGTAATTTGGTGATTCGACCAGAAGAAAATTTAAGTATTGGGCAATTATTGGCATTTAATGCAATGAATGCCAATTTTCTGGCTTTAATTAGTAGCGTTATCAGTTTTGTTGATGAATATACTCATGCCAAAACTGCTGTTCAGCGTTTAACAGAAGTAATCGATTCTACCCCAGAAGATGATCAGGATGGTAAAAAGCAGTTTGCCAAAATTCCTGGAGATGCAGACATTATTTGTACTAATGTTAATTTTCACTACGCTGGTAGACTTGACTTACTTCAAGACTTTTCATTAACAATTCCTGGTGGCAAAGTTATCGCCTTAATTGGTAAATCTGGCTGTGGTAAAAGTAGTCTTGCTAAATTGATTGCTGGTTTATATCAACTGCAATCGGGTAATATCCGGATCGGACTATATAATTTAGATGACCTTGCTCTTGATTGTTTGCGGCAACAGATAGTTCTTGTTCCCCAAGAAGCTCACTTTTGGAGTCGTTCGATTATTGAGAATTTTCGCTTAGGAACACCCCATGTTGCATTTGAGGAAATTGTTAAAGCTTGTCAAATTGCCGAAGCTGATGAATTTATTAGTAAGCTGCCTGACAAATATCAGACTATTTTAGGGGAATTTGGAGCTAATATTTCTGGCGGACAACGTCAACGATTAGCAATAGCAAGAGCTATTGTTAACGATCCACCAATACTTATTTTAGATGAATCGACAGCTGGACTTGATCCAGTGAGTGAGGCGCAAGTTTTAGATAGATTAATAGAGTATCGCCGTGGGAAAACGACGATTTTGATTAGTCATCGTCCTAGAGTAATTAATCGTGCTGATTGGATCGTGTTTTTAGAGCAGGGTAAGTTAAAAATTCAAGGCTCTTTGGAGGAATTAAGCTCCTTGCCAGGGGAGCATTTAGATTTTTTAACTCCTTAAACTTGGTAGTGGTTAGTAGATAGTAAAAATAAATATTATTAACTAGCTACTAATAATCAACCATTAATTGATAACTAACAACTAACAACTAATTAGTAATATGCTCTTCACTCACAATCAAAAGATACTCCCATCGGTTAGCACTGATGAATTTCTGCCTCCTGTCAGTCGTTGGACATCTCTAGCAGGGATATTTTTAATTATCAATTGTTGTGGAGCGATCGCTCTAGCTTCATATATTAAATATAATGTGACAGTCAAAACTTCTGCAACTGTGCGTCCGGCTGGTGATATTCGTATAGTACAGCCGGAAAGAGAAGGCACGGTTAAAGGAATATATGTTAAAGAAAACCAGATAGTCAAAAAGGGAGATATTATCGCTCGCCTCGATGACACGGAAATAGATATAAAAAATAGCCAATTACAAAGCAGTATTCAGGATAGCAAGTTACAACTAGATCAAATTGAAGCCCAAATCATAGCACTAGATAATCAGATCAATGCTGATAAAAGGCTGACAGAACGAACGATTATTTCGGCAGAAGCTGATTTGGTACGAAATCAAAGAGATTATCAAGATCAGCAAGTAAAAACTCAAAACGATTTGACAGTAGCACAAGCCAACTTGCAAAAAGCTGAGGCGGGCTTACAAAAAGCTAGAGCAGACTTAGATTTTGCTATCCAAGATCGCGATCGCTATCAGGAACTTTCACAGCTTGGTGCAATTGGCAAGCGTGAATATGAACAGAGAAAATTAGCTGTCAGGCAAGCAGAATTACAAGCTGAAGCTGAACAAAAGGCTATTGATATTGCTCGTGCTAACGTCGAAACGGCAAGAGCTGCTCTCAATCCCAGTACAGCAACTGTCGCTATTGCTCAAGAGAGAATTGCTCAAGAAGGTGCTAAAGGAGAATCAAGTATTGCTGCTTTTGTGAGGGAGAAAAATGCCTTAATTCAGCGAAAAATTGAAATGCGCAATCAAATTAGACAATATCAAAAAGAAATACAAAGAAATATTTTTCATAGGCAAACTAGCGTGATTCGTGCTACTAGTGACGGTGTTATCCTCAAGCTGAATCTACGAAATGCCGGGCAAGTTGTACGTGGCTCAGAACCGATTGCTGAAATAGTACCAGATTATGCGCCTTTAGTGATTAAAGCTATCGTTCCTGTATCTGAAATTAAAAAAGTCGAAATAGGACAAAAAGTACAACTGCGGATTGATGCTTGCCCCTATCCTGATTACGGCACTCTCAAAGGCACTGTTAACAATGTATCACCAGATGCGATCGCACCAAGTACTCAAAATACGGCTACAATGACATCAGCAGCTAGTAGTGGTGGTGCTAGCTACTTTGAAGCAAGCATTCAACCTGAGAAACTAAGTTTTGGAGATTATAATAAGACTTGCAATCTTCAAGTAGGTATGAATGCTACCGCTGATATCATCTCCAAAGAAGAAACAGTACTACAATTTATACTTAGAAAGGCAAGGTTGATGACAGATTTATAATTGAGATATTCCTTTGATTTTAAAATTTTCATTCTGACATTCTGTCTAGTGCTGTCAGCCTTTCTGTAGTATTCACTCTTTTCTTCAGCAATAAAATACTTTGGTTATTGATTATGCAGTTTTCTGTAATCCAAATATCTTATTCTGGCAATTATCTTGTCTGGTTTCAACGATTTATTTGGCGTATTTCTGCCATATTCTACTTAATATTGACCTCTTACAGTAGGAAAATAAATCAAAATACAATGGCCTGTGAACAACCAACTAACAATACAAATTATAATTTTAATTGTCTACATAATTACACTGATTTTGTTTGTTAAATCCTATTATAAGGTTCAACAAGCGATACAGTGGTGGTCTTGTCAACAATCTCTAAAACTCTTCCTAGAAGCAGAAAAAATTCGGGACGATTTATTACAAGAATCTTTTATAATTCGGCGGAGTTTAGAACTCTTACCAGTAGAGTCTAGGGAATTATCGACCAACAAAACTCAAGAATTTTTAAAAAAAATTGATAATTTTCATCAATCCTTAGCCCAATTGAGCGATCGCCTATTCCCGGTATACCTGCAAGATAGTCTACCATTCGCTATTCAATCTCTATTGGAGCCTTGGCTTATATCTTATTCGCATATATATTTTCATATCGATTTACCCAGTGCTTGGCGGCAAGAACCGACAGAACGTAGCTTAGTACTCTTAAGAGCTTTGGAAGAATTACTAAAAATTACTCTTTCAGAAGCTTTAACACAAACTTCTATTTATATCAGATTAGAACAAAAAGCTAATTTAGGATATTTATGGGTACAAATAAATTATCCTGATGTGTCTACTCTTGTATTTTATACGAACTTACCAGAGTTAGATTATCTTTGTGAAAGTTTTAAATTTTTAACATCAGGCAAATGTGTTTGTCGTAGTAAAAATCTGAGCTTAAATTGCCAATTTTCTTGGTAATTGCCAAAAATTTCCCTTTGTCGATAGTTTACTATCACATTCATTTAATTTTTTATATATAAATTTAAATTTACTACCTTTAACATAAGTGATTTTATTGGTGTAAATTAATAAACACAACACATAACACATAACAATTTACTCATAGTGGGGGGTGTGAGCTATGAGACAAGTTTTATCAAAAACAGCTTTACTCAAAATTCTCGTTATTGACGATCATGAATCAGTTGTGGGCGGAACTATTGATGTTCTGCGAAACAAATATCCAGATGCCGAGTTTATCACAGCTTTAACTGCTCAACAAGCGCTCTCTCAAGTGTCAAGCATACAACCTGATCTTGTTGTTATGGATCTTTCTCTTCCAGAAAGCCCTGGCAAAATGGCACGACCGGAGACAGGTGTTAAACTACTGAGAACTTTAATGCAACACTATTCTAGCCTCAATATTGTAGTCCAAAGCGCTCATGTCAGAACATTAGTGAGAATTCGACCCGATATTGATGCTCATAAAGGGGGTTTTACAGTTGCAGATAAAAGTCTTGCTAGCCAGGAAATGTTAACCAGAGTCGATTGGGCGCTACAGGGATTAACTCATACCAAAGACATTAAAGGAATTCATTCTGGATTTGAGGTGAAGCCAGAATGGCTAAGAGTGCTAACTCTTGCATTTGAGGAAGGATTAACAGATAAGGCAATTGCAGAGCGAATGTGTGTTGGCGAACGTATGGTGCGTCATTACTGGAGTAAATTGCAAGACGCTTTAGACGTTTATCCTGAAGAGGGAAAAAATATGCGAATTCAAACGGAAATGCGAGCCAGAGAAGAAGGATTAATAGATTAGTCATTGGTAGGGGCGGGTTTTATTTATAAGCTTTCACTGACATCGACAATTTATCTTTTAAACCCGCCCGTACTAGGGGCGGGTTTTGTTGATCATCTTGCCGTTCAAACTGATAATTTATCTTCTCAACCCGCCCGTACAGTAGTTAGTAAAGGCGGGTTTCTTATAGATATTTTGTCGCCCGTAAAGTAGAGATGGGAGGAACATCGCATCTGTACAATTACTGGCAGATAACCAACAATTAAAGACTGACCTTTGACAGATGACAAAACAAAAAAATTATGCGGCGATTGTGGAGCAGAGTCAAAGAAGAATTCCTGATTTGGCGGGTGGGTGTATTACCAGGCATGGCAGTGATTGGTCTGGTGATCATTGCCCGTTTGACTGGTTCTATGCAATCATTAGAGTGGCTAGCCTTCGATAATTTTCTCCGTCTGCGTCCTATTGAAGCTATTGACGAACGCATTGTCATTGTCGGAATTAACGAACAAGATATTCGCAATCTCAGAAAATACCCCATACCAGATCGAGAAATTGCAGCATTACTTTATAAATTGCATTCTTTGACTCCTAGAGTCATTGGTTTAGATCTTGTCAGGGATTTACCTGTAGAACCGGGACATACTGAACTTGTTGCTGCATTTAATCAAATCACAAATTTAATTGCGATTGAAAAAGTATTACCTGAGCAAATTGCCCCTCCGCCAACACTCTCTCCTGAGCAAGTTTGTTTTACAGATCAAATTACAGATGCTGATGGCAAGTTACGACGCAGCTTGCTCGCAACACCGACACCCCAAGGTTATAAATTTTCTCTGTCTCTTTGTTTGGCAAAAGCTTACTTAGCTCATGAGGGTTTGAGCTTAGAAAACGGTATTCGCGATCCTGAGACAATGAGGTTCGGTAGGACTGAGCTACCTAAATTTTCTCCAAATTCCGGGGGATATATTAGATCCGATGCTGGTGGAGTGCAGGTGTTGCTGAATTTTCGTAGTGGTGCAGAGCGATTTAGGATCTTATCTTTAAACGATATTAATACGGGGAATTTTAAACCAGAGTGGATACGCGATCGCATCGTCATTATTGGAATAACTGCCTCCAGTGTGAAAGACTTCATCACTACTTCTGCGGTTATATCAACCAAGCCTGCTAGCGGACGCATTTTTGGAGTAGAAGTTCAAGCACATGCTATTTCCCAAATTATCAATGCAGTACTTGATTCTAGAGCACTGTTTAATTCTTGGTCAGACTGTTGGGATTATATATGGATATTGGGCTGGGGCAGCTTGGGAATTGCTTTAGCCAAACTTACCAAGTCTCCATACATAAACCTCTTTGCTGTCATTGTTGCTGGCAGTGGTTTAATTATTACTAGTTACTTACTTTTGTTCTACTGGGGTTGGTGGGTTCCATTAATACCAGCAATACTTGTTTTAAGTTTGAATGGTATTGCAATGACTGCTTTGTATCAATACGATCAAGCATTACGTTCTAGAATTGAAGCCCGTCAAGCCTTAATTGAACGTACATTTGAAACTATTCACAACGGCCCTTTGCAAACTCTTGCTAAAGCATTAAAACGTGTACGAGAAAAAGATGCAAGTGATGAAGTACTTACAACACTAGAAAAAGATTTAGAAAAATTAAACTATGAACTTCGAGGAATATATGAATTTTTACAACGAGAACCTCTATCTCAAGATAGAAGTCTTTATTTAGGAAATGGTTTATCGATAAGTTTGGAAGATCCAATTCATGCAGTTCTTTATCAAGTTTATAGTCATACACTAGAGCGAGAATTTCCATGCTTTAGTACTTTGAAAGTAAAAATAGTAACATTTGACCCTATAGATGAACGCTGCTTAAGTATAGAACACAAGCGTGGGCTGTGTCGGTTTTTAGAGGAAGCTTTGTGCAATGTTGGCAAGCATGCTATCAGTGTCACTCGTCTAGAGGTTAGTTATACTAAAAACGAAGGCTGGTACACTCTAAAAATTATTGATGATGGTTTAGGAATAGTTTCTTTTAGAGAAGGCCGGGGAACACAACAATTTAGAAATTTAGCTAGACAATTGAAAGGAAAGTTTACGCGATTGCCCCTTTCTCCGAGAGGAACTCTATGTGAATTATCTTGGCCAGTGACTAAGTTCTTCCTTTGGAGACATTTTTAGTATAATTTGAGTTTAAGCCTCTAAGATTTAGTTGTAGCACTTAATTATTAGTTAATATTAATTTAATAATAAATTAATGTTTTTGTCGTTAAAAACTTTGCATTCCATTTCCTGGGAAAGTGAATAAGATATAGTTAAGTATATATATCGTCAAATCAAAAAAATAAAAAATTTATACTGCAGAGTTGTAGTTAAATAAAATTCAGATTTTTAGTTACTACTACGGAGTGAAGAAAACTTAGTCCTTATTTGCTAAACATGAAAGAGAGTGAGAGTTGAAAAGCACAATCGCGATTTCGCAAAAACTTATTTATGTATATGTCAAATTTTTATCAGGAAACCTAAACCAAGGAGAGTGATTATACTGGGAAAAGAAAAATTGGATACAAATCATAGATAGCAAAAGTCCATAAAAATTAATGTATTTTTCTGTAAAATAAACGGCTAAAATCAGAAGTGAATTGAGACGTTTCTAGTAATACAATATATGGTAAATAGTTCTTTAACCCTCTATAGTTACTCCTACCAAAGTGCTATATGTACTGCTAGAATGCAAGAATCTTGTCAATCATGATTCACAACCAAAGAATTTCAAGAATAATTCTTGAGTGTGAATATTCAACAGTAGATTAAACAAGCTTGTAGTAGTAGAACCGGTTTGTTGTCTGACTAGAGTAATCAAAGAGGGTAAATTTATAACCTTTTATTGATAACTTTCTAGTGCAATGCCAGAGGGAAAGATGATGATTCGCAGAAAGTGGCTCTTGCACAAATCTTTTAATCCCAGGGTTTTATTAATTAGTGCTTTGACAATAACGCTTTCGTTGACTCAGGTGACGTTAGCTGCTTATCAACCACCGCGCGATCAAAAATCGCCAAGTGGGTATACAGACTCATCAGGAACAAGAGGGAGGTGCAAGGCTTCCCAAGCTGCCTCTTTAAGGCTACTTGCTCCCATCACTCATGTTGGGCAGACTACTTCATCTCACCCAACTTTTGCTTGGTTGCTACCCGCTCAAGAAAAAATACCGATCGAATTTACGCTCTATCAAATAGATAACAATGATCAGCTCAATTTAGCTTATAAGCTGGAAGTAGAGAGTTCTCCTGGCATCATGAAGTTATCTTTACCACAAACTTTACCAGGTTTGACTACTGGTCAAAGATATTTATGGCAAGTAGAAGTCTTGTGTAATCGCAACCGTCCATCACACAATCTAGTTGCTAGGGCAGAACTTGATATTGTAGCAATGCCAACAAATTTGAAAAATCTACTAGCTCGCAGTCAAAATCGCTTGCAAAGAGCTAACCTGTATGCTGAAGCAGGTATGTGGTATGACGCACTAGCCGAAGCTCTAAATTGTAGCCAAGGAGAATTGGGAAAAGTTGCAACTAGTTTACTGCAAGACCTTGCTAATTTAGAAAAACCATCCAAAGATGGGATTTCTCTAGGTATGCCTTAGCCCAAATTATGGTGGTATACTATCATACTCTGTTAATCAAACTGAATAAAAATGTTTGCCTGTAGTGAGGAATAAAGTCCTTACTACAAAATGCCTTTGCATGGATTTTAGGATTCTGCAAAATATTTTCTACATGAAATTAGCAATGCCAATTATTGATTTTAATACTGCTTTTAGCAGAAGAAATGCGATCGCATGATGACTGCGATATCACCACAAACAGGCAGGCTTTTATCCAGTTGAACTATAAAAAGCTTTTATTGCTAGCTTTACTGCACCTACACAGCTAGTGTGCCAGTTGCGTAAGTTACACACCTATTGAAAGAAACCTATCTAAAAGTAGATTTCGCTAGGTTCTCATAAGGTACTACTGTGGGATGGAACTCTGTGAATGCAGATGCCAATACAGAAAGAAATAGTATTCTCAAAAAGCTAGAATGCTAAACGAACAAATCAAGTTGAAGTGGCAAAAGACTAGCAAGTTCAATCTCATCTCTAGTCTTCGCGCACGTTTATTTATACTGGTTTTGTTATCCATATTCCCGGCATTGGGATTGATTGTTTACACAGCTTTAGAACAACGGCGTTCAGCAATAGCAGAGGTGCAAAAACAGGCACTACGGCTTGTGCACTTAGTAGCTAACAATCAAACGCAAGCCACTGAGGGAACAAAACAACTGCTGATCATATTGTCCCAACTTCCGGAACTGCGCGAGGATAATACAGATGAGTGCGATCGCCTCCTAGCAAACTTGCTTAAGCAATATTCTGCCTATGATCATCTCGGTGTACTAAATACTGACGGAAAAACTGTTTGCAGTGCTGATCCTGCTCGCAAACACATTAATCTAGCACAAGAGAGCAGTTTCCAACGTGCCTTGAAAACTCGGAAATTTGCAGTCGGTGATTACCAAATTGATCGAGTAAGTAAAAAAGGGATTATTAACTACGCTTATCCGATCCTCGATCATACAGGTCAGGTTCAACTTATTGTGATCGCGGCACTGAATTTAGCTTGGTTAAACCAGCTAGCTATGCAAGTCAAGTTACCTGAAAATTCCGTGCTTAGTGTAGTTGATCGCCAAGGTACGCTGTTGGTTCGCTATCCAGAACCTCAAAAATGGGTAGGAAAAACTTTGCCCAAAGAAACCTTCGACAGGATGATTCAAACCCAGGAAAAAGGCGCTGCTCAGATCATTAGCCTTGATGGTGTTCCACGTATCTTTACACTAGTAGCAATAAACGATTTATCACAAAATACAAATTATTACGTTGGCATTGGTTTTCCCCCGTCAGTTGTCTATTCTCAAGTAAATGAGCATTTAGCATGGAACCTTACAGCGCTAGGAGTTGTTGCTGTTTTAGGGCTGATTGGTGCTTGGGTAGGAGGAGATATATTATTTTTGCGACAAGTAAAGTCTCTTGTACATTCAACACAACAACTAAAGAACGGCAACCTTAGTACCCGTAGTGAATTAACCGAGCAAGCCGACGAATTAGGTTTAATTGCTCGTGCTTTTAATGACATAGCAGAAGTACTTGAGCAGCAAGTTAACGAATTAAAAACATTATTTGATTTTATTCCCGTTGGAATCGCGATCGCCGAAGATCCAAACTGTCATTATATTCATTTCAACTCTACTGCTGCAAAGTTATTTCGATTAGCTTTTGACGCTGATGGTTGTAAAATCTCAACTCAATGTCTACAAGCTTCACCATCCAAGCTATATCATCAAGGTCAAGAAATACTGACTGACAAACAACCTTTACAATACGCCATTACCCAAGGTGTGAAAGTTAAAGACTTAGAACTTGATTTAGTGCATGAGGATGGCACATTAATTACTTTACTTTGCTATGCAGCGCCTCTTTTCGATCAAAAAGGCCAATCGAAAGGGGGAATTTGCGTTTTTCTGGATATTAGCGAGTGCAAGCATACGCAACAAAGATGTGAGCAAATACTAAAACGAGAACAAACAACCCGTGCCGAAGCCGAGGCAGCAATACGTGTTAAAGAAGAATTTCTCAGCGTTGTTTCTCACGAGTTACGCTCACCCCTAAACCCCATAATCGGCTGGGTACAACTTCTCAAATCACGCAAGTTTGATGAGAAAACTACTGCTTGTGCTCTAGATACTATCGAACGCAACGCCTTATTACAAGCACAACTCGTTGAAGACTTATTAAATCTCTCTCACACCTTGCGTGGCAACATGGTTTTAAAAGTTGCTCCAGTTGATATAGTGACTATAATTAATACCGCAATAGAAAGCATCCAAGTAGCGGCACAAGCTAAAAACATTACCATTAAAACCAAGTTTGAGTTGAATACAGGCATAGTATCAGCAGATACTGGCTGTTTGCAGCAAGTATTTTGGAATCTACTTTCTAACGCAGTTAAGTTTACGCCCAATGGGGGCAAAGTAGAAGTCCTATTTAATACAGTAGATGCAATGGCTCAAATACAGGTTAAAGATACAGGCAAAGGCATTGCTCCTAAGTTTCTACCCCATGTATTTGAGTACTTCCGACAAGAAAATAGTGCTACAACTCGTGAATTTGGCGGATTGGGGCTAGGGCTAGCTCTTGCCCGCTATTTTACAGAATTACATGGCGGTTCCATCCAAGCATATAGTCAAGGAGAAGGGCAAGGAGCAACATTTACAGTCAAGTTGCCATTGTTAAAGCGGCAGCAAAGAGAGTGGGAGTTAAGAATAGAAAAACAAGTTGAGCAAGCCTCTGTGCTAGAGGAATCCTTTAGGAGATGGGGCAGATATAGAGTATAAGATTTTGTGTTTAGTCGGTAGGTGCGCGATCGCAAAGCGCAACGCACCAATGATGAGTGTATCCGATTGCTTCTAACAATACACTCAATATCCCGACACCATAGAAGGGTGCAGCTATATAAACCCAGCCTGCATAGGCTAGTTAAGTTTATTACTATTGCCAAATTCTCTACTTGACTTTGGGCGATCACAACTCTATTGTTGGATGGTTTATACAAGACGTGCTCAGTACAGCTTGAAAAACTCTACATATCTACTCTGTATTAAGGTAAAACGCCTAATGCCTTGACTATGCTTTTAAACACTGCATTTTTCCGCTTAAATACTTGCACTTGCACTAAACTTAGGCTACAGATTTTCTGTTGAGCTTTATTTTCTCAGTAATATCTACTATTACATTTAGGAAGGGAGAATTTGCAGAAGTTGTTAAACTTAAATTTTTAATAGTCAAAAATAAAGTATGAATGTAGCGACTACCGTAAATTCAAATATACGAGTATTATTGCTTACTCTTAAATGTTAAAAGTGCGGAAAATCAATGATTTATCTGAGATTTTTTAGTCAGGAGTTGATATGAAAAGTGATATAGCAGTAGAACAATTACGTCGCTATCAAGAGTATGGGGAATCTATTCTGCAAAGCCTAGAACTAGTGTCACAGAATCCACCTCCTCAAGAAAGCTGGGTGCCTACAAGTATTCATGAAAACATCCGCTATCTGCAACAGTCAGCTCAAAGAGTAGTAGAACTTGCCTCCTCACCCGTGAAAATTGGGATCATGGGAGAATTTAGTAGTGGCAAAACTTTGCTACTTGGTAGTTTAATTGGCTATGCCGATGCTTTGCCAGTGAGTGAAACACCAACTACAGGTAACGTCACGGCTATTCACCTGCATCAACAATCAAACTTACAAACAACTCAAATTAGCAAGTTTACAGTAGAATATTTATCTCATGAAGGGGTGAAAGAGTGTCTGCGTTTTATGCTCAAGGAAGCAGAGGTACGAGCAAAAGCAGCAGATATATCTTCGACAGAGATTGCATCTGTGCAAACTTTGTACCCGACGATGGCTGTTGATAGTAACGCTATCCTCAGATGGTGTGAACTAGTCTGGAATCAAACGCAAAGTTTAGAATTACGCTCATTACTACGAGAATTAGTTGGATTTTTGCGTACGTATAGCGCCTACGGTAAAGAAATTGGCGGTAAAAGTTATCAGATCGACCATATTACAGCTAAAAAAGGGCTGAGACTAGCTGAACCACCCATGAATATTTTGGAACTCAGCTTTGCCCAACTACCACCCCCCCCCATGCCTTGGGAAAGTTTTGCCCAGCCTACAGCAATAGATTTGCAGAAAAGTTTTTCTTTGATTCGGCGGATTGATGTCACGGTTGAGGTAGCAAAGCAAGTTTGGGATTTGTCTGGGTTGCAAGGAACAAATGAATTTATACTTTTAGACTTTCCAGGATTGGGTTCTGCCGATTCTGGTGTGCGGGATGCTTTTTTATCGTTGCGAGAACTAGCAGATGTACAAACTATCTTGTTACTACTCAATGGCAGATATCCCGGTGGGGCGATCGCTTCCAAAATTCGCACGATGTTGGAACGAGATAAGGGACAAGATTTAAGAGATAGAATTATTGTTGGCGTCGGGCGTTTCAACCAACTGCCTCTAACTTTA
This sequence comes from Chlorogloeopsis sp. ULAP02, assembly GCF_038404745.2. Classification (NCBI taxonomy): domain Bacteria; kingdom Bacillati; phylum Cyanobacteriota; class Cyanophyceae; order Nostocales; family Chlorogloeopsidaceae; genus Chlorogloeopsis; species Chlorogloeopsis sp. ULAP02. The sequence continues at coordinate 95,369 of NZ_JAYKTT020000059.1, read as the reverse complement.
AGTGACGAACGGGCGATTGATGAACTTGTAGATGAGCCGTTACTTTCAGAAGAAGCAGTCTTAGAACGATTAGGCATCCTTCAACTTACCATTGCCAGTGCCAGCAACTTAACAACAGAGAAAAAAAATATTGTTTTACTATCGCAACTTTACGGGTTAACGAAACTTGCCGAACTATCTTCACTGGTGCAAGTTTCCTCCCCAGAATTTTTACCCGAACTAGATCTGCCCAACAAATTTCAGGAAATAGAACTGCGAGAGAAATGGGAGCAATTAAGTAAAATGCTACCTACTTCTAGCACCCTGCACAAACAACTCAGCGACTATGTTGAAGATGGAGGCATGAGTCGGTTGCGATCGCTGCTTAGGGATCATGTAGCGCAGCATGGCATGAAACAACTTGTGGAAGATACCATTAGGGCTGCTCACGATTTGCGCAAACAACAGCATCACCTTAAAACTCTCTTAGAAGAAATTCCATCATATATTCCTGTCCAAGAAAACCCTGCTTTTCTGAACTTAAGAGAAGCAATCGAAAATATAGTGACTATCTACAGACAATTTCAAACAGATTTAGAAAAACAGCCAATATTACATAATCGTAACGGTATAGCTGTGAGTGATGTAGTGAAAGACGAACTCACTAATAAAATTTTCTTTGATTGGAGTGAATGGACATTACTGTTTGATCGAACTAAAAATGGCACGATCGCTCTCACCAAAAGCGAAAGTTTTTTTGACGATGAAGAGATAGAAGATTCCATCCCTACTAAAAGCGACGATTTTTATCCGGCATTTGTACAAACCGTTCAGGAAATGCAAGTTTTTGCCCACGATCGCACAAAAGAGGCAGTCACAGATTTGTTTAGCAAATTGTCACTAGAAGTGGCGAGCGATCGCAACACAGTCAATGCACTGATACTACCAGAGATGGAACAGTATATTCAGGAAAACTTTGGTAGAAATCAACTCCGCCTCTTCCGTAATCTTTTACGAGCAATTGAGCCAGCAAATAAATGGCAAAAATTGATTATCGAACACAGCGGGCTGGCTGGCGGTACTATCTCCATCAACGCCGATGCCTTATTTCCTCTAGCACGCAAAGATGATAGACATCCAAACGGTCAAATTTTTGATTGGAGTCCTGATAAAAAATCTCCAGTTCCCCCTAGACCATTTAATCATCAAATTGCTGTTTTGCGATTGCGCGATGAGATTACAGCCAGTGCTGGTTTGCATCTTGTTCAATACGTAAGCCAGTTAACAAAACAGGTGAAACTGTCTTTTTCAAGAGCACTAAAGGAAATTGTAGACAGCCTCCAAGAACTTTTGAAATCTAAACACGAACCATTACTGCGATATATTGCCGCCGCTGAAGAACGTAACTCAGGCTCTACCCCTACTTGGCTAAAGACACTCTCTCAAGTTGCAACTATTTCTGAGCCAGAGAGTTAGTGGTTAGTAGAGGCGGGTTTTGTTGATAATCTTGCCGTTCAAACGGATAATTTATCTTCTAAAGCCGCCCGTACAGTAGTTAGTGGTTAGTAGAGAATTTTTACTTGTTAACTACTATCCCCCCAGCCCTATCCCCTGTTCCCTATCCCCTATCCCCTATAAAAATGCCCGTCAAAATTGAACTTTTTAATCGCTATCAACTGCGTACTCATCAAAACGATCCATCACTGTTGCTATTACCAGCAATCGAAATCAAACCAATTCCCAGTCTCAACTTACCCTATATCTCCCGAATTAATATCTCTGTGAGCGGTTTGCCAAAAGACTTGGCAACACAGATGCAAGCGGCGTATAAAAGTGTAGACTTTGGCACTAATAGACTATTAAAACTTGCTACACCTCAAAGATTGCGTCAAAGTGATTGTCGATGGAATCAACCTTTACCACCAGGTGTCAACTGCACTTTACAGGTAACCGTGGAGTATTTTGACTCTGATAATATGGATCAACCAAATTTGTCTAGCAGCAAACGTACTCTCGCGGAATGTAATATCTGGACTTATCCAATTAAAGATTATTCCCTGAAAGAACCGCTAATGACTTTTACAGAATTTACAGATTCAGTCTTAAACCCAATTAAGAGTACAGCATCTCCACCATCCCCAGAAACAGAATTAGCACCAGAAACTCAAAAGTCAGAAATCACCTATCCTGGCTGGTTTGCCATTGATTTTGGCACTTCTAACTCTACAGTTACGCTTTACGATCCCAAAGTGATTGTTACACCCCATAGTTTGCCCAGCGAACAAGAATTAAAGTTACGCGATCGCCTCTCGGCATGGATAACTCAACGCCCTGTAGATGATGTGCTTGGTGTGAGTCGTGAGGCTTGGGTGCAAGAGTGGCAAAGATTTCTGGCAGAAGTTAGTAAAAACCTACAAGACAATACAGTAAATCTACGCAATCTGCATGGTGAAAATTTTTTAGAGGCAATTCGGCAGATAGAAATTGCTCTAAGCAAGCGCTTGCCTTGGTTTCGTCGTGCTGCAAGCAGGCGCTTAAATCAAATTTATCACGAAGTTTTTCGCGTTCCTGCTCTAGAGTGGCAAAGTTTGATACCAGTAGAATTAGATAAAGATCGTCGTTTAAGTGAAATTCCGAGTGAGTTAGAAGTTATTAGTCTGGAACCAACTTTACCAACAGACGATCCAGCCAAAGTTAAAGTTAGCTTGGGTGAACAAGCTAAACAGCATCGACTTGATACTATTAGGTTAGGAGAGGAAATTGGCGGTAGATTCTTGCATTCACCCAAACGCTATTTTGGGCAAGAACGCTCTTTTCCAATTACTCTTAATGATAAAGAAGATAATATTCCTGTAAATAAGCTCCTGCAAGCAGCTTATGCCCAATTAATGAATTTGACGGAAGAATACCGTCAGCGATCGCTCAAATGTTCTCAAGGTAAATTTTATCGGGCAGTTGTAACTTATCCGACAATAGCTTCACCATTTGTCCGCCGAGAAATTGAACAATTGGTAAAACAATTAGATATCGAAGATGTACAGATGGCTTACGATGAAGCTGTCTCGGTGGCGATATTTTTTTTGTGGCGAGAATTTGGCGGTGACTTAAACTTAGGAATTGAGTCTTTTAAAACTCGCTGCCGTCAAGATGGAGATAAATGGTGGCAAAATGTTCTAGTGTTAGATATTGGCGGTGGAACTACTGATTTGGCACTGATTCGCCTTGCCTTAGAAGAAATCAACCCCTTCGAGCCTGGTGAAGATAGAGGTGATGGTGGACGCTACTATAAACTTACACCAAAACTGTTGGGTTCTTCTGGTCATTTGCAATTGGGTGGCGAGTTGATCACACTGCGGTTGTTTCTGCTGTTGAAGGCAGCGATCGCCGATTGCTTGCTCAGTGCCATAGCAGAAGATATTTTGCCCAAAGATGTCTTAAAAGTTCAGCCAGAAGAATTGAGCGATCGCTTTCTTGATAACGGTAAATTTCAAAAAGGTTCGCTGTTAGCTTGTGTAGATAACGAAATCCGCGAAGGGGAAGCTTACAAAGAAGCTTTAAATGATGCGGAAAAAGTTTTGCCCACTCGTTGGAAGAATGCACCTTCTCGCGCCCAAACTTTTTACAGTTTGTGGGAATATGCTGAAGCTGCCAAAATTACACTTGGACAAAAAAACAATACATCAGATGCATCGGTATTTATCTTAGATGGGCAAAAAATTTCAGAATTGCTGGCACAACATGATATTTACTTGCCCAGTAGTGCAATTGATAGCCTCAGCGTTACACTCACAGTCGAACAATTTGAAAAAGCAGTGGCACCCGTTGTACGTGAAGCCATTGGCATTGCCCAAGGATTAATCGAAAATGCCTTAAAAAACCAATCAGAAACAGTAGATTGGTTAATTCTCTCTGGCAAAACTTGCAATTTAGAATTAGTTGAACGTGAACTTTATCGAGTATTTAGCAAGTCTGATTATTTTGTTTGGAACGAAGAACGCGTTACCTTTGAACCCGAATATACTAAGTTAGCAACTTCAGCAGGAGCTTGTTTTGCTGAAAAACTCCGACAATTAAGTTTCGCTCCCCAACAAGCAAAAGAACTGCTTCGCAAAGGAGCCAACCAATTATATATAGATGTCAAAAACCTATTTTATTTTCTTCCTTGCTCCTTTGTACGAGAAGTAATTGGCGGTAGCCCCGATCCAATTTTTCATGCCGGGCAAGAACTATATCAACTCCAAGCCGGAGATGCGATGGCAAAGTTTCGTAGTCGCTGGTTGGGAATGCAATTAACTAACAATATCAGGCGTCAAGACTTTGAGAATATGAAACTCCAGCTTTGGGGTAGCTACAACGGTGATGCTTTAATGAAAAAGCTAGGCATAATTGAGGAAGATTTTAAGAATTCTATTCAAGTTCAGTTTGAAATTAATCAAAAATTAGATATAGACTTGCTACTTTGTCGGGGTAATCCTCATTATCTCATTTCTAGAAACATTCCTTACCTTGATGCAGCGAAAGCTATAGGCGTACCAGCATTGATTTCCAGTGATGTTAGGGTAATATGCGATATTGCAGTCAATGTTGCTGAATCTGCTAGTGTTCTTAAAACAGATGCTCACACTGTAGTATTTGCAGCGGAAACAGACTACAGCAAAGATTTACGAGTTTTTCGCGATTATGATGGTGGCATACAACAAAGCATGGGTTTAATTGCAGAGTTACCTCCATTTCCTGCCAGTGGCAAACATAGTTTTTACTTCCAATTTCGTAATCCAGAATCGAATAAATGGGAATTAATTGGCGAATTACCACAACCAGAAGTCAAAACCGAATATCCTTGCAAATATTATGCCTCTATTAACGAGCAAGGTGTATTGCGAGTCCATGTCTTTGAAGTGCCTTATTGGACATCACTAAATCCTGAATGTCTCAAGCAAGAAGGTTGTGTTTTTCGAGACTCTTTGCAAGCACAATCGAATAATGTTGAGACAGAACGCGATCCGTTTTGTGGATTGCATTGATTGCAAAGTTGCTCCATTGCCGTAAGCGATCGCTATTTTTTAAACCTTGTCAGTAACGCACCACGGCTAATTCTAATTCTTTTATACTCTCAAATTTTTGCATAGCCGTAACACAACAGCAGTTTTGCGGGAAGAAAATCTACACCGCAAACTGCCTCCCCTACAAATTGAAATTTTTATTTGAAACGAGAGACTTCTCACTTTACACTGCAACATCCGAAGTGAAAGCTGATTTGTTGGTGCGATCGCTTCTTTAAATAACTGCCAAAAAAATCATCCTCTTTATTGCTAAAAATTATCAACTATATTGTATAATGAACAGCGATCACTATCATCATACAGATAGTAGACTACTGTATAGCTAACTAATTTTTGCAATTATTTCTCATTATATAGTTTTACAGTGAGATAATTTACTCAAGCATTTACCATGACCCTAAGCATAAAAATACAAGACTGGATAGAAATGTGGGATGAAACAGCCCAAAGTATCACATCTAATCCAGATTTGCAGCCATTTGAATATATATCTCAATTACCTCAGCGATGGGGTCAAGGTGAGATAAAAAATCTGAAGATACATCCAGAAATTTGGTTAACAATTTTTGACTATGAATTGCGTGAAAATTTATTGGTGCAATACCCAGAGTCGGATCATCCGTTACAATTCTGTGTGAGTTTATGCGGAACTTATATTGATGAATATGGTGGAATGTTAGGAGCAGGGTATACCGCCATATCTGGGAGTGGTGTACAACGTCAGATGCTTGTCAAGTCTTCTAAATCTAGACATATAGGTATTGATATCCACATGTCACCTGATGTACTGCGGACTTTTTTTCCTAGTCGTGATGGCGAAATGCTTCCGCAATTGCAGTTATTAGCTAAGGGTAATGACTGGCAAACCTTAATTTATCCAGAAACTACAACTGCTATTGAACAAGTTACTAGGCAAATAATTAACTGTCCCTATCACGACACCACAAAGCAGATATATTTGCAAGGAAAAGTCATAGAACTTATGGCTTTGCAGTTAGCGCCAATTTTAAATGACCAAAGCCAACTACCACAACTACCAAGGCTCAAACCCACAACTGTTAACCGTATTCACCATGCCAGAGAAATTTTACACTTTCGTCTAGAAAATCCACCCTCGTTAGTGGAATTAGCACAAATAGTAGGAGTTAGTGACAGGACTCTACGCTATGGATTTAAAACATTATTTGGTACAAGCGTCTTTAATTATCTCACACAGAAGCGTCTGGAACGAGCCGAACAACTGCTGCGAAATGGTGGAGTCACAGTAGCAGAAGTAGCTAACTTATTAGGTTATTCTCATTTAGGACACTTTGCGGCGGCTTTTAAACGCCAATTTGGGATTACACCCAGTGAATGTTTGTTAGGTAAAAAATCTATTTCTTGACAAAAATATATACCAAATATAGCATTTAATAAAGTGTTTCAAAAGTATTTTATTAAATGTGATGGAAGTTAAAATTAATCTTGAGAACATTCAAACTCTCACCGACTTTAAGCGGAATGCCAAGGACTACGTAGAAAAGATCAAGCTGACAAAATCTCCGCTTGTGCTAACGGTTAATGGGAAAGCAGAGGTTGTAGTCCAAGAAGCGCAAGCGTTTCAAGAAGTAATGGATAAGCTTGAGCGTTTGGAGGAGGAATTGAAGACACTCAAACTTGAGATTTTACGAAGAGAAATAGCTATTGGAATCGAGCAACTTGATCGCGGTGAATATACAGAATACGATGAAGAATCGCTCTCAACCTTTTTTGAAGATATCAAAGCAAGGGGGCGCAAGAGGTTGGAGGATAGCAACACTCCGTGAACCGATTTATAATTTCTACTCAAGCAGCGCTTGACCTTGAAAATATCTGGAACTATGTTGCCAAAAATAACCCACGATCTGCTGATAAACTTTTTGATCGGCTGCGGGAAAAGTTTGCTAAACTTGCCAAATTACCGCAAATGGGAGAGAGGCGCGAGAACTTAGCTATTTCCCTGCGTAGTTTTCCTGTCGGAAATTACCTGATTTTTTACCGCACTATATATGAAGGAATTGAAATTGTGCGTATTATTCATGGTTCACAAGACATAGAACAAATCTTTCAAGAGGTTGAGGATACAGATGATATTTAACGCTCTTGGTATACCAAATATCTATTTTTGTCAGTTTACCTTGATGTGAGGGTGTGTTGTTGGATAAAAAATGAGCATTAATGCCGTTTATGGATATTAACGCCATATTTGGATAGACGCGATCGCACCTACTTCTCTAAACTACCTCTAAGTACAGTTGATAAGTTTACGCAATAAGTTCTGACTGGTGTGGAGAGTAGAGTGAATAGATTGATATTTCTAGCAAATATGCGTTTCTGGCTAGGGGCAAGTTTATTAGGATATTTTATTAGTTGTGCAAATCCTCAACCTGTTTTGGCACAAGTGAAGCCGAAAACTAGGGAAATTATCGAATTAGGCAAATTTAAAGCCCCAATTACTACTATTGATGGTTTGCTGTCTCAGTCACCAACAAACACACCTGCAACTCCAGGAGATATTGTCACAATTACAGGGGTGAAAGCCAATCCCACCGATAAAGGTGTGGAAGTGATTTTAGAAACAAGCCTTGGGGAAAAACTGCAAGTCGCCAATCGTAGTACGGGTAACAATTTTATTGTTGATATCACCAATGGACAATTACGATTGCCTAATGGAGACACTTTTACATTTAAATCCGAAAAACCTCTATCGGGAATTACGGAAATAACAGTTACAAATATTGATAAAAATACTGTGCGGGTGACAGTAGTTGGTGAGAAATCTTTACCTGCGGTTGAGTTATTTGATGGAGATGAAGGGCTGATTTTTGCTGTCGCATCTGCGGAAATGGCACAAAACCCCACCCCGTCTACGGCACCCCTCCCCTTACCAAGGGGAGGGGAAGGGGAGGGGTCAGAAGAACCCATAGTGCAGCAGGATGAGCCGATTGAGTTAGTAGTGACGGGGGAACAAGATGGCTATCGTGTGCCGAATACAAGTACAGGGACGCGGACGGATACGCCATTGCGAGATATTCCCCAATCAATTCAGGTGATCCCGCAAGAAGTAATCCGCGATCAAGGAGCCGATGTATATTCTGCGTTGAGAAATGTCGCCAGCATTCGGCAAAACAACCCTTCTAGCTTTCCTTCAATTCGGTTAACTAATCGAGGCTTTTTTATCAATGATTTCTTTGGCAATACCCTAAGAAACGGCATTAAAGATATTGGTGCGACAATTGGAGCCGAACTCGCCGGAATTGAAAGAATCGAAGTTTTTCAAGGCCCTGCATCCGTGCTGTTTGGTAACGCACCTCCAGGTGGGTCGATTAATTTGGTAACTAAACAACCACTCCGCGACCCTTACTATTCAGTTGAAGCAAATTTTGGGAGTTATGATTTTTATCGCGGTGCATTAGATATATCGGGGCCGCTAGATCCTGACAAGAAAGTTTTGTATCGACTAAATACAGCTTATAAAACTCAGAACTTTTTTCATGACTTCTCTGAACGCAGAGTTTTTGTAATTGCTCCAGTTATCAGTTTTGAAATTGGAGAAAACACGAAATTAACACTGGAAGCAGACTATGTAGATGTAGAAACTGATAACCTTTTCCTTGGTTTACCTTTAGTCGGCACGGTACTTCCCAACCCAAACGGCAAAATACCCCGTAACCGCAATCTCAACAAAGGCTATAACCAATTCGATTCGGCTTTGCGGATTGGATACGCATTAGAGCATAAGTTTAGTGATAACTGGTCACTACGAAATACTTTTCGATATGGAGATGTTAATTATCGAAATCGAGGTTATGGAGTCTCTACTCAACTTTTGCCTGACAATCGGACTGTAACCAGAGGATTTACAGAACGTTCAGAGCTTTTATATTCTGAGTACAACCTTCTCACAGATGTTATTGGCAAGTTTTCCACGGGATCAATTGAACATCAACTGCTATTTGGAGTTGATTTGAGAAGATTGGATACAGATACCATAGTAATTAATAGAGCTGGTACACCAATTGATCTGTTTAATCCTGTTTATGGTCTACCACCAGGGGCAATTACGTCTAGAACTGATACCAATACCCTCACAGATCAACTTGGTATCTACATACAAGATCAAGTCACCATAGCAGAAAACTTAAAATTGCTTTTGGGAGTTCGATTTGATACTTTCAGACAAGACAACCAAAACCGTCTCACTAATATTGAAACGAGTCAATCAGGTGATTCATTTAGTCCTCGTGTGGGGATTGTGTATCAACCTATTCCACCCATTTCGCTCTATGCTAGTTACACTCAATCATTTAATCCAGTGATTGGTACAGCTTTTGATGGCAGCACATTTGAGCCAGAACAGGGAAAACAGTATGAAATTGGAGTCAAGGCAGATTTAACTGATCGACTTTCTGCGACTTTAGCTTTCTATGACTTGACTCGTAGCAATCTCTTGACGACTGATACTAGACCTGGAATACCACTGGGCTTTTCTATCCAAACAGGTGAACAGCGAAGCCAAGGAATTGAATTTAATATTGCAGGCGAAATCTTGCCCGGATGGAATGTTTTTGCCAGCTATGCTTACACTGATCTTCGTGTCACTAAAGATAATATTCTTCCCATTGGTAGCAGTTTGAATGGTGTCGCAAAGAATGCCGCTAGTCTATGGACAACTTATGATATTCAAAACGGAAACTTACAAGGTTTAGGATTTGGTTTGGGACTATTTTATGTTGGAGAACGTTCAGGATTTCTTGATAATACTTACCAATTACCAGGCTACTTAACGACCGACGCTGCTATTTATTACAAACGAGACAGACTCCGTGCAGCACTGAATTTCAGAAATATATTTAACGTGGATTACTTTGAAAATTCTTTCGGTCGATTACGTGTTTCCTATGGTGCGCCATTTACGGTACAAGGAACTATTTCATGGGAGTTTTAAACAAGTTGAGATTAATAAAAGTATCCTGGCATAAGTTTACTTATCTATTGCTTTTAGGATTCTCAACATTGATATTTGCTACAGCTTGTGGTGTGGTCATAAATAACCAGACTACAAGTTTGTGGCAACCCTTGAAAGATTGTCGATTAATAAAGCACGTAATGGGAGAAACCTGTATTCCTAAAAATCCTAATCGCATTGTTACAGTCTCTCAATTTACCTTGGGTAATCTGCTTGTCTTAGGTCTGCAACCTATCGCTGGTGCTTCTGCTTTGACTGATTTAAATGGTTTTCCTAGCTATCTAGAACCTTACACAAAAAACGTAGCAAAGTTAGGCAATCAATATGAGCCAAGTTTAGAGAAAATAGCTTTGTTACAACCTGATTTAATCTTAGGTTGGGAAGCTATTCGTAAAGTTTATCCTCTGCTTTCTCAAATTAGTCCGACAGCAGTTGTTACTTGGAAAGGGACATCATCTTGGAAAGAACATTTTCAATTTCTAGCTCAAGCATTAGGAAAAGAAGAAGAATATCAAAAAGCTTGGGAACGTTATTTTCAAAGAATTAAGGAATTAAAAACAGCTTTAAATAATCGATATAAAGACAAGAAAATATCTGTCATTTCTTTTGGTAGCAGTTACGGCATCATTAGTTGGGTTAAAAGTTCATTTCCTGGTTCGATTCTAAACGACATTGGGCTGCAACAACCAAAAGCACAGGATATTATCTTACCTCGTGGTGATCGCATTTATGGTATTTCGGAGGAAAGGCTACAAGAAGTAAATGGAGACATTATTTTTATCCTAACTCTGAGGGAGCGTGACAGTAAAAAGTTGGAACAACTACAAAACAAGACTCTTTGGAAAACGCTCAAAGCTGTCCAGCAAGGACAAGTATACACTGTAGACGTGTTAACCTGGCTTGGCTCTAACTTAATTGCTGCGGATGCTGTGATTGATGATATTTACAGATACCTTGTCAACACACCTTAATTGTTATGCCTAAACACACTATATTCTTCTGTAAATCTTGCCACCATTCCTCAGAAAAAAGACCGAAAAATTCCCCATTTGATGGCACTATTTTACTCAATGAAATAAACACTCGGTTCCCAAAGCTAATGGTGAACATAATCATTCACAACTCGAAGTTCGTTAGAAATTTCAGTTCCATGATCCAATTTACATCAATTTTTGCCACTTCCTCTGACTATCCAGGTGTGCCATTTACAGTACAAGGGACTATCGCTGTGGAGTTTTAGAAGAAACATTATTGGGTTGCAGTGCGCTTAACCCAAGCGTGCGGTAAAATTGTTGCAATTAATTATCATTAAAATTTAATAATTTTAAAATCCGTGGCAATGAAAATAACTTTAACTGAAAAAGACTACATTGAATTGTTAGAAGAAAGTGAACAAAATAGTACGCATCACTCAGCCTTAGAACCATTTGAATATCTTCATGAAACCCCCAAACAATTGGGTAAAGGTTACTATCGAGCAATTGAAGTGTATCCTGAATTTTGGCTGGATATTTTTGATCGGGAATACAATCATGATATGTTGTTCAAAATCCCTGTGAATCACCACCCCCTCCAATTTGGAGCTTTAGCAGTAGGGACGTACACAGATACCTATGGAAAAGTTGGGGAAGGACATACATTTATTGCTGGTGGTGGGCTTCAACGTAAAATCGATATATTTCATCGTCAGTCCCAAAGGACACTAGGTATTTATATAGAAATGCCACCCCAGTTGCTGAGGAATTTTTTTCCTGGGGTGGATGGAGAAATTGCATCGGAATTACGTTTTCTGGCAAAGGATAACGATTGGCAAACATTATTTTATCCCCAAACAACTCCGGCCATACAGGGAGTAGTACAGCAAATTATTAACTGTCCCTATCAGGGAATCACAAAACGTATGTATTTGCAGGCGAAGGCATTGGAGCTAATAACTTTACAGCTAGCTCCTTTTTTAGCCGAACAAGGGAAACACAAGCCATCACCCCGACTCAAAGCCACAACTATTGCCCGGATTCAGCACGCTAGGGAAATTTTACTGTCGCGTTTGGAAAATCCTCCACCGCTACTAGAGTTAGCTCAGTTAGTGGGGGTGAGTGCAACTACGCTCAAACGCGGATTTAAGATACTTTTTGGTACATCTGTGTTTGCCTACCTCACAGATAAACGCATGGCATGGGCAGAACAGCTATTAAGACAAAATAACAGCAGTGTTGCCGAAGTTGCTAACTTGGTTGGATATTCTCACTTAGGACACTTTGCAGCCGCTTTTAAACAGAGATATGGTATTACGCCAAGTCAATGTTTGTTAGGCAAAAAAGTCGTTTCGGGATAGTAAAAGCTTTTTTGGATAGACTCGACTGGTTGTACTCCTCTACACTCTGGTTTATTGCAACTAAGAAATATACGCAATAAGCAGTATTTTTAATTGTGTAGGGAGTGGTATGAAAAGTTGGCGATCGCTCAAAATATATCTTTGGTTGGTAGTGAGTGCAGTCGGGATCATCGGTGGTATGCTTGCTCAACCTGAACGGGCATTGGCATCAAAAAAACAGCAGGATAAAGTTGTCACAACAATTCAAACACTCAGCGAAACCGAGTTTCCAGCTACTAGTGTCAAAGATTTATTTTCGCAATCACCAACTAATCCCCCTGTTTCCCAGGAGAGTGAAGTTGTACCAATCACGGGAGTGAAAGCAAATCCCACAGATAAAGGTGTGGAAGTGATTTTAGAGACAACCCAAGGGGAGAAACTGCAAGTTACAAATCGCAGCACTGATAAGAATTTTATTGCAGATATATCTAATGCTCAGTTACGTTTACCATCGGGAGAAGCTTTCGCATTCCGTTCCGAAAAACCAAATAGTGAAATTACTGAGATAACAGTTACGAATATTGATGCAAATACTGTGCGAGTAACGGTGGTAAGTGAGAAAGCTTTGCCCACGGTTGAGTTATTTGATGATAATGCAGGGCTGGTTTTTGCAGTTACATCTGTGGTAACAGCGACGCAGCCACCAGAAAAACCGCAAGCTCAAGAAGAACTTACAAACCAGACACCGCAAGAAGAACCCGCAGGAGAGGATGAGCCGATTGAATTGGTAGTGACAGGAGAGCAAGATGGCTATCGCGTGCAGGATGCGAGTACGGCGACGCGGACAGATACCCCATTACGGAACATTCCCCAGTCGATTCAAGTTGTGCCACAACAGGTACTTAAAGACCAGCAAGTAACCCGTTTAAGCGAGGCACTGAGGAATACGCCAGGTGTGGCAAGAGGGGGGACTACACCCCGATTTACTTTTGTTGAAGATGCATTGATTCGAGGCTTTGATGCCAATTACTTAGTCAATGGATTAAGCTCACTCACAGATTTTGCTCCGATTTTTGAAGCTTCAAATATTGAAAGCGTTGAGGTATTAAAAGGCCCAGCTTCAGTTCTTTACGGTCGAGGTTTTACTGGAGGCATCGTCAATCTAGTTACCAAACAACCACTAAGTAAGCCTTACTCTTTGCTGGAATTTTCTGCGGGTAGCTTTAATTTCTATCGGGGTTCCGTGGATTTTTCTGGCCCGCTTAATGATAATCGTACAGTATTGTATCGCTTTACTGGAGCTGCTCAAACCACAGAAAGCTTTTTTGACTTTTATGATGCTCAACGTTACTCTCTTGCTCCTACGCTGACATGGCAAATTAGCGATCGCACAAAAATTACTTTCGAGGCTAATTATGCTCAAGCAACCCAACCGTTTGATTTAGGGCTTCCTGCCGTGGGAACAATCTTGCCGAATCCTAATGGCAAGATTCCGCGCGATCGCTACGTCAGTGAACCCTCAGATCAAGGACAGTATGAAGCTTTAACATTAGGCTATGATTTTCAGCATCGTTTTAGCGATAATTTGGAAATTCGCAATGCCTTTCGATTTGTAGACTTCAATATTGACAGGCAAGCTGTATTTAGTCTAGGTTTAGATCCTGATGGTCGTACTCTCAATAGAAGATTTCAATCACCCAACTTTGGTGAGTTGGTTTACAATTTAGATACTTATGTAATAGGCAAATTTAATACAGGCTCAATCAAACACGAGATTGTAGCAGGTGTGAATTTATTCAGACGAGACTCAACACTAGCAGGTTTTAATCGCAGCGCAGCACCAATTGACTTATTCGATCCGGTTTATGGTCAACCTCTTGGAGATGTGATTGATCGTTATGATAATTTAACTAGAACTGATTCTGTGGGCTTTTATCTTCAAGATCAAATTGCTTTGACTAACAACCTTAAGCTGTTGTTAGGAGGACGTTTTGATATTACTAGTCAAAAATCAGAAGATTTTCTGGAATCAACTAGCTCATTTCAACAAGATGAAGCTTTTAGCCCTCGTCTAGGAATTGTCTATCAACCAATTCCAGCACTTTCATTCTATGGCAGCTATAGCCGTTCATTTCTACCTGTTGTAGGCCGAACTGCTGACGGTAGTCTATTCAATCCAGAGCGGGGGACTCAGTATGAAATAGGTGTGAAAGCTGACTTGAGCGATCAACTGGCGGCAACTTTAGCATTTTATGATTTGACTCGCAGCAATGTAGAGACTGCCGATTTGGAAAATCCGGATTTTTCAATTCAAACAGGCGAACAACAAAGTCAAGGAATTGAATTCAATATTGCTGGCGAAATCTTGCCTGGATGGGATATTATCGCAGGCTATGCTTACACAGATGCAAAGATTACCAAGGACAATACCTTTGCCGTTGGCAACAATATCAACAATATTCCTAAACATGCGTTTAATGTATGGACAACTTATAAACTGCAAGAGGGTGATTTGAAAGGATTAGGCTTTGGTTTAGGGCTATTTTTTGTTGGCGATCGCCCAGGAGATTTGGACAATTCATTTGAGATCCCCAGTTATCTACGAACTGATGCTGCTATTTTCTATACGAGAGATGGATTTCGTGCTGCACTGAATTTCCGAAATATTTTTAACATAGACTATTTTGAATCTGCCGGAAACATAAATCGTGTTATTCTGGGCGAACCGTTTACCGTGCAGGGAACTATTTCTTGGCAGTTTTAACAAGTTGAGTAAAACTTTAAGGGATAGAGCGCTCTGCTCTACCGCTAAATCTATCCCGCTTTCATCAGATTATCAAAATGTTTTTACGTCGGTTTGTTTATTTACTGTTTTTAGCTATATTAGTCTGCTTAATTGTTTGGGCTTGTAGCAGAAACACTAATCAGATCGCTACAAGCTCGAAGCCTTTATTGGAAGAATGTCGAGTAGTGCAACACGCAATGGGAGAAGCTTGCGTTCCTAATCATCCAAAACGTTTTGTAGCTTTGAACCCGGCGGCTTTAGGAAATGCGATCGCCCTTGGCATTCAACCAATTGGAAGTATTTTTGAGTTCGATAAAAAATTTCCTGATTATTTGGAGGGTAAAACAGAGGGAATAGAGCCATTAGGAGAATGGGCGCAGCCCAGCATTGAACGCATTGCTTTACTCAAGCCCGATATTATTGTTAGTTGGTATCCTCAATCAATTTATCCTCAGCTATCTGCTATTGCTCCCACAGTTTTATACGATTGGGGAGGTGGCATCACGGAGCAGAATAATTGGAAACAATATTTTAACTTTATAGCTGAAGTGTTAAACAGAAGGGAAATAGCACAGCAGGTTTGGCAACATTATAATCAGCGCATCGAGCAACTAAAGACTGCATTAGGTGTTAGCGCAGCCTCTTTGAAGGAGAATCGCTACAAGAATAAAACTATTTCTTTTGTCAACTTTTGTTGTGGAGGAATGAGTAGCGAAACGGAAAATTCATTCATTGGTTCTATTTTAAGTGATGCAGGGCTTCAGCGCCCGCCTTCACAACGGCATAATCCACAAGGAGTTATTAGCTTTTCTGAAGAAAACTTATACATGGCTGATGGAGATGTGATGTTCGTCGTTGCTTATGGCGCAAATGAAACAGGTGAGCGTGATTTAAACATTCTTCAGAAGAAACCACTTTGGAAAAAACTAAAAGCTGTTCAACAAAATCGTGTTTATTATGTAGATCCGACAACTTGGAGAGGTCGAACTCCTTTGGCTGCTGATGCAGTTATTGATGATTTATTTAAATACCTTGTCAACACACCTTAAATCTATTTTCAGGTGAATAGACCACACGATACTATAAAGGCGGATTTTGTTTGAATCAGCAAACGAATAATATTATGTTCGGTTGAAGACTTATCATTAGGGCTGACAGGGAGACGCGACGATAAGGAAACGTGGAGATTTTCAAATGATAAGCGATTAGACGGAGTTGATATAAGTTTACAACTACTATAAATAACCTATAAGTTACCAGTAAACAGCGAATAGTTATCAGTTAATTTTCTATTATTTGCGCCATTTGTACTTTGAGATGGCGTTCAAAAATGCAGAAGCTGAGATTAGCGATCGCATAGCATACCGTAAGCAATCGTTCATTGTCACTTCGGAGTCTGAACTGTACAGCCAAGCTAATGCGATCACCAAGCTTAAAAATCTGCGTTCGTATGCCTTGCGCGATCGCCTACTTTCAAAAATCGCTCCAATTGTGTTCTACTGAGAACCGTTGCACCTGTAATTTCTTGGCAAATTGGCGATCGCACAAACCTGAAACTATCAGCTGAGTACATCAATATTTCCGGTTCCAATGGGCAGATGGGGCTTCCGGCGAGAGGAACTATCTTGCCCAACCCGAATGGTAAAATCCCGTTGAGTCGCAACTTAAGCGAACCCTTTGACAAAGATGATGTTGAGTTATTTAGGATAGGATACGACCTGGAACACAAATTTAGCAACAATTGGCAGCTACGTAGTGTTTTTGAGGCTGCTTGGCTAGAACAAGACAGGGTAATTGTGTTTCCTTTAGGCTTAGAAGAGGACAATCGGACTTTACAAAGAGGGCTTACCAGAAATCCAATTGATGCTAGAAATATCACCCTTGACAACTACTTTGTTGGTAAGTTTGCAACGGGTAGGATTCAGCATCAGTTAGTTGCTGGATTTAATTACACTCGGACAGAGCAAGAAAGCTTTGAACGTGCTGATGCGCGTTTAGACTTAGCTCCCATAGATATTTTTAATCCTGTCTACAATCAGCCTTTAGGAGAACCCTCCGGTGATCCTTTTGAAGGAGAAGCCAATTCAAATGCCTATGGTTTTTACCTCCAAGATCAAATTTCCCTCGCAGATAATTTTAAGCTGCTTTTAGGCGGTCGATTTGATATTGCCAATCAGCGGATCGTCAATAATTATCCAACAGATGGTTCTGCTCAACAAGAAGTTTTTAGCCCTAGAGTTGGATTGGTTTATCAACCTATTCCTGCCATTTCTCTCTATGCTACCTATGGACAATCTTTTAGACCAATAATCAATGTGTTTGAAGATGGAACAATTTCCGAGCCGGAGCGCGGCACACTGTATGAAGTTGGAGTTAAAGCAGACATAAGCGATCGCATTAGTGCAACTTTAGCGTTTTATGACCAAACTCGTACCAATATCCGCACTGAAGATCCAAATGATCCATTGCGGACTATCCAGGTGGGTGAACAAAACAGCCAAGGGATTGAGTTCAACATAGCTGGTGAAATTTTACCTGGTTGGAACATTGTTGCGGGATATGCTTACACTGATGCTCGTATTAGCAAAGACAACAGCTTTCCAGTTGGTAATCGCATCAATGGTGTTCCTGAACATAGCTTTAACGTCTGGACAACTTATCAAGTTCAAGAAGGTAGTTTACAGGGGTTAGGATTTGGTTTAGGGTTATTTTACCAAGGCGATCGGCAAGGAAACTTAGCAAACACATTTCAACTCCCTAGCTACCTCCGCACGGATGCTGCTATTTTCTATGAACACCAGCAATTCCGAGCTGCCCTCAATTTTAGAAATCTGTTTAACATTAATTATTATGAATCTGCCTTCAACATCAATCGTATTTTTCCTGGTGCTCCCTTTGAAGTGCAAGGAACAGTTTCTTGGCGATTTTGATTCAACTTTAGTCTGATCCACTTTGGTAATAATGCTAAATTCAACCTCATACCAACCGTTCCCAAAACTTTGAGAATTCACATCTTGCACCAGTCGTTTAATTGCGACTTTTGTAAGGTAGGTAATGCCCACCTTACGGTTATTACAGTAAATTTCATTTATTTGTACCACAATTTTTTGTCGGGGAGCCAGTGCGGTGGTGAGCCAGCGCCCTTGCGGGTTAAGCGCGTTGTAGCGACTGGCGTCAACTGGCGTGCGGGTTTAGCAGATATCCTTTCGGTTTGAGCTAGAGATTGAAACAAAACCCGCCCTTACTTACAGTATTGTGTTGTCTATTCATCTGAAAATGGCTGTAAGAAAGGTGCAAGACATCAAAGAAGGGATTTAGAAAAATATTCCCCCAATGATCAAGAGAATTGGTAGTGCAATTATACTATTTCTATTTGTCGGTCTAACTATTATTCTGATTAAAGCTTGTGATGACCGATTTACAGAGTCTTCAACCAATATAAACAGATTGTCCTCTGCTAGTGAATGTCGAATAGTACAACACACAATGGGGGAAACTTGTGTTCCAAAAAATCCTGAGCGTGTTGCGACTATTTTTCATGGTACTTTAGGAAATACATTGGCTCTAGGTGTTAAACCGATCGCCAGCAGTGTAGTGGATATGCAGAATCCGTTTCCTGCATATTTAAAAGATAAGGTTAAAGGGATAGAAATATTGGGTTCTCAAAATGAACCTAATTTAGAGAAAATCTTGATGTTTAAGCCTGACTTAATTCTGGTTTGGCAAAATATTCAAGCCATTTATCCGCTTTTATCGCAAATTAGCCCTACTGCTATTGTACCTTGGCGCGGCCCAGCAGCGTGGCGAGAACATTTTGAATTTGTCACCAAAGCTTTAAGAAAGGAAGCAGAAGCGCAGCAAGCCTGGAAGCATTATTATCAGCGAATAGATGAATTGAAATTAGCTTTAGGCAGTCGATATCAAAATAAAGAAATATCCGTGGTTGTTCCCTCTATCCATTGGGGATTCTTTATTCAAGCGAAGAATTCCTTTGCTGGTTCTATTCTTAACGATCTCAAATTACCACGTCCAAAGTTACAAGATGTCAATACCTCAAGCGGTTACGTCACTTTTACATCTGAGGAAGAGTTGGGGATGATAGACGGTGATATTATATTCGTTTTGACTTCCAAAAATGACGAGCGAGAAGCCTTTGAAAAAATTCTACAAAAGCCTCTAGGGAAAAGGCTTAAAGCAGTTCAGCGCGGACATATATATTTTGTAGATACCTTGGCGTGGATTGGCTCAAACTTGCTTGCTGCTGATGTCGTCATTGATGATTTATTTAAGTACCTTATCAATGCACCCTAAAGCAAGATATTCCTAGCTTATCCTTGGAAACTACATGAATTTAGTTAACAGTTAACTGTCAAGTGTTAACTATATAAAGTGAGTCTTCCTTTGTTAGCTGATAAATAGCATCATTAAGTCTAAAGCTAGTAAGCGCCAGTTATGACAATCGCACTTACACAAAGTTAGAAAGAGGAACTTTGGGATGAAGCCGCACAGAATAGTCTACAACCTTCATTGCCAAACAAATTATTCTTTCTCGCTTAGAAAATCCTCCCGCGAAGCTCCTCTGAAAGAGGCTCGCTCACCAACTAATCCACCTGCTACCCCAGGGGAAACACTATCAATAACGGGTGTAAAAGCCAATTCTACTAAACAAGGTGTGTGTTCTAGCCTCTGTTGGCTTTTATCTTCAAATTTGTATACCATCATCCTCTAAACACAAGTCATTAATTATCCCAACTTGCGATCGCTCTAAGAAAGATATTATCTCTACTATTCCTTAAATCAATTCTGCCTTTTTCATGTAGGTGCAGCCAGATTATGCAATAATATTAGAAATATTTTTCATTTATCACTAAATAAAATTTACTTGGTTTAACTTTCTTACTTAAATTTGCGATATAAATTTGACTTTATATTTCAGTAATTTAACTATGACCATCTCCATCTCCAGCCCAACCTTTTACGAGTTACTGTATGAGGAGACGGTGAACAGTTTCCAACATCCAGATCCCGATGATAAGTTAGACGTGATGTATAATTTCCCCAAGCTACTAGGACAGGGCTATTGTCGGGAAATCAATCTGCGTGCGGGTTTAGAGTTACTGATTGGTGATTTGCGCCTATGCGATCGCATAATTTTTGAAGATCCAGAGAAAGAATGCTGCATAAGTTACCACTTTCATTTTTCAGGAACACACGAAGATAAACATACATCCACAGGTGGCGGACAGTATATTTTCCACGGCAGTGGTTTAGCTCCGCAAATAAAATCTCAATGTTATCATCAACAACCATACCTGGAAATTGAATTTTCAGTACAGCCGGAGTTACTGCGTTCTTTTATTGGAGATAGTGAAGGAGAATTACCACAAGAGTTACAGCACTTAATTCGGGAATCTGATTCTCAGATTTACCATCGTTTTGGCACTGCAACCTTACCGATGCAGAGAGTAGCACAGCAAATTTTACATTGTCCTTATCGGGGAATTACCAAACGGGTTTACTTAGAGGGGAAAGTGCTGGAATTGATGGGAATGCTGTTAGCCCAGGAAGTTGAGATTCATGATGGCAAGAGCAATCCTCAGCCTTTGCAACCAGATGTAGTAGATAGAATTCACCATGCGAGGGAAATTATATTGCAGCGGTTAGACAATCCACCATCTTTAAATGAATTAGCGCGATTAGTCGGTTTAAATGAATGCACCTTGAAACGGGGTTTTCGTTTGTGTTTTGGCACAACAGTATTTGATTATCTGCGTAAATACAAACTTGAGCAAGCGCGACAATTGCTAGAAGCAGGAGAGATGAAAATTACTGAAATTGCTCATGCGATGGGCTACACAAGTCGCAGTCCCTTTGCTGCTGCATTCCGCAAGCAGTTTGGCATGAACCCCAAGGAATATCAAAAACAGCGAAAAATTCCGTTTAGCTATCGAAAAAATTCCGTCTACCTATCGAATCAGTCTTCTGCCTCACTGAGTTTCACGGTATTTTGTTGAAACTAATTATTATTAACGGTGTGGGCAGTGATATCAAATTATTGCTGGTTGAAGATGTGGATGCTTGCTTCCATCTTGGGATTAATTGGCTTACCTGCTTGGGCAGAAACGAGTTTAGAGCCTACTAAGTCTCATCAAAATCCATCTCCAGTGGCAACTGCGGCTATAAGTAATCACAAAATTCTGCGTTTAACCGAAATTAAGCGTCCAGCAACTACAGTTAAACAGTTGCTTTCTCAAGGAATAATTCAGGTAACGGGTGTAAGATTAAGACAAACAGACAAAGAACTAGAAGTAATTTTAGAGACTACAGGTTCCGACCAGTTACAGCCTGTAAGTAAGAGTGAGGGAAATAATTTTATTGCAGATATCCCCAATACTAAGTTAAATTTGCCATCGGGTAGTGAGTTCCGTCAAGAAAATCCCGCTGAGGGAATCACGGTGGTGACTGTAACCAATATTGATGCTAATACTGTCCGGGTGACAGTGACGGGTGAGGCGAGTTCGCCCCAAGTTGAGTTATTTGATAGTGATGAGGGTTTAATTTTTGGCGTAGTGGTTACCGAGACGGCAAAAGCACCACCGCAAGCGGAAACAGAGAAGCCAATCACGAGTGAAGAACAACAAGATGAGCCAATTGAGTTGATAGTAACGGGAGAGCAAGATGGGTATCTTGTACCAAATACTAGTGTAGGAACAAGAACTGATACGCCTTTACGAGATATTCCCGCTTCGATTCAAGTAGTGCCACAACGAGTGTTAGAAGAACAGCAAGTTACTACTCTCAATGATGCACTCAGAAATGTTAGTGGTGTAACTCAGACTGCTCCTAGTTACTTTAATCAATTTGCCACTTTTACGATTCGAGGGTTTGAAGCTTCTGATGGTGCAGGTAATTTTACCAGGAATGGATTGAGAGATTTACAAGGGGGAGGTAAAGCAGCAAATTTTGCTAATATTGAACGAATTGAAGTTCTCAGAGGCCCTGCTTCAGTTTTGTTCGGTGGGGGCAATCCTGGTGGTACGATTAACATTGTGACTAAGCAGCCACTGCCCGATCCCTTTTATACAGTTGAAGCGACAATCGGTAGTTATGACTTCTATCGAGGTATGGTCGATTTAACAGGGCCGCTAAATGATGAAAAAACAATCCGCTATCGATTGAATGCATCTTACGAGAATGCAGGTAGCTTTGTTGACTTTCTAGAGCGAGATAATCCATTTCTGTCGGGTGCACTCAGTTTTGACCTTGGAAAAAGCACAACAATAACGGTGGATGCAGAATATAACAAAGTAAATCAAAACGATGATAATGCTCTTCCGGCAGTTGGCACTGTATTACCGAATATAAACGGTGAGATACCACCTAACCGTAACTCTGGGGAAAAAAATACCTTCTACGGGCCAGAAGTTTTCAGAGTTGGGTATAACCTAGAGCATCGATTCAATGAAAACTGGTTATTGCGAAATGCCTTTTATTATGGACATTTCTACAACAGAGGTAGAAACACCTATTTTAATAGGGAACTTGATCCAGATCAAAGAACCTTACAACGGGGTGTTGGAGGTCAAGATTATAAAGAACAAGTTTACGATCTAACGACAAATGTTGTGGGGAATTTCTCAACGGGTTCCATTAGGCATCAACTTCTATTTGGAATTGATCTAACCCGACTTGATAACTATCTGTACAAGGCTCAGTACCAAGAAGCAACGCCGCTTGATTTGTTCAATCCAGTTTATGGAGCCTTATCAAGGGGTGAAATCATAGACGAAGCTGATAGTACTGGCTTGACAGATTCTTTAGGTGTCTATGTTCAAGATCAAGTGGCATTGGCAGAAAATCTCAAGTTGTTACTGGGCGGCAGATTGGATTTCTTCGAGCAGACGAACAGAGATTTCATCAATGAAACAGAAGAATTTCAATCTGGAAATGCCTTTAGTCCCCGTGTGGGAATTGTCTACCAACCAATTCAACCAATTTCACTCTATGCTAGCTATAGTCGCTCGTTTGCGCCAAGCATTGGCAGATCGATTGATGGCGAACAATTTCAGCCAGAACGAGGGATACAGTATGAGGTTGGGGTTAAAGCAGATATTAACAACAGACTCTCTGCAACTCTCGCGTTTTACGATCTCACTCGCTCTAACGTCACAACTGATGATCTAAGCAATCCAGGCTTCTCGATTCAAACAGGTGAACAAAATAGTCGTGGTATTGAATTGAACGTTGGAGGAGAAATCTTACCAGGATGGAACATGATTGCAGGCTATGCTTATACCGATGCGCGGATTACAGAAGATAACACATTTGAACCTGGTAATCGTTTGTATAACGTACCAAAACATAGCTTCAATTTATGGACGAGCTATGAATTGCAAGAAGGCGATTTGAGAGGATTGGGCTTTGGATTAGGATTTTTCTATGTGGGCGATCGCCAAGGGGATTTAGAAAATTCATTTACGTTGCCCAGCTATTTTCGCACAGATGCAGCTATCTTCTATAACCGCGGGCAGTTCAGAGCATCACTTAACTTTAGGAATTTATTTGATGTCAGCTATTTTGAATCTGCTTACGATCGGCTTAACGTTTTCCCAGCGGAACCATTTACTGTGCAAGGAACGCTTTCATGGCGGTTTTGAGGAGTTAGCAATTCGTGAAAATCTCTCTACGCCGCCTCATCTATTTACTGCTTTTAGGAGTCTTAGCGGCAACACTGATTGCAGCTTGCAGTACGATTAACGATACTCGTGTGACAAATCATAAACTGCAAGTAGAAGACTGTCGAGTCGTGCGACATACAATGGGTGAAACGTGCATTCCTCGCAATCCTCAACGAGTCGTGACTCTTAGACCTGATACTTTTGTCAATAGCTGGATATTAGGTATTCAACTAATTGGCTCGGCATATGAACTCGGTTCCCAGCTTCCCAAATATCTTCAAGGCAAAGTTGAGCAAGTAGAGTTTGTTGGGAGCTATGATTCTCCTAATTTAGAAAAGATTTTGCGACTTAAACCCGACTTAATCTTATCTAACTCTTACATGAAAGATATTTATGAACAGTTGTCACAAATTGCACCTACTGTTGTACTAAACTATCCTTGGCCTCCCCTTGGTTGGAAAAAGCAACTAGAAGAACTTGCTCAGATATTAGGCAAAGAGAATATTAGTCAGCAATTTATGGATAATTACTGGCAACGGATTCAAAAACTCAAGCAAGCTCTGGGAGAGCGTCGCCATACCCTAAGGATATCCGTTGCAGATGTAACTGGAGAAAATCGATTTACGGCATACGGAGAAAAGCATTATTCGGGAACGATTCTCAAAGATATTGGATTGCAACGTCCGCGATCGCAAACAGGAGATTTCTTCTACATAGAAAATATTTCGGAAGAAACTATACCTGATATTGATGGGGATGTTCTGTTTCTTGTATCTTTGGAATTTTATGGTGACAAGACAAAATTGGAGAATCTTAAACACAAACCCTTGTGGCAATGGCTTAACGCCGTTCAACGCGATCGAGTCTATTTTGTCGGCGAACATTGGCATGAATCAGATATTTTCGCGATTAATGCTATCCTTGATGACCTCGAAAAATACCTTGTCAATACACCTTAAGCCATGCCTAAACATACCTTATTTGTCTGCAAATCTTGCCACCGTTCCTCAGAAGAACTACCAGAAAATCAACCTGCTGACGGCACTATTTTACTTGACAAATTAAACACTTTATGCGGGGGAAAATTACCATCAAACGAACTTGAAATTAAACCCGTTGAATGCCTCTGGGCGTGCAGTCAAGGCTGTGTTGTATCTGTATCAAGCCAAGACAAACCCACGTACTTATTTGTCAATCTGCCACCGCAAGAAAGCGCAATAGCGTTACTGGAATTTATGCAACTATATATCAAAAGTCGTAAAGGCAATGTAGCTTGGAAACAATTTCCGGAGATTTTACAGTCTGCTATTTTCGCGCAAATCCCGCCTGTTGAAGTGTAGCTGCGGTTAAAAAATATCGTCTGCCCACAAACTATAGGCATGAGCACGCACACAGATACACTTATATCAAGTCCGGCTGGTTAGTTATGATTCCCGTATCTGTGCAAAAATCCTGTCAACTCTCTCCTAGTGCTCCCCTACTTGGCGAGACTTGTCAACACACCGTAAACTCACGTGAGTTTCCAACTCTCGATTAGCACTCAAACTGGGTGGAAGTAAAAGGCAGCCCCAACTACAGCATAGGTTGCAAGCAGCAACATTCCCTCTAACCAATTGGAGCGACCATCTAAACTAATTAGATTGGCAATGACTACAGCAATAATGACTGCAACAACCTCAAACAAGTTAAAGTTTAAATCCATTGGTTGTCCAATTAGCTGCCCAACTAGCACAAGGATCGGTGCAACTAACAAAGCAACTAGCAAACTCGACCCCATTGCTACAGACACTGACAAATCCATGTTGTTCTTCATTGCTACTCGGACAGCGGTTACGTATTCGGCTGCACCTCCAATTAGTGGTAACAAAATTACTCCGGTAAATAGAGGCGTCAATCCTAGTCCCTTTGTTGCTTGTTCAACTGCACCAACAAAAATCTCGGACACGAAGGCTACGCCAATGGTTGCTGCAAGCAAAATACCAACCCAAAGAGCCAAATTTGGCTTTGAATGCTTATCTGCTTCTGTGGTTTGTTCCAAAGAAACGTTATCTTCTAGTTCTACAACCCCAACATCATAGAGGTAGCTGTGAGTCTTCAAAGAAAACAACAGCGTCAAGCCATAAACTACAATTAAAACAACCGCTACAAAAATCGACAAGTTGGTAATAGCACTTGGCTCAACAACATTAGATGTGGTGATCACCATCGCAGGCAGGACAATTGCAGTGACTGCCAGTGTCATTGTAGAACCATTGACTCGCGCGGCCATTGGCTGAAAAGTCTGCTCTTTGTAACGTAGCCCACCCAACAGCATAGATAGACCCATTACCAGTAGTAGATTACTGATAATTGTTCCAGTAATGCTGGCTTTTACAATATCTACCAAGCCTTCTTTGAGAGCTACTAAAGCAATGATTAACTCAGTTGCATTACCGAATACTGCATTTAACAAACCTCCGATAGAAGGCCCTAAAACCACAGCAATCTCTTCTGTTGCTCTACTCAACCAGATTGCTAAGGGAATAATTGCAATCGCTGATAGTCCAAACACTATTAATGCATCCCAGTCTAACTTTTCTGTGACAATTGCAATCGGAATAAAAACTAGCAAACCTATTGAAATTAGATTTTTAGTTTGTATGTTTTTGAGTAGATTTGACATCAGTATAGAACTCTAATAATGACTAGTTAGCACAAAATCTCACTGAATTAAATCAAAGCAATTGTCTTGTCTGTAACAATTACTAAGCAACTCACCAGTATAGAAATCTGATTTTCCAAAAGTATTTTAGATGCAGCGTTAAATCTAGCTAACTAGCTAAAGATGGATGATCGCCGCCGTGGATGTACTTTTTTAAGGATCGTAATGTTGATAAGCACGTGTTGCCAATGTGCTGAATACTAATGTCAGGGCGAAGCTCCACAGTAGGGTGACGATAACTGAACCTGCGACTGAACCACCCAAAGACAAACCACGAAGTGCTTGAGTCACCGAAGAAACCGGGTTGAATTCTACAAAGCCCTGAAGCCAGCCTGGAAAACCCTCTTTGGGTACATACCCGATGCTCAAAAACGTAAGTGGCAACAGCCATGGGATCATTGCTGCCTGAACCGACTCTGGTGTTTTGAATTTAACAGCGAAAAATACTGCCAGCCAGGCAAAGGATGAAGTAAATATAACAGGTAAAATTAGGAACGCCACAATAGCCAGGTAATTAGTTTGGAACCGAAAGCCAAGCAGATATCCCACCACTGTTATAATCGCCACCTGTATCAACAAACGACCACTACTACCGAAAATTCGTCCAGCTAGCACCGCAGACCGAGCAATGGGCAAAGTGCGTAGTCGAGTATCCATGCCGCTTTTGAGGTCATTGTGCAGTGTAGTCCCAGTATCAATAGTACTAAAAAGCAACCCCTGAACTATAGTTAGCGGCACCAGAAACTGAGCATAGTCAGCATAAGTACCATTGGGCATCACTACCTTGGCAAAGCTAGCGGTGAAAAGCAGCAATAAAAATACAGGGAATCCTGTGGCTCCGACAATGACAGATGGATTTCTCAAGTCGAGGAGCAAGTTACGGCGAGCAATCAGGGTTATTTCAGCAACTGTGCGGATGAAGCCCACTTCTTTGTGAGTTGATAGCAACCTAGTTGCAATTGGAGGAGGCATAGTCATTATGAAACCTTCTGGTAGAGATAAACAGCCAGAAATACAAAGATCAGCAACAATCCCAGCAGCCAACCAACAGACCAAAACAGAGGATTTAATATCTCGTTACCATTGACTAATGCCCTCAGTGCATTGGCAGTGTGGCTGACAGGTTGTCCGCGAACAATCGCTTGCAGCCAATGGGGAAAATTTTCTGCGGGACTAAAACCTGTGCTGAGTAAAAGCAAGGGAGCGTAAGGGATAATGCTCAGTGATTGTACTAAATTCGGTTCCTTGAGTCCGAGCGCCAGTACAGCATAACCGGCGATCGCAGTAGTCGTGAACAGCAACGTCAATGCTATAAACCCTACTACAGAGAACCAACCACCCTGAAAACGGAAGCCGTAAACATGGGCAAAGCAGACAAGAATCGCCAAAGCGATCGATGCCCGCACGATGTAAGCAATTAACAGCCCACCAAAGGCTGCTACTCGTGAAATTGGCATTGCCCGACACCGTTGCAGCATCCCTGCTTTGATGTCGGTAGCTAGGTTAATTGCTGCTCCCATTGCAGTAAAAAACATGGCTTGGAGTGTGATGATGGGAACTAAGTACTGCACGTAATTAATTTCTTGAGCGGCCATTAACCGTTCAAAAGTCAGTAGAAACCCACTGAGAAACATAATGGGTATAAGCACCACAGATACTGTAACTGCGGAAAATCGGCTCAATAAAATCAAGTTTCGGTGACCGATAATCAGACTGTCCGCAAACACTCGACTAATACCTGATTCGTTCCGAGTTGCCACTAACTTTTTCGCTTTTGTGTATAGATCGTTAGTATCCATCAATTTATTTAATAATTGAAAGTAAAATTCAATACATAAATTTAGACTCTTGATATCAAATTGAGAAATTGAGTAAAAATTTACGACTTTTCTAAATATTGTTACTTAGAAATGAGGATCGGTTGTGTGACCAGTCAAGGCAAAAAACACATCATCAAGACTGGGACGGCGCAGAGAAACGTCAGTCAGGTTAACACCGATAGCTTCTACTCTACGGAGCACCTCTGTTAAGGTGACTACACCTTTTGCAGCCGGAAGCGTAAGAGTAGTGCTACCAGTAATCTCACCAAGATCCGCCAATGAACCTCGCACCTTTTGCTCATCACCAGGATCGGCAAGTCGTAGCTCACAAAAAGTTTCTCCAACTCGGTTTTTAAGTTCATCAACTGTACCTTGAGCGATCGCCTGTCCGCGATCGATGACCACAATCCAGTCGGCTAGTTCGTCTGCTTCCTCTAGATATTGGGTAGTAAGGAGAATTGTCATACCCTGTGCCTTCAATGCTCTTACCATATTCCACACTTGGCGGCGGCTGTAGGGATCAAGACCAGTCGTCGGCTCATCCAAAAACAGTACTAATGGCTCAGTCACAATGCTGATCGCCAAATCTAGCCGTCGTCGCATACCGCCCGATAACTTTTTGACTCGCAGATTGGCTGCTGCTGTTAAGTCGAATTGTTCTAGTAATTCTGCGCCTCTCCGTGCAGCCTTGACGCTAGACAGTCGCAGTAAGCGTCCGAATAATACCAAGTTTTCCCGTGCTGTAAGTTCCTCATCAACAGCCGCAAACTGACCAGTCAGCCCAATCAACGCCCGCACTGCAGCAGGTTGAGTAACCACATCATAACCAGCGATCGTGGCACTACCATCATCTGGTTTCAGAAGGGTAGTTAGGCAGTTGATGGTTGTAGTTTTGCCTGCACTGTTCGGCCCAAGCATACCAAGGACTGAGCCTGCTGGTGCTGAGAAATTAATACCTCTCAATACTTCTGTTTTGCCAAAATACTTTCTCAAGTTCTTGACCTGCACGATCATATAGTCCATCGGAGTTCTTTTATCTCTTTAGTTTATTGACAAATTATTTTAATAAGTTTTTAGATATATAAAACGTAATAATTAAAAAGTAAATCTTAACTAGTACAAATGATTTTGCAAGGTTTGGATGTGGTGTTTAGTTATCCAATCAAAGAAGATCCAATTTCTGTGGAGAATCTAAATAACCATTCTTGTTCAAATAAGATAAGTATTTACTGATTAATTCAGTATTGGGTAATGGACAATTAATCGAACTATCTGCAAGTCCATCAAGTGTATTTTGGCAGTCATATTGTAGATGCAATAACTGTAATTGTTCTTCAGAAAAGCTTTCCAGAAACATCAAAGGCAATGACCTAATTGTATGTTCTTGAGAATATTTACTGAAATTCACCAATTTTGCCCTCCATTTATCATATTGAGCCATAGCGATAGGATAGCCAAATGAGCGTATATGGTTAATCATTGCACTCATAGACAGCGGATGGGGATTGAATAAGTGAAAGACTTTTCCTAGTGATTTTTGCTGCATAGATAAATGAGCGATCGCTTGACTCACATAATCTACAGGAGTAATATCCCACATCACATCTAAATCAGGTGCACTTCCAAGTTGGATAAAACTTTTGAGGACTGTACTTAGCAAGTCCTGGTGTTTACAAATTCCTGTGTGGCTACTTCCTGTAATCATTCCAGGTCTATAAATAGATACAGGTATTCCTCTTGAGCGAGCAATTGTTACTATCTTTTCAGCTACCCATTTACTTTGAGCATAACCATTGTGAAGTTTCTCCCAGGAATCTGAAAGATTCTCTTCTCGAATTACTTTACCTTGACAAGAGTTAACAGATTGCACAACGGACAAAGTAGAAATGAAATGCACAGGCTTAACTTTAACCAGGCTAGCTAACCTCAGAATTTCCTGAGTTCCCAAAACATTAATTGCCTTAAATGCAGTGTATGGCAAGATAGAATTAACTAAAGATCCATTATGATAAATAACATCAATCTGTTGCGCCAGCCTGTAAAATTGCTCTTTAGTTAGACCTAGACGAGGTTTTGATAAATCTCCGACTATAGGAATAATTCTGGCACTCAAACTTTCATGCCAAAGCAAATAAAATTCTAGATGACTTTTAATTTTATTTTTAGCTAAATCAGAATTTTCTGCACGTACTAAACAGTAAATATCTGTTTGAGTACTTTGCAAAAGTTCGTAAAGTAAAAAGGCTCCTAAAAAACCCGTTACTCCAGTTAAAAATAGATTATTTGCTTGAAACGCAAAAACATTTTCATCTAGAGGATGAATTGTTGAATCTAGTACAGCTTCATTTAATAATTTGATTGTCTTTTCACCGATACTATTTTTATTGTTAAAAAACTGAATAATTTCTGCTTTACGCTCAAATATCTGAGCTTTTAGATTTGACGTTATCACACCCTTAGGAGCATTACAACGGATGATATCATCATCAGCCCAAATCTTAATATCTAGATTCACAAGTTCAGATAAAAATTCCTCAATCGGCTTCATATTTCTATTCCCTCACGTTCGTAGTTATGCTCAACGGGCATAGACAAACACTTTTCAATAATTTGCATTTTCTCAATTCGTTCAGCTAACCCCGCCACTGTTGGTGACTCAAATAAATCTACAATTGTTAACTCTATTTGAAAAGCTTCCGATAATTGAGTAATCAGTTGAATAACTAATAAAGAATTTCCTCCTAACTCAAAGAAATTATCATAAATACCCACTTGATTAATCCCAATAATTTGAGAAAATATTTTCGCTATCATTTCTTCTATAGAGTTACGAGGCTTAACAAAATTTTCTGTTAGTTCCGGTCTATTTGTGTCAGGAATTGGTAATGCTCTACGGTCTACTTTACCATTAGGATTTAACGGGAGGCCTTTCAGCATTATGAAAACAGCAGGTACCATATAGTTTGGCAATTTCTTTTCAATGAAATAGCGCAGATCGCTAGTAGTAAGAATATGTTCTGGTTTCGCTACTACATAAGCTACAAGGCGCTTGTTCCCAGATTGATCTTCTTGATCTAAAACCACAGATTGAAGCACCGAGGGATGCTGGCTCAACACAGATTCAATTTCCCCAAGTTCAATGCGGAAACCACGAATCTTCACTTGATAGTCAACACGCCCCAAAAACTCAACATTACCATCTGCTAAATAACGGGCTAAATCCCCTGTTTTATATAATTTTCCATTGTCAAAGGGGCTGGGGATAAATTTCTGTTTAGTCAGCTCTGGTTGATTCAAATAACCCCTAGCCAGACCAATACCACTAATATATAGTTCGCCAGGAACACCAATAGGAACTGGCTGTAAATATGGATCTAGAATATAAAGTTTTGTATTTGCAAAAGGGCGTCCAATCGGGACTAGTCCACCAATTAACAAATTGTCTGGAGTCGTTTTAAAATATGAACTGTCAATAGTGGCTTCACTCACACCATAGGAATTGATTAAACGAGTTTCTGGATGCAAAAAATGTTTAATTTTCTGATAATCTTCCACATACCAACTATCTGAACCAACAGCTAATAATCTCATAAAGTCGAGTTTTTGTCCTGTTCTTTCTAGATACTGAATCAAATGTTTTAGCACAACTGGCACAAACTCTGCGCAATCAACCTTTTCTTTGTGCATCAGTTTATATAGTTTCTCTGGTTCTAAAAGCCACTCCCGCTTACAGATAACTAGTTTGGCTCCAGAACAAAGCGCACGCACCATATCTCCAGAAAAAACATCAAAAGAGAAACTTGCCATTTGTAGATGACTGGAACACAAAGGGCGGAGTTGATATGCATCTTCCCAGGCTAGATAAGCATTCACCAAATTTCGATGTGTAACCATGACTCCTTTGGGGTTTCCAGTAGAACCAGAGGTGTAGATTACATAAACTAAATTTTCAGCTAATATCTCACTTGTGGGATTTTGTTTGTTTTGTTGAGAAATTAATTCCCAATCTGTATCTAAACAAACTACAGGGGATTTTATATCAGGTAAATCTGCTAGCAAATGCTGCTGAGTTAATATCACTGATACCTGGGAATCTGACAATATAGAGGCAAGACGCTGTTTAGGATAAGCCGGATCTAGAGGAACATAAGCTCCACCTGCTTTGAGAATGCCCAATAATCCCACAATCATTGCAATTGAGCGGTCTACACAAATACCAACTAAAACTTCTGGCTTTACACCCAATTTTTGGAGATAATGAGCTAGTTGATTAGCTTGTTGATTAAGTTCTTGATAAGTCAATTGCTGGTCTTCAAATATTACGGCAATAGCATTAGGTGTCTTCTCGACTTGATGTGCAAATAATTGATGAATGCAAGTTGCCTGGGGATAATTTACATCATTTTGATTCCACTCTAATAATTGCTGTTGTTCAGCTAGAGTTAATAAAGGTAATTGATAAACTCGTTGATTGGGATTAGCAACAATTCCAGCTAATAATGTCTGAAAATGTCCAATCAGACGAGTAATAGTAGAATCATTAAATAGCTTAGTGTCGTATCCTATTCGCCCTACCAAACCTGATTCTTCTTCTACTAAATGAAGTGTGATATCAAACTGAGCTGTTTGATTATCAATTAATGAGTATTTTACATCTAGACCTGGAAGTTCTATGTCCCGTGATGAGGTGGCATTTTGCATCACAAATAGTACTTGAAACAACGGTAAATAGCTTAAATTCCGCCCTAGCTGCAATTCCTCTACTAGTTTTTCAAAGGGTAAGTTTTGGTGAGCAAAAGCGCTTAATACTACCTCCCGCACCTGGTTTAATAATTCTCGAAAGCTAGGATTACCCGACAAATTGGTACGCAGTACTAATGTGTTGATAAAACAGCCAATTAAATTTTCAGTTTCGGGTTGATGGCGATTAGCGCTCGGTGAACCAACTAAGATATCCTCCTGTCTGGTGTAGCGGTAGAGTAAAACTTTAAACGCTGCTAGTAGCGTCATAAATAAGGTAGCTTCTGTTTGCTGGGATAAAGCCTTGAGCGAGTCGATCAAGGTTTTTGGTAATACAAAAGACTGCATCTTACCAGCAAAAGAAGGGGTTGGCGATCGCGGTCTATCGGTGGGTAATTGCAGTAAAGCGGCAGCACCTTGCAATTGCTGCTTCCAGTAGGATATTTCTTTTTCCAGTTGCGTTCCTTGGGTAGCCTGCCTTTGCCAAGCTGCAAAATCTGCATATTGGATTGGTAATTCGGCTAGGGGTGAAGGCTGTCCATTGGCAAAGGCTTGGTAAAGAATATTTAACTCTCGGAAAAATACGCCCACCGACCAGGCATCAGAGGCAATGTGATGCATTGTCATCAGCATCATGTATTCTGTAGCGTCTAGGTGTAGTAGGGTGACGCGCAGAAATAAATTAGCTGTTAAGTCAAAGGGTCTGCAAGCCTCTTCCATAGCTAATCGCTGCGCTTCTCGATCTCGTTCAGATTTGGGAAGCGATCGCAAGTCTATCAAGGGTAATATAAAGTTTACATGAGGCGAAATCACTTGAATGAGTTGCTTGTTTACAGTCTTGAGGGTAGTACGCAAGATTGCGTGGCGTTGAATAATTTCCCTGATGCTTTGCTCTAAAATTTTTACTTGTAGAGAACCACTGATGTTCACAGCGACAGGCATATTGTTAGATGTGGCACTTTTGACTCCTAACTGGTCTTGAAACCACATTCTTTGCTGGGCAAAAGATGCTGGTAAATTGTTATTTTCATCTCCAACTATTTTGGGAATTACAGATGTTTTTAAATGTTTTCCATGCTTCTGCTTCAGACGCAATTCTAGTAAAGCACGTTGTTCTGGAGAAAGCGCAGTAATTCGTTTGGAAAAGTCATTCATGACTCAAGTATCCTTATTACCTATCTACACATGATTAATTCTTTAATGAAGCAATGTTTTTGCTGTTTGAGGTACATTGTAATAGTCTTTAATTTCCTTGAGATATTCTAAGCTTTCCATAACCCAATCAAAATCCACTCCAAAATCAATTAGAGCAGCAACTTCATCAACTCCAGCTTCTTTGAGGATATCAATCATTTTTCGGCACATTTCTGGAGTTCCCATTAATACCTTATTATTGAAGTAGGACTCAAAACTAAATTCCAGCAAATCTTCTAAATCCTGTGCAGTCATTTTTTGAGGATCTACTGAAAATCTTAAATTTCCAGCAGTTTTTATCATGAGATCAAAATGGGTTTTGAGGTAATTTTTGAAGGGTTCTTTAACTCTTTGTTTAACTAAATTAATATCTTTGCCAACAAAAGTATGTATCATTACAGCTACTTTGTGCTGTTGAGGATTATGACCATTTTGTATTAAAGATTGACGGTAGAGTGAGATTTTCCGGAAGATATCTTCTAAGCTCTGATAAAGAGGTGAAGTTAGGATATTAGCACCTATTCTGCCTGCTTCAATAAATGTTTCATCGGCTAAAGAAGTAATCCAAATCGGAAGTTGCTTTTGTAATGCTCTGGGAAATGTCTGAATTTCTACAAGATTGCCTTTTCCGCCTTTGAATTTAAGAGATTTCCCTTGCCAAAGCTGTTGTACAATTTGGATATCCCGCCACATAATTTCTTTGTTATTGGCATACTTTTCTGGATAAAGAACAAAGTCATTAGGATGCCAACCTGGAGCAAAAGATAAACTAACTCTACCGTTTGACAAGTTATCAACTACAGACCATTCTTCTGCTACCCGGAGTGGATGCTGGAGAGGGATAACTACGCTACCAGAACGGATTTGAATTCGTTGGGTAATCGTAGCGATCGCAGCACCTAATACAGATGGATTGGGATAAAGACCACCAAATGCATCAAAATGACGTTCGGGAATCCAAACACCAGAAAATCCATGTTGATCGGCAAATTTTGCACCTTCAATTAATAAGTTATATTTATCATTTTTGGTTGTCGATCCATCACCAGAAAAGTAAAAAAGGCTGAATTCCATGAAATGTTTCCTCAATCACATACTTTTGAACCACAGAGGACGCAGAGAACGCAGAGTTAGAGGGTTTTGCATCTAACGTTGTTTGTGCGACGAGGTTTTCACTGGGAGTTACTTAGTTGTTCTTTGACTTCCTCCAGCGATAAACCCTCGATTTCTGCTAACACCTGATTCATCTCTTCAAGTTCTGCCTGCTGGAGTAAATTTTCGGTAATAGCACTAGCTACTTTAGCTAGGGTAGGAGCTTCTAAAAGAGTCCGGAGTGATAATTCAACTTGATAAATTTCACGCAGCCGTGAAACAATCCGAACTGCTAATAAAGAATGTCCGCCTAACTCAAAGAAGTTATCGTTAACGCCCACTGCTTCAATACCAAGTTGTTCCTGCCAAATTTGTGCAATCTGTTGTTCTATTTCGTTTCTCGGTGCTATGTATGTAGTAGTCTTTCGCGATCGCCCACGAGCTGATGGAGAAGTTTGTGTCTTCTGTGGGTTTAACTCTTCATTTTGGGCAATTCCGTCATGTTTTTGCTTCACAACGGCTTGTAAATCTTTTGTGGAAACCACAACACGATTGAGTCCGCTTTGGAGAACTCGGCTTAAGCTATCTAAACCCTCTTTGGGAGATATTCCTGTTCTAAGAGTTTCAAGATGCTGCTGCTTGAGAGTCTCAGAAATCTCTTGGGTTTTAACTCCCATCCCAATTTCTTCCCAAGCATCCCAATTAATAGATGTTGTGAAAGTTTTAGTTTGAGAAGCTTTGTAAGTGGCAAATACATCCAAAAAGATATTAGCTGCACAATAATCAACCTGTCCTGCACCACCGACGATAGAGCTTAGAGAAGAAAAGAGTACCAAAAAATCTAAGTGCGTATTTTTAAAAGTCTCTTCTAACACCAGAGTTCCTTTTACTTTCGGTGCCATGACATTTGCTGCCATTTCTGGTGTTTTGAGTTGAATAATACCACCACCAGCAATACCAGCTGCATGAAAGATACCTTGAATCTGACCAAAAACTTGCTGGCTACGTTCAGCTACCATTTGCATTTGAGCTACATTCGTCACATCTGCACTCAGAACTAGAACCTCTGCACCGAGGTTTTCTAATATCTGCACTTGTCGAATTTTAATAGCAGTAGCATCATGGCGATCGTGGTCTTTTAACCATTGTTCCCACTCATTTTTTGACGGTAAGCTTGAACGGCTAACTAGTATCAGTTTTGCTTGTACTGTCTGAGCTAAATATTCAGCAATTGCCAGGCCAATTCCACCCAATCCACCCGTAATTAAGTAAACTCCTTTTGGTTGTAAAGGAATTTTCTCGCGAGCGGTTTCTAAACGGACTGCTGTATAGGTTGGTAACCAGCGATAATTTCCTCTATAAGCAACAACTGTATCAGTAGATTGGGCAGCAATTTCTTGGATAATGCGATCGCTAATCTGATTTTTTGAGAATGATTCGAGCACAACATCAATGCTACAGCAGGTAATATTGGCATATTCTTGAGGAATGACTTTACAAGTACCCAAAAGAGTAGCTTTTTGTGGACAAATGGTTTCTGTTCCCGTGACATCTTGGATGTTACTAGAAACTACTCCCATGTGTATCGCACCCGTCAAATTCTGGTTGCCGATCGCCTGCGCCAAATAAAGCAAACTATAGAAACCAAGGTCTTGAGATGCTGCAAAGGATAGATGAGGTGTAATGCTCCATAGATGAGCGATGAAGGAAATTGGCTCTAATACCAAAATTTCTCTTAGCAATTGTTCATAGTGTTTTTGCTGTTGCGGATTGATGGTGTAAACGCGATCGCTATTTTTGCTAAACTCTGCACCAATTTTTACCTGGATCGCAGTATAACCAAGTTGTTCTAGTCGTTCTACCATGCCAGAACCTAAACCAGACTCATCTACAAACACCAACCAACAACGCTTTTGCTCATCCATCTTTGGCAATGGTGAAATAGACCGTTGCCATAAAGGAACGTAAAACCAGTCTGCGATGTCGGGTTTTTTGTCCAATCGTCCTTGGCGATCCGTCGATGGTTTTGGTGGATCGACCCAATAGCGTTGACGTTCAAAAGGATAAGTGGGTAAAGGTAAACGAGCAGGTTTTTGGTCAGCATAAAATCCCGACCCATCCACCTGCACCCCTGCTAACCACAGCCTTCCTAGTGCTTTCAGCAAAAATTCTAAATCTGACTTTTGCTCTTGGGGGCGAGGTAACGAAGATATGACGATTCGCTCAGATGTCTGTTGTCTAGTTAAAGTGCTTAATGTCTGTCCTGGCCCTACTTCTAAAAAAATAGCTTGTGTATCTTTTAATAACTCAGCAATTCCCAAGGAAAACTGCACGCTTTGCCGTAGTTGTCGTGCCCAGTAAGTTGGATCTGTGGCATCTTCTGCTGTCATCCACGTGCCAGTAACGTTAGAAATTAACTTAATTTGGGGCGGTTTCAGGTTGAGGCGTTGCAGTTGTGCGATGAATGGTTCAATTATCGCATCCATCATCTGGGAATGAAAAGCGTGGGATGTATGCAAACGCCGATAATCGACTTTTTGAACTGCCAATTGTTTTTCTAGTGCTTCTACAGCCTCTATCGACCCGGAAATGACACTTAGAGATGGGCTGTTACTGGCGGCTAAGGAGAGCTTTTCTCCTAAGAAGGATTGCACAGCATCCCTAGATAAACCAACAGCCAGCATGGTTCCGGGGGGTTGTTTCTGCATCAATTGTCCACGAGTGGCTACCAGTGCTAAAGCATCTTCTAGAGAGAAAACACCCGCAAGAGTTGCTGCTACATATTCTCCAATGCTATGACCGATCGCGGCATGGGGAACTATTCCCCATGACATCCACAGTTTTGCTAAAGCATACTCAATGACAAATAATGCTGGCTGAGTGATGGCTGTTTGTTGTAGCTGTTGGGTTGCTGTTTGCGTGTCTGCTGCTGTGGGATATAGCACCTGGCGCAAGTCGATATTTAAGTGAGGTTTGAGCAAGGCAAAACAGCGATCGCACTCTTGTTGGAAAATTATCTCATGCTGGTAAAGTTCTCGCGCCATGTTTACGTATTGCGCTCCTTGCCCAGGAAACATAAAAACAATTGGGCGTTCTGATGGTTCTTGGTAGTGAGTAAAAACTCGTTGAGATGCTCTGTTGTGCAAGGTATTGATTGCATCTTGAATATCCTGACACACCAAGATGCGACGATGATTAAACTCTCTACGCCCAACTTGCAAGGTATAAGCAACATCCGCCAGATTGAGGTTTGGATGCTGCACCAGATGTTGAGCTAGATTATCGGTAGCAGTTTCTAATGCAGATTCAGTTTTGGCAGAAATGACTAACAGATGATATTTTCTCCCCTGCTCCCCTGCTCCCCTGCTTCCCTGCTTCTCTACAGCCGGGGCTTCTTCCAGTATTACGTGAGCATTTGTGCCACCAAAACCAAAGGAACTAACCCCAGCACGCCGGGGGATACCATTGGTTTGCCATTCACGAAGTTGAGTGTTGACGTAAAACGGGCTATGCTCAAAATCTATTTGAGGATTGGGTATCTCAAAATTGAGACTGGGAGGAAGTACCTTGTGGTGAAGGGCGAGAACAGTTTTAATTAAACCTGCAATCCCTGCGGCTGCATCTAAATGTCCAATGTTGGTTTTGACTGAACCAATCGCACAATAGCCTTGTTTATTAGTTCTGGCGCGAAAAGCTTGTGTGAGTGCAGCTATCTCAATCGGATCTCCTAAAGAAGTTCCAGTTTCATGAGCTTCTATATAGGTAATTGTGTCAGGTTCCACTTCTGCCATCATTTGAGCAGCGCGAATAACTCTGGCTTGCCCTTCTTGAGAAGGTGCGGTGTAACCTATTTTGGTATCACCATCATTATTAATTGCTGACCCTTTAATGACGGCATAGATATAATCTCGATCAGCGATCGCATCTTCCAACCGCTTGAGAACCACAACTCCAATTCCGTTACCGCCAATTGTACCGTTTGCTTGGGCATCAAAAGCCCGACAGTGTCCGCTGGGTGAAACTAGTTCCATTGGAGATAAAGTTAATTCATTTTGGGGAACTTTCACTGCCACACCAGAAGCCAAAGCCATATCACATTCCCCATTGAGTAACCCCTGACAAGCTAGGTGAACCGCAACTAAGGAACTTGAACAAGCTGTTTGCACGCTTAAACTCGGCCCCTTGAGGTTTAATTTGTAGGAAACGCGGGTAGGAACATGATCTTTTTCTGTTCCCGTCATGGTTTGTAGTAATCCCCTTGATGCCATTAATTCTTGATCGGGATAAAGGTTATAGAGCAAGTAGGTACTCATTCCTATCCCTACATAAACTCCTATTGGTCTGTTTTCTCTTTGAGAATTATAACCAGCATGTTCCAAAGCTGACCACGCACACTCTAAAAAAAGACGGTGCTGGGGGTCTATCGTTTCCGCATCTCTGGGATTAATGTCAAAGAATGAAGCATCAAATAGTTCAACATCATCAAGTATGCCGCCTACTTTGATAGTTTGATGGTTTTGTTTAATATCTGTTTCTGGGAAAACTGAAGTTAACTCTAATCCTGCAATCAAATTCTGCCAAAAACTATCAACTGTATTGCTACCAGGAAACCGACAGGCAAGACCAATAATTGCTACTTCTAAACCGTTCTGTTTAATTTCCATAGTTTAAATTCTTCTCCAACGAGGAAGTCTCAATCAACCATTATTAGTTAACATTTGAGATTTTTTCAGACGCTGCTTAATCCGACTTTTTCCTAATTTCATTTCTTTTTCTTGTTGTCCAGTTTGGATTAAATTCGGTGTCTCTTGATGATTTTTTAAATATTTTGCTAAGGAATGAACTGTTGAATACTTGAATAATTCAACCAAGGAAATAGGCTTTTCGGTTTCATTTGGTAAAACTTGCTGAAGTTTTTGATAAACCTGGGTAATTAATAAAGAATTACCACCTATTTCAAAGAACTTGTGATGTATTCCTACTGATTCTAATTGCAAAACCTCTTGCCAAATAGTAGCAATAATTTGTTCAAGCTCAGTTTGGGGCGCTACATAAGGAACATCAGTATCCAAGTGCAATTCTGGATGAGGAAGGGTATTTCTATCCGCTTTGTTATTCGATAATAAAGGTAAAGCATCTAAAAATACAAAAGCTGATGGTAACATATACTCTGGCAATTTCTGCTGAAGGAACTGAGTGAGTTCTTGTATTGCTGGTGCAGATTTCTGTGCAGAAACTAGGTAGGCGACTAAAATTTGTTTATTTTGTTGATGCTCTATTGCTGTGACTAATGCTGAACGTACTGCTGGGTGCTGTTGTAAAGTTAATTCAATTTCTTCAGGTTGAATATTGTATTTACCGATGCGAATTTGGTGGTTCACCCGTCCTAATAATTCTAGATTACCATCAGGTAAATAACGGCCGATGTCTCTTGTGCGATATAAACGCTCACCTGTGCGAGGATGGATCGTAAAACTGGCGCGGGTTTGGCAATCGTTGCGCCAATAACCTTTAGCTAATCCAAGTCCAGAACAGTAAAGTTCTCCAGGAACCCAGGTAGGACAATCTACCAAGGCTTGATTAAAAACATAGTATTGCACATTAGCGATCGCCTGACCGTAAGGAATACTTTTCGCTGTTGGATCAATATCTTTAACTTCATACCAAATATTCCAAATAGTAGTTTCAGTTGCACCACCTACAGCTACCACCCGCACATTTTTGTCTATCAAAGCTTGCAGTCTTCTAAGTAAGCTTGGTGCAATCCAATCTCTGCCCAAAAATATTTTATCTAGCGATCGCCCAAACAATTCTGTCTGATTACCAACATAGTTCAACAACACTTCCATCTGAGCGGGTAGGGAGTTCCAAATGGTAATGTTTTCTTGGCGGATCAGATTAACCCAATGAGCGGGGTTATTTTTGTCAGCAGCATCAGGTATTACTATTGTGCCGCCAGCTGTCAAAGTGCCAAAAATGTCATAAACAGACAGATCGCGATCAAGTGCAGTTAAAGCTAGCAGACGATCGCTTGCTTTGATGTTAAAAGTTTGATTAGTTTGGGTGATGGCATTGACAACCCCGCGATGAGCAATCATTACCCCTTGAGGAGCATCAGTCCCGCCGCAAGTGTAGATTGTATAAGCTAAATCATCAGGTGTCTGTAGAGGCTGTAACGGTTTTGAACTCTCATTTGCTAAATCTTCGCTATCTATGCATAGACTCACCAGGTGCTTGGGCAAATTCAATTGTTCATGCAACCATGACTGAGTGAGAACAATTTCAGCTGCACTGTTTTCTAAAATATACTGGAGGCGTTCTGGAGAGCGATCGCAAGCAATGGGAACATAAGCAGCTCCAGAAGCCAAAATCCCTAGAACAGCTACAATCTCCTCCCATCCCTTCTCCATCACTACTGCGACTAATTGGTTAGTTCTCACCCCCAAACGACGCAATCGATGACCCAACTGATTTGATAAAGTGTATAGCTGTTGATATGTTAAAGTCCTGCGAGATGAAACAATTGCCTGTGCATCTCTTCTTGCGGGTGCTTGCGTTGCAAACAGAGTGTGTAGCAATTCATCAGCAACAGCTGCTACACTGGCGTTATTTGTAGGAGACACCAATTTTTGAGTCGTCGCTACCCATGGGCTTTCAGAAATAGCTAGTTGTTCAATGAAAGTGCAGTAAGCCCCAAACATTTCGTCTATCATGCCTTCGGGAAAGAGTTCTGCCAGCACATCCCAAGTAAAAGTTAATGCTCCCTTCTCTTCCCAGACTTGAATATCCATCCACACCTGAGATGCTTGACTGATACCATAGACTAACTCTCCAAAATGGCTAAATGTTGAGGTGTGTTGACCTAGTGAACTAAAGCGAGAACTGAAGCCTAAAGTGCTGGTAAAGACTACAGGCATGGCACTGGGCGCTGTTCCTTGTCTGCGAGCTAGTTCTCGCATCACAGCCACACCACTGACACAGCGATGTTCTAAATCTTGCCACAGTTGTTGTTGTATCCGAATTGCGCGATCGCCAAATGAGTCTGAGGTGGAGTTATCCACTGCCAGCAAAGTCACAGAAGACAAATCGCCCAAAATATAATTGACTTGAGGATGCAGGGGTAAACGATTAAACAAAGCTAAATTAATCGTAAATTGCGCTCTTTTGCTCCAAATAGTCAAAATTTCGGCAAAAGCGACAATCAATACGCCAGAAGGTGTAAGACCTGCTTGAGTAGCTCTGTGCTTTAATTGCTGCCAAACGGCTTTCTCTAATCTCCCATTGTAACGCTGACACTGTTGTTGTTTAATCTCGCTAGGATGTTTGGCTAGTGGTAAATCGGGAGATGGGGGAAGAGAGTCTAGGCGATTAAACCAATAATTCTGGGCCCGCTTGTATAAATCAGTGTTTTGCAAAGCTTTTTCTGCCAGCACATAATCCCGAAACGAAAGTTCCAATGGTGGCAATTCCACTCCAGGATTTTGATAAATTTGGTACCATTCTTCAAAAAGAATTAACAAACTCCAAGCATCAAATATTTGCAAGTCGTAGCTAATATGCAATCGGACTCGTTCCCCATTCAAATAAGTTGCTCTAATTTCAAATAAAGGCCATTGGTCAGTTGGTAGTACCTGATGAGACATGCGCTGACGAATCAACTCAATTTGTTCTATGACAGTATTTTGTGTTTGTTTCCTCAAATCCAAAACTGCAATTTTATAAGCAGGGACTTCTTCTAAGACTTGTTGCTGACCGTTTGGCAATACCACCGCCCGCAGCATATCGTGACGCACAATTAATTTTTGTAATGCCCAGTTCAACCCTTCTATATCTAAGCCATCACTCTCTATTTCGTAATAGCCATGATTGGCAACATTGCCTAATTCTATGACTCCACTGCGACCTACCCAGAAAGCGTGCTGCATATCGGTCAAAGGAAAAGGTTGGTAGCGTTGCTCTGGTGCAGGCACAATTGTTGGTAAAGTATTTTCTTGAGTATTAATACTGCTATTGTGGCGTAATAATGAGAGCAGATCTGTTTTATGTTTTGCTAGTGACTCACGCAGTTCTGGACTCAGTACTCCTTTAGGTGCATCAATGAGCAGTGAATCATTATTAATAGATAGTTTTACACCTCGATCGGCAAGAGTTGTGAGCAGCGAATGTAGGTTCATATTTACAGAAAAATCCTATTTTTGATTACTTTTGATGACAGAGAATATATTATTTTGAATTGTATTTATAGACTCAATTTTTCTCTTTCTTCGACTTCATTGGGCAATGATGCTGATGATGTTAAATTGACTAATGCCAAATGACTAAGTAACAATTCTGCTAGCTGCACTATATTGTTTTCACCAAAAAACTGATTGATGGGTACTCTAATTGCTAAATCAGTTTCAATTCGACTTTTGAAAGTCAAAGCCATGAGAGAGTCGAGGTATGAAGTGAGGCGTGCTTGAGGATTCAGATCTGTAAATGAAAGTTCCATCGCAGCAGCCAGCCATTGCAGCAAACTCTTTTCTAGTAGTTGCTGTCGTTCTTCTGGTGGAACTGCTAGCAGTTTTTCTGTTGAGAGGCTGCTAGTTTCTACACAGAAGCTAGTTGTATCGATGTGCTGACTCTTTTCATCGTGCGAAGTCACCTTGATTGGAGGTGTAGGGGCACAACCGAGTGTTACATCACCCCAACGCATAACTGTGGCGGCTGCTGTGGCGGCAGCACCGTTAGTGTAGACCAAAACTAAGTCATTTTCCCGAATTTTACCGACTTTGGCAGCATGGTAAAGGTTGGCGATCACAGATACAGGGCCAATGTTGGCATAATAGGGATAAAGATTAATTGTGCGTTCCCAATCAATACCCAATGCTCGTGTACAGACACGGTTATACCATGCTGTCGGGGTGTTAAAAGCAAAAAAGTCTATTTGTTCCAAACTTACTCCAGCAGCAGCTACAGCCCCCTCACAGCATGTACGCACAAAATCTACGGCAGTTTCGGCAAGTGAGCTAGCATTTTCACCTGTTCGGGTGAAGATTTGTGGTTTTCCTTGACTATTTATTATGAGTTCATAACAATATGCACCACATGTGGCCGTAGTAGGAACTATTTTAGTCCCTAAAATTCCTTGGTTTGGTTTAAGTGTATCCACAATAAAAGCGCCGGCACCATCGCCCATCGACCAAGAAAGTGTATCCTCTTCATCTACATTTTGTGAGCCAACATGTGAAACAACAACGAGTACATTTTGGTATGCTGTTGTTTGCAACAGAGCATGGGCATTTTGTAGTGCAATTAAGGCACTAGAGCAAG
Organism: Chlorogloeopsis sp. ULAP02; assembly: GCF_038404745.2. Lineage (NCBI taxonomy): Bacteria > Bacillati > Cyanobacteriota > Cyanophyceae > Nostocales > Chlorogloeopsidaceae > Chlorogloeopsis > Chlorogloeopsis sp. ULAP02. The sequence continues at coordinate 50,704 of NZ_JAYKTT020000059.1, read as the reverse complement.
TTGATTCTAGATTCCATGCTGGACAGCACAATCCTAGTTGATGGGCAAGGTAACAAGCATTACCAGGCCCAATCTGCCCTGGATAAAAAGAGGTAACAATCATTAATTCCACATCTTTTGGAGTTAGCTCTGCTGTTTGGATAGCTTCTTGAGCTGCTCGATACTCCAGCGTCAGTGGTGACTCTTGTAAATTCAAAACTCGCCGTTCAATATTGCCTCGGAAAGGATCTGATAAATATGGTGCTACTTCTTGTGACCAGATGTTAATCTCTAGCTCTTCAGCGGTTGAGATAGACCTAGATAGTCTAGTTTTTCTAGAATTAATTTTATCCATCAAATCGGGAAAATTATGCTCTGAATCTTCTGGTTTCCGAATCATTTCCGGAAAGCAAACTGATAGTGAACGAATACCTATTGGACAATTCATTAACAGAGAATTCCTTTAATTTTATATCTGGGTATCTGGACGTGGAAAATTATCCGAAAAATATGCAATACCAATTATTTATCCAGACTATCAATTGAGTAATATTGGCGATCAAAAGGATAAGTTGGTAAAGAAAGCCGATGACGTTTTTCGTGATAATAATAGCTATTCCAATCTATTTGTACGTCTCTTAACCAGAGTTTTCCCAAGGTGTTGAGCAAGAAAGCAGTTTCTGATTGGGCTGTTTGAGCATCAGGTATTGAGGTTAATAATAATGATTGTATTTGTTCTTGTTGCTGCAACCAGCTATTTAATATTTTGCCAGTACCAATTTCTAAAAAAATCCGCTTTGGCTCTTGCATTAATTTTTGCATTTCTGGGGACAAGGATATTGATTTGTATTGCATTTGTTGAACCCAATAAGTCGGATTTGTAACTTCAGTTTCTGCAATCCAAGTACCTGTGCTAGCCGAAATCAAGGGAATCCGAGGCGGCTTGAGTTTGACTTGTTGAATGTATTTGGTGAACTGTTGATGGCTTTTTTTACTTTCTGCCCTAAATTGTTGCATGAGTCTTCCTCGTAAAGTTACTAATGCTAGAGCATCTTCTAGGGTAAATACTTCGGCTAAGTAAGCAGCTACATACTCTCCTATATCGCTACCAATCATGGCTTCAATGCTTACTCCCCAAGCTCTCCACAATTTAGCTAGAGCAGATAAAACTACAAATAGTGCTGGTTGTGTTATTTCTGTTTGTTGCTGTTGCTGTTGAGCTATCTCTAGATGTTCAGCATTTGGATATAGAATGTGACGTAAGTCTAACTTCAAGTGCGGCTGGAGTTGTTCGCAACAGCGATCGATATGCTCTTGAAATAGGGGTTCTGTAATGTACAGTTCCTTACCAATTTTCAGATACTGGTTGTCTTCACCAGGAAAAACCAACACTATAGAATGATTGCAAGGTTCTTGATAGGAAGTGACAACGGGGCTTGAATCTGGAGACTCTAAGGCTGATATTGCTGTCTCAATATCTTGACAGACTAGCATTCTGCGATGCTCAAAAGACCGCCGACCAATTTGCAGAGTATAGGCTACGTCAGCGAGATGTAAATCTGGATGTTGTTTGAGATGATTGACTAGATTTTTTGTCGCAGTTTGCAGTGCGGAATTGGTTTTAGCAGAGAGCAGCAATAGATACCAAGGATGCGATCGCTCAAAGGCGGGATCGTGTCTTCGATCGTCCGGGATCTCTTCTAGAATTACATGAGCATTAGTACCACCAATGCCAAAGGAACTCACTCCAGCACGGCGAGGGATAAAATTTGTCTGCCATTCTGACAACTGGGTGTTGACATAGAAGGGAGTTTGAGCAAAATCAATCTGGGGATTTGCTTGTTGAAAGTGCAGGCTGGGTGGAATTAACTTGTGTTTGAGAGCTAAGACAGTCTTGATGAAGGCTGCAATACCCCCTGCTATTTTGAGATGTCCTATATTTGTCTTGACAGAGCCAATCGCACAGAAGCCTGTTTTTTCCGTACTGCTACGAAAGGCTTGATGCATAGCACTGATTTCAATCATATCCCCTAGTAAAGTTCCCGTGCCATGGGCTTCTATATATGTAATAGAATCAGGAAGAATTTCAGCCAGAAAATGGGCATTTTTAATGACTTTTGCCTGAGTATCTACGCGGGGTGCGCTGTAGCTAGCTTTTGCCGCGCCATCGTTATTGATTGCTGAAGCTTTAATCGCAGCATAGATGTTGTCACCATCTGCAAGCGCATCTTCTAATCGCTTTAAAACCACAATACCCACACCACTGCCGTAAACTGTTCCTTGGGCATTGGCATCAAAAGCGCGGCAGTGTCCATCAGGAGATAAAATCGCCGATTTTCGGTAGAAATAGCCCGTTTTCTGCGGTAAATCTATGGAGACACCTCCAGCTAACGCCAAATCACAGTTACCACTGAGTAAGTCTAGGCAAGCTAAATGAACCGCCACTAAAGAGGTTGAGCAAGCAGCCTGGACTGTACAACTTGGCCCCTCCAGGTCTAATTTGTAAGATACCCATGTACTCAAGAAGTCTTTGTCATTGCTCATCAAAACTTGCGATTCATCAATCGAGCCTCTGAACTGGGGATTGGATAATAGCTTGACCAAGTAACTACTAAGATTAGCACCAGCATAAACTGCGATCGCACCTTGATATTGATGGGAATCGTAGCCAGCATCTTCTAGCGCTTGCCATGCACATTCTAGAATGACTCGTAATTGGGGATCGGTAATTGTTGCTTGTTGAGGACTAAAGCCGAAAAATGCTGCGTCAAATAATTCTGCGTCTTCTAGAACTGCTCCGGCTTTGACATAATCAGGATTTTTTAAGCTAGCGGGATCTATTCCTCTAGATAACAATTGATCATCAGTGAAAACCGAAATCGATTCGACACCATTCTTGAGGTTGTGCCAAAACTCGTCTATATTGCGAGCGCCAGGAAAACGACCAGACATTCCCACAATTGCTATCTCTAATCCATTTTGTGCCTCAAGTGCTGTAGAAGAGTTATTCATAATGCGATCGGATTTTACATCTCAGACTGAAGTGCATTTTTTTGCAAACGTTGTTTGAGCTTGGCTTTACCAGATGTCAGTTTTTCCGGACGACGATCAATTTTGCGCTCCATCGCTGCATCCTCTGACTGATGCAGATATTGTGCTAGGGAATTAATAGTTGTGTATTTTAACAAGTCCAGCATTGATAATTCTTTGGGAAATGTTTGACTCAATTGGCTATGAACTTTCAGCATAAGTAGGGAATCTCCACCGATGTCAAAGAAGTTATCGTGAATGCCTACTTTCTCAATGTTGAGTGTCTGTTGCCAAATGGTAGCGATGGTGCGTTCTAGCTCAGTTTGTGGCATTACATAACTATCTGCTAATTCTGGACACAAAATATCTGGTGGAGGTAGCACTTGGCGGTTAATTTTACCGTTTGGTGTCAATGGTAAGCTATCTAAAATGACGAAAGCAGAAGGCATCATGTAACCAGGGAATCTTTCTTTGAGAAAATTACGTAACTCGCTGGTTGTCGGTACTGAAGCAGGGATAGGAACAACATAAGCCACTATTTGCTTTTCATCAGGTGTGTCTTCACGGGCTATGACTGCAGTTTGCTGTAATTTAGGGTGCTGGCTAAGAACTGCCTCAATTTCCCCTAATTCAATCCGAAAACCCCGAATCTTGACTTGGAAGTCTATCCGCCCCACGTATTCAATCATGCCATCGCTACCATAGCGAGCCAAGTCTCCTGTTTTGTATAACCTTGCTTTCGGTTGCTGACTAAATGGGTTGGGAATGAATCTTTCTGCTGTCAAATCCGGGCGATTCAAGTAACCCCGCGCCAGTCCAATACCACCGATATACAATTCACCGATGACTCCGATGGGTAACGGTCGTAGATGACGGTCGAGAATGTAAGTTTGCGTGTTAGCGATCGCTCGACCTATCGGAGGTTGACCATTATTATTAAGCTGACATTCCACTACTGTGGCACAAACAGTTGATTCTGTCGGCCCGTAGGCATTGAAGAACTTTTTATCTATAGCCCATTTTGCTACCAAGTCTTGGGTACAAGCTTCTCCGGCGACGATTACTACTTGCAAGTCTGGTAATTCTTCGTTGGGTAAGGTGGCTAAGACTGAAGGTGGGAGCGTAATATGTGTAATTGCTTGCTCACGCAACAGTTTGATGAAATCTGGGCCTGGCAATAAGGAAATTGATGTTCCTAAACAAAGTTTGGCTCCAGAACCAAGAGCCATGACTATTTCCCAAATAGAGGCATCAAAGCTTGAAGAAGCAAATTGGAGAATGCAGCTATCGCCTTGGACATCGAAAATGTCAATTTGGGCTTGCACTAGGTTACACAACCCTTGGTGTTCGAGCAGCACGCCTTTGGGAGTACCTGTTGAGCCTGATGTATGGATAATATAAGCTAGATTATTGGCTGTAACTCTACTATCGGGGTTTTCTGTGCTTGAGTGGGCGATCGCTTCCCAATCGGAGTCTAGACAAACTACTTGCGCCCAGTGTGAGGGTAAATTCTCTAACAAATGCTCCTGAGTCAAAATTACTGGTGGCTGGACATCTTCATAGTACAAAAGACAGTCGTTCAAATGGATAAGTCGGATCTATTGGTACATAAACACCACCAGCTTTCAAAATACCTAGTAATCCCACAATCATCTCTAATGAGCGTTCTACGCAAACAACTACCGGTATTTCTGCCCCAACACCTAGTGCTTGTAGATAGTGCGCTAATTGGTTGGCTTTGGCGTTCAACTCTCGATAGGTGAGCAGTTTTTCTGCAAAAATTAATGCAGTGGCGTTGGGCGATCGCTCTACTTGGGCTGCAAATAGCTGATGAAAGCATTGATCCTGGGGATATTTTGCGTTTGTATTGTTCCACTCGACTAGTATCTGTTGCTGTTCTGAATCGGTTAACAATGGCAATGCGGATAGTTTCTGCTCTGGTTGTGTCACTACACCTATTAGTAAGGTTTGCAGATGTTCTAGCATTCGGATAATAGAAATGCGATCAAACTGGGAGCGATCGTAGTTAATTTGTAGTATTAATTCAGGATTTAACTTTGCTTTGACTGTAACTGGGAAGTTAATTGGCTCCCAAGTCTGAACGTTTTGCGCTGGTAAGAAATTTGCAAATAAAGTATCTTCTAAAACAACGCAGCTTTCAAACAGCAGTACTCCACTTGGTAAATTACTTAATTTTTGGAGTTGTGCTAGTGAGATGTAATTGTGTTGACGTAGATTAGCTAACTCGGTTTGCAGTTCTTGTAACCAAGATAAAACTGTTTCCTCAGGTTTTATTAATACTGCTATTGGTAAAATATTTGTCAAAAAATTCACTACAGATTCAGTGTTTGGAAGTTCTGAATTTCGACCAGAAAATGCAGTTCCAAACAGCACTTTTTCATCACCACTGTAGTAACTCAACAGCAAAGCCCAAACACCTTGCAAGATAGTATCCACATTTATCTGATACTGACTTACAAAAGATTGTAGTTCTGCTGTTATGGTTGCAGATATAGTCAATTGCTCATCAGCATACTGCTTTTTCCCTGCAAACGAACTACTAGAAATCTGCCCTACTCCTAATGAAGTTGGTGCAGTGAAATCCTTGAGCATCTGCTGCCAAAATACTTTTGTTGTATTGTTAATGTCCATAATAAATACAAACCACTACTGTTATTCAAGAGTTTTACCTTTAAATTAAATCGGTTCGCATTATATATAAAATTATCGTGACAATCTCCAGAGCTATTTCAAAAAAATCTCCTTGTGACCAAATAATAATTCTGCTGTAATTCCTCGCTGCTTACATTCCTCAATTAACTTCTGAGCTTCAACAATTGGGCGAGATTGTTGAGTATATTGAATAGAAGTAAGAAACGTTAACCAAGGTTCTTGTCCCATCGCATATACATAAACAGATTGAGGATTAAATATACTAACTAAATCGATAACTTTGTTAGCGTCTGAACCATCTAATCTTCTGGACTGATCTAACTTTCTATTTAAAGGCTGAGTTAATAATGGCCCATATAGCCAACTTAAGGGGCCACCATCACATTCCATACCTACAAATATGACTTTAATTTCGCCCAAATAATCATAAATATGCTTGTATAACTTTGTCTCAATATTGTTTGAGTCAGCAGCTAATAATATTGAATTAGATTGTAAGTTAACTAGATAAGCTATTTTAGATCTAATATTTAAATCGGCGTGTTCACCTAAAAAGGGTAATCCCATAATTATACCATCTTCAATAGAAATGGTTTCCATTTCATCAATTTCTTGCACTTGATGAAATCCTATATTTTGCAGCATTAATTTTAAAGAAGGATCGGCTAATCCTCCACCATTATTTTTAGGTACAATTAAGTTAATAATTTTGTGCCGCAATTGTAACAAAGTTTCGAGCATACAGTGGTCTTGGTGATTATGAGTAATTAATACATAATCAATACGTTCTGGTAAATCTTCGTATGTATAACGAGGAACTAAATTTTCACGAGCATTATCATATTTATAGTTAATAATAGGGTCACATAAAATACTATTGTTTTTATATTCAATTAAAATACAAGCATGACCAAAATAACGAATTCTTACAACATCTTGATGATATTGAACATAATGAGAAGGTGACTTTTCCGTAAAAAGTGATGTAAGTTTATCCTGTTCTTTTTTTGGAACTCCTAAAAGTTCTTGAATGTATTCTACAGGTTGAGGAATATTTTTTATTTTAAATAATTCATCTATGATTTTAGAGTTAAATGGTATGTTTAAATGCAAACATTTATCAGCTTTCAAAATGGGAGTACTAAAAGCAAAAGAACGACCACCATCTTGATTTATTAATGATAGTGCTATGCTTTGTGCTGAGGTGTTGTAGTATTTGCTTTTATAAAGCAATCCTTCTATAAAGCGAATAGAAGGTTGATTGTTTAAATCATAAACAAGCTCAACATAACCTTTTAAAATATCTGGTACTTTTTGATATATAGCTTCTAGAGAATATCCCTTTGCATCACTTCTTAGTATGAGTTCAAGTTCTTTTATGGCTGCGGCAAAATCTATAAGATGGGATTGAAATTTTGTGATTTTGTCCAGCAGGTTTTTAATGTCATCGACTCTACTAGCATCATAATTTATAAATGCGCCGCCAATCATTTTAGGATTTTTGAGCGCTGTTATATGGACATGGGGCGCTGATATAAACGAATGCATGATTTTTAAATGTGAATTCGTTGTATACATGGCAGCAGTTGCTGGTGATATTAAATATGACCAGGCATACCACTGATTAAATAAAGGTTCTGCAACTACATTTTGTTTCAGATAAAGTTTATTGCTCGACATAATTTGAACTTCTCTTATTCAAGAATCTGAATATTATTTGGAAAAGAGTGATAGATAAGTAGATGCATTCAATTTCAACTCTATCACTCTATTGCTGTTGCTAGTTTACCGCTGAAAAATCTTGGTTAAGATTGCAACACAATGTTAGTCAACATAGTATTCATTTTGTTGACAGATTCGATATACTCTTTTTCTGGAACTGATTCGGCGACGATGCCAGCCCCAGCATTTAAGTAGATTGAGCCACCATATTGGTAAACTGAACGAATAGCGATTGCTAAATCTGCTGCTCCATGACAATTTATCCAACCGATTCCACCAGCGTAAATTCCTCTTGGTTCGTCTTCTAAAAGATCAATCCAATTTAGGGCTTTTTCTTTATTAATTCCAGAGACAGTAATCCCTGGAAACAATACCTTGAGAGCATCCCACAAAGTATTGTCTGGCTTGAGTTGACCGCCGACACGAGATGATAAATGTTGCACACACCGATATTTTTTAACTTCCATAAAATCAAAAACTCTAATGGTTTCTGGTAAACACAGTGAAGTAATTTCATTTTGTGCTAACCAAATCGATAGAGAGTGTTCTTTTACTTCTTTCGCATCTGTAAATAGTTCACCGCTTAAGCGAATATCTTCTGCCAAACTTTCTCCACGAGGTCGAGTTGCTGCTAGGGGGTTTGTAATCACAAACCCATTTTCACTAACTTGCATAAGAATTTCAGGACTAAAGCCAACTGCACTAACATCTCCGACATTGAGACAGTAAGAACGTGCTGAATTATTAACTCTAGCTCCCACTACATAAGTTCCTAAAACATCCAAATTACCAACTAATTTAACTGAGCGAGAAATAATTGCTTTGTGCAACTCACCTCTTTGAATGCTCGTAAAAATACCAGCTTGAATAAGATTCTGCAAAACAGCGATCGCATCTTTTTTACCTGGTATAAATGTTTCATGATATTTGATTTCTGTCTTTAATTTTGTACTCATCAATTTGACCTTTGGATAATTTATTAGTGAATTGTTTGGACAGTGAAATTTTGTGCTTTAGCTAGTAACTGGCGATGGATTTTACCTGTAGAGGTACGAGGTAAGTTGGGGACAAAGCGAATTATTTTGGGAGCTTTAAAGTGGGGTAATTGTTGTTTGGCAAATTTACAAATACTATCTTTTAGTTCTGAAGATGGCTCTTGTCCTGGTTTGAGACTGACATAAGCAACAATCTGAGATAAATGTTGGCTATCAATAAACTCTTGTGTTATCGCTACCTCTAACACCTGTGGATGTTGATGTAAGACATCTTCAATTTCCATAGGCGATATCCACTGACCGTTGACTTTGAACAGGTCATCATTGCGTCCCATAAACCAGAAATAGCCTTCTTGATCTTGCAAATATTTATCTCCAGTGCGCATGGAATTGCCATAAATTACCTTCCTTGTCTCCGGAAGCCGATTCCAGTACCCCAGCATTAAACTTTCTCCCTGTACTTGCAGGTTGCCAATTTCTCCAGGCAGACAGGGAGAGCCATTTTCATCTACTACTTGGACATCATATCCAGCGATCGGACGACCAGAACTTCCAGGTTTGGAATCTTCTACACTATTGGAGAGAAAAATGTGTAAAAACTCTGTAGTTCCTATCCCTTCACAAATTTTGTGGTTGTAAATTTCAAACCATTGTTGCCAAATACTCTTAGGTAATTGTTCTGCTGCTGATACACACAAACGCAAAGAGGAAACGTCTAAAACGCAGATTTCTTTTACCACTAACACAGAAGCATAGACGCTGGGTATGCCAAATAGTACTGTGGGTCGATAATGGTGAATGTCACTAATGATATCAAAAGCATTGCTAGCATCCGACAGCACTGCACTTGCACCAACTGCCATTGGCATATAAAGGGTGTTCCCTAAGCCATAGGCAAAAGGCATCTTAGCGACTGAATAGATAATGTCGTCTGAATTTAAGCCAAGGGTTGCTTTGCCATAATATTCTGCACATACCACCATACTCTGATGGAGGTGAATTACACCCTTGGGACGACCTGTGCTACCGGAAGTGTAGAGCCAAAAAGCTGGTTCGTAAGGAGAGGTATCTGCACATGGCAGAAGTTCATCTTGTTCAGTCAGTAAGGACATGAATGAGTTTTCTCCATCCATCAGCAGTAGATGACGCAAAAACTGAGATGGAATTGGTGTTAGTTTCTGCTGCCATTGTTTAGTTGTGAGTAAAATCTTGGCACGAGAATCCTGTAGAACATATCGGATATCATCTATACTACTGGCTGTGTTAATCGGAACTGGCACAGCACCCAACCAGATGGCACCCCAGAAGGCAAACACAAACTCTGGACTGTCTGGTAGCAAGATAGCTATGCGATTTTCCCGCTCTAGATGAAGGCTAGAAAGTAACCTAGCAGTACGCTGCACAAAGCTACTAACTTGTGCATAAGTGCATATCAGATCTTGATAATAAAAGGCTATTTTTTCACTACGCCGTTGTTTGAGGTTGCTCTCTATAAAGTGAGCTGCGACATTAAAGACTTGAGGCAACTGTTCAGAAATGCTATTCATCTTATTAGATTTCCTTTATCTTATTCGTTGCTCAAACTAGAACTTAATTTAGCGATCGCAATACCATTTATTAAATGTCGCTAAGTAGTTGAAGACATAACTGCTCTTTTACCTGGTGTTAGCAGCCATCGAAGCTGCAACTAAATTACAGAGTTCACTCAGTGTGATGTCATGTCGAGATTGGAGCTTGAGATTGACTCCCAGTTTACGTTTTAATCCCAAGGCAATTTCTACTATTTCCATAGAATCAATCTGCAAATTGCTTTGCAGGTAAGTGCTTTCATGAAGTAACTCTTCCGCAACCCCCAAATCAATCAATATTGCCTTGAGAGTATTCATTATGTTGAGAGTATCCATGCAGTAAAATTCCTTAATGTCACTATTTTTTAAATGGGGCAAATACTTTATAGGTCTAGCAGTCAAGACTGCATTCAAATAGTTCCCTGTTTTCTACTCTTGTGAGGGTTTTAGCCCAAAATTTTATTACTTCTCAAAATCAACCTTGTCTAAACAATATTCCAGTAGAACGTGATTGGGAAAAGTCTGGGGTATAGTTCAATGCTGCTTTGTGAGAAATACTATGCGATCGCTAGCCACCAGGCTAAAATTTTTGTTGTTTACTTATTGCAACTAATTTCCAACACTTTGCTTAGTCTAGTGGAATTTTATTTTATTTGTAACTATATAGCTATAGACAATTCTTATCAAAAAAATTGTTTGCAGTGAGGGTAACTATCTCAGTTAAGAATATATCTTATGATAGATGCTAAATATTCTACGTTTCAACTTAAGGATTATATATAGTCTATTTCTTTGACCTTTGGGAAGTCGATTCTTATGACTATTAAAATCAGCTGGCGGCTGCTCCGTGAGAGTTAGGTTAGATTATTGCAAAGTCTATATATGATAATTATTTGCAGTTAACTATGACTTTAATGTAATATTATTCTCAAATAAGAGGTTAATTATATTAGCAAATTGTAGTAATTATCTGTATCAAATTTGTATTGTATATAACTACATTATCAAGAGTACTTAGGGTATGGGACAGCAAATGATATTAAAGCAGTTGTTGAAAGTTGGGTCAGTGACGGCTTGTTTCTGGCTGTGCATGACAAATCTAGCAATGTCTCAGGTAATACCCAATCAACAGCTACAAGGCAAATCTGCACTTACTAAGATGCTACGCAATTCTAGTTTAATTAGAGACCTTCCTCTCACTAGCACACAAGTACTTGTACAGTCACCAACTAACCCCCCTGCTTCCCCCCTTGGGGGGCTGAAGGGGAGTGTTGTGCAAGTGACGGGAGTCAAAGCCAACTCTACTGACAAAGGCATGGAGTTGATTTTACAGACATCCAAAGGGGAAGAGTTGCAAATCACAAATCGCAGTACTGGTAATAGCTTTATTGTTGATATTCTCAATACTCAACTGCGTTTGCCTAGTGGCGAGACATTCACATTCCGCTCTGAAAAACCAATTGCAGGCATTACCGAAATCACGGTTACTAACTTTGATGCTAGTACTATCCGAGTAACAGTGACGGGTGAAGCAGATGCACCAATTGTTGAGTTGTTTGACAGTCCAGATGAGGGTTTGATTTTTAGTGTTGCGAGTGCAGTCGCTTCTACGCCTTCACCACAATCTCAACCAAGCCAGCTGGAGAGTGAAACCCAACAGGAAGAAACATCAGCGCAGGATGATGAACCAATTGAATTGCTAGTCACGGGTGAGCAAGATGGTTATTTTGTACCTAATGCCACAAGTGCAACTAGAACTGATACACCACTACGTGATATTCCGGCATCAATTCAGGTAGTTCCTCGACAGATTATTGAAGAACAACAAACCACCCAACTAGATGAAGCACTTCGGAACGTGAGTGGTGTAACCTCAGATAATACTTTTGGAGTTTTTACTGAATTTACTGTTCGTGGCTTTGACAGTGCGCCGTTTTTGCGAGATGGTTTCAGACAATATGGCGCTTTCCAAGTGATTCCAGAAACAGCAAATATTGAAACCATCGAAGTCCTTAAAGGGCCAGCTTCTATTTTATATGGTGATATTGAACCGGGCGGATTGATTAATGTGGTGAATAAAAAGCCTCTACCTGACCCTTTTTATGCAGCAGAAGTTCAGGTAGGAAGCGATGGTTTCTTTGCACCTCGCATTGATATTTCTGAATCCTTAACCGATGATCGCAACCTACTTGCTCGGCTGAATGCATTGTATAGACGAGATGACGGGTTTCGGGGCTATACTCAGCCCAACGAACGATTATTTGTAGCGCCAACTTTAACCTGGAAAATTAGCGATCGCACCGATCTAACAGTCGGATTGGAGTATACCGAAGACCGAAGACCGTTTGATGCGGGTTTGGTAGCCATTGGCAATGGTGTTATCAATGTTCCTCGCGATCGCATCACTAACGAACCAGACGATAAAAGTGAACAGAGTCTTTTCAATGTTGGCTACACTCTAGAGCATCGTTTCAGCGACAATTGGAAAATCAACAACGCATTTCGATATTTCAATCAAGATTATCTGGCGGATTTTTATTTTCCAGGCCCATTTAATCAGTCTACTGGCATTCTTCAACGTTCCTTCAATACACGCGACATAAATATTCAAACTTATACTTTACAAACTAATATTGTAGGGGAGTTTGCTACAGGTTCAATCAAGCATAAACTTTTATTGGGAGTTGACATAAATCGCCAAAATCAAGATTTCTTTGGACAGTTTGCTCCTGGGTTTTCTTCGCCTCTAAATATTTTTAATCCTGTTTACAGAGCTACTCCTAGACCTAATCTAGCCAACTTACCAGTGCTAGTTAATTTTACACAAGAATCAGACAGACTGGGTATCTATCTACAAGATCAGATTTCACTTTTTGACAATTTAAAACTACTGGCAGGTTTGCGCTACGACAATGTAGAACAAAAAACAATAAACAATCCAACAACTGTTAACCCCCGTAGTTCTGAAACAACCCAAAGCGATAATGCTGTTACTCCACGTTTGGGAATTGTTTATCAACCGATTCAAGAACTTTCTCTCTACGCCAGCTACTCACAATCTTTCACTCCCAATTCCGGTACCGCAGTTACTGGTAGTACTCTTGAACCCGAAAGGGGAGAAGGATATGAAGTGGGTGCAAAAGCTGAACTATTTGAAGGTAAGCTCTCTGCTACTTTGGCGTATTTCGATATTACCAAACAGAATGTTGCCAAGCCCGATCCCAACTTTCCTAACTTTTCGATTGCTAGTGGTGAAGAACGCAGTCGGGGTATTGAAATTGATGTAGTAGGACAAATCTTACCTGGATGGAATATCATTGCGGCTTACGCTTATACTGATGCTAAAGTGACAGAAGATACGAATCGCAATCTGATTGGTAATAGACTGTTTAACGTTCCTCAACACAACGCCAGTTTATGGACAACCTATACTATCCAAAAAGGTAGTTTGGAGGGATTAGGCTTTGGGATTGGATTTAACTACGTTAGCGATCGCGAAGGCGATTTAGCAAACACTTTCAAATTAGGTAGTTACTTTCTGACTAATGCTGCTGTTTTTTATCAACAAGAAAACTACCGATTTGCTATCAACGTCAAGAACCTTTTCGATGTCGAATATTTTGGCGCTTCCAATTCTGGTAGTAGAACCAGTGGTATTGAACCTGGTGCGCCTTTGACTGTCCTTGGCTCAATTTCAGTGCAGTTTTAATTGCAAATTAGCAAACAGTTCAAACAATTACTGAATCTTGACTAGATGGCTAACATGATACTGTTTGACAGGCTTTAGTTGCATTGGCTTGCCTGAGTTTAATGCACTCATGACCTCACCTATAGCTTCTATTCTAGCTTCATAGATACCAGATGTACTACCATCGGTAGCTGCGAAATGAATGCGCACTTCAGCCCAATTAGCTTCATGCTTGTCATCAACTTGTTCTTGTGCAACTATTTCTCCAGCTTTTAAGTAATCAAACCAAGACCATCCCAACTGCATCCAGATTTCGCGTTCAGCTATTTGCTCAAATTTGGTCAAACCCGACCATCCTCGGTAGTACTGGCGCAAGTCAGAGTGAGAACCATTTTGCTGAATCAGTAAATCCAGCACTTGTGGTTCTAAATGTCCCCATAACCGTCCTTGAGGAAAGTCAGCTAGAGTTGGAGCAAACTGATGACCTCCAAAGTGACTGGTTTGCCATACTCTTAATTTTCCGTTGGCGACTGGAGCATATTCTTTGCGTAATCGTCGATACAAAGGTGTGCCAAAACGACCGCAAGCAAGGTCAATTTGTGCATGAGTACAAACCAAGATTTCACGAATATGGTTAGTTTGTTGCTGATATTGCTGAAACCTTGGTAAATCGTTGGGTTGGTTGACTGAGTGATTTAGGATTGCTGTAATTAAATCTATTGTTTCTCCCTCTGGAACAAGATATTCTTGTTTCTCAAATTTGGCAAACATTTTGGCAGGACGATAGTAATATAATACACGAGTAAAATTTGGGACAGAATACTCGCGGTCAGGGGCAATTAACATTGGTCTAAGATTGATTCCATGCTGTAAAACTACTTGTTGGAATCCAGTCATTAGTGCCTTAAGTATTGGGTTTTGTTGAAAAGATTCTAACGTCCAAGGTTGCCTAAATTCCATAATTACCCAGCGATCGCAAGTGACTGCTGTTCCAATTTGGTCTTCTGAGTTGGCTTTTGAAACTAGCGAGCAAAAACGACAATCTGTTAGAGAAATTTGTAGAGTATTTTGAGTTTGCATATTGATTATTATCTCAATATAATATTAAGAATTTGTGAGATGAATACAGCCAGTTATTTATGATTTATACTAAGAAAAAATTTGTGTGGTAATTGTTAAAGTGTTTACGCAGATATTTTCTTGAGACTTTGAAAATCAGTGGCAAGAGATAATTTTGTTGCTAAAATAACACTGACAAGTGCGATCGCCATACTAACTGTAAAAACTCCCTTGAATCCAATCACTGTAGCCAGTAGACCACCAATAGCAGCAGCTATAGTACCACCAAAGTAAGCTATTGAATTTTGAAAAGTATAATCAGAGCCAGCTGTTTCTTTCCGGCTTTTATCCATCATGATTGTGGATGTAGTAATTGCTATCATTCCACTAGTAATACTAGTAACCGTTATGACAAAATAAAGAATAGGTAAACTAGCTATATTAAACGCCGGAAGTAGAAAAGCAGCTCTGGCAACAACCCAGAATGAACCAAACAACAAAAGAGCACGTTTTCGACCTAACGAATTAATTAAAACACCTGCTAACAAACCGCCAATCATTGTAATACATACACTCACAATTCCCAGCAACCACCCGATTTCTTCTAACGACAAGCCAATATCTACTAACAGAGGACGAAACATGATCGGTGCCATAGCATTGCCTGCTATATACAGTAATAAAAACAGCAACCAATACCACATTCCAGGAAGATTACAGAAGTTGATAAATGTTTTGAAGTAAGAAATAGGAATTAAAAGAATATTTCCTAATTTGGCTGATAGTTTTTGATTGCGACTTGTAGCTTGTTCATCTGTGGTATTTACTGCTTTATCCTGTTTTACATACCTTGTTTGCTGTATTTTTTCTTGATGTAATAATATTGGAATTATTGCTATCATCACAGTTAGCGCTATTATCAGCAGAACATTTCTCCATCCCCACCTATTCAGCAGAATTAGCAATCCTCCGCCAGCAAGAATACCTCCCAAAGCATTACCTAAACCTTGTATAGCATTACCTAAACCTCGCTCTTGCGGTTCTAGTAGACTAATCGCCAGAGCATCTGTGGCAATGTCTTGACTAGCTCCAGCGAAAAATAATACACCCATACATATAAGCAAGATAGTTAAATTTTTTTGGAGATCTAAAAAAGCACAAATTACTGTAATTCCCACAATCAAAAATTGAAAGCAGATAATCCAGAATCGATAATGTCCCCAACGAGTAAAACTATAACGGTCAATCACAGGTGCCCAAAGAAATTTCAGCGCCATTGGAAGACTCAGAATAGGAAGCAAGCCAATAACCTCTAAAGAAAGACCCTGCTGACGTAGTAAAATAGGCAGAGATTGAGAGAGAAAAAATGCGGGCATATACTGTGATATGTATAAGCTGCCGATTAAAGTGAATTTCTTGAGGTTGTTGGTACTCATTACTAAAACAGAGCGCTAGGGTACTTGGATCAAATAATTTTGGTAGGCAGAAGTTACTCTAATCTTCATTTTTCCTTTTAACTCTGTTAGGCTGGGAATAATCACTACACCCTTAGGGGTGCCTGTGGAATCAGAGGTATATTGCAGACAAGCTAAGATATTTTGATATGTAGAAGTTTCTTGCTAGGTGTTTTCTATTACCTCTGCAAGATTATCAGTAGCTAGTTACGGTGATGATAAGTTAAACCAACTGCTGATAGCTCTGATGTTGTAAAACGCTAATGTTAGCGAGTTATTGGAGTTAGTTAGTGAAATTTATTGAGAGTTATTTTTATTTAACCCTAATTACTATAACAAAATTAGTGGCATTAGCAATAACCTAATTTATCAGGATTGTTATTAATATCTGGGGATCTATCAGTTAACCTGATACTAAATTATTTATTACTTTCGGTAGATGACAAAAAATTAGATGACACGGAGATGGCGCATACATGACTGAGCAACTGACTTCAAATCATCAGCGCTATAGTCAAAAATTCTGTCAAAAGTGATCGCGCTTTTTCATTATCTTAACTTTGAAGTGATTCTAAGCACTAGAGTAAATCAGCCAAACTGATACATTTTTTGTATATATACCGCTAATTCACTCATAATTACCTAATTAGGATAATATTTTGCCGTTTTTGGATAGACTTACATACCAAAAAATAGTAGAATTTACGTATTTTGGTAACTGCAATTTCAATGGCTAGGTAAAACAGAAGACTAAAATTTCTAGTTATTATAATGACATCAAAACCATATCAAACAACAAATAAACGTTCTCCCCTTCAACGCTTACTTAACTACGGACAAAATTATCGCTCACAAATTTATCAGGCCTCAACCTATTCTATTATTAATACAATCTTAGATTTAGCACCACCTTGGTTAATCGGTGTTGCTGTAGATATATTAGTACAGCAACAAAATTCCTTCATAGGTAAATTAGGAATTAGAGATGTATTATGGCAATTTGTTTTACTTTCACTAATCACTGTTATTGTTTGGATATTTGAATCGCTTTCTCAGTATGCCTATGACAGGCTTTGGCGGAATTTAGCCCAAAATATCCAACATAATTTACGCCTAGATGCCTACAATCATTTACAACATTTAGAGTCAGCTTATTTTGAAGACAGTAGTACAGGTGGCTTGATGTCTATTTTGAGTGATGATATCAACCAACTGGAAGATTTTTTAAATGGGGGAGCAAATGAAATTATTCAAGTTACTACTTCATTCATAATTTTAATTGGTGGTGCGCTCTTTATTTTACCTCCTAGCATCACCATAGCAGCAATGTTGCCAATGCCATTTATTCTCTGGGGTTCTCTGGTATATCAAAGACGTCTCGAACCTCGTTATGCTGATGTCAGAGAAAAAGTCAGTTTTCTGAACTCTCGTTTAGCAAATAATATCAGTGGAATTAGTACAATTAAAAGTTATACTGCTGAAAATTATGAGAGTGCAAGATTAGCAAATGAAAGTGAGGCTTATAAAAAAAGTAACGCCAAAGCAATTAAACTTTCTGCCGCTTTTATCCCCGTAATTAGAATGTTGGTTTTAGTCGGATTCACGGCTTTATTATTTTTGGGAGGGATGGCAGCATATGCAGGAAGAATATCTATAGGTAATTATAGTGTTTTATTGGTTTTAGTACAAAGGTTATTGTGGCCGTTGGTATTTTTAGGAGAAACTTTTGATAGATATCAACGAGCAATGGCTTCTACGAAGCGCGTTATGGATTTGTTAGATACTCCCATCCAAATTACGACAGGAGATATACCTTTATTTGTTGAAAAAGTACGGGGTGAAGTTGAATTTAAAAATGTTACTTTTGCCTATCAAAATCGTGAAACAATAATTAAGAATTTATCTTTGCATATTCCTGCCGGAAAAACTATTGCTATTGTTGGTTCAACTGGTTCGGGTAAAAGCACATTAGTTAAATTATTACTGCGTTTTTATGATACTTCTAATGGTGTAATTACTATTGATGGAATTGATATTCAAAAATTGAATTTATCTGATTTACGTCGTAGCATTGGTTTAGTGAGTCAAGATGTATTTTTATTTCATGGTACAGTGGCAGAAAATATTGCCTACGGTACTTTTGATGCTACAGATGAAGCGATCGCCAATGCTGCAAAAATAGCTGAAGCACATGATTTTATTATGCGGCTTCCTCAAGGTTATGAAACAATAGTCGGGGAACGAGGACAAAAGTTATCTGGGGGACAACGCCAACGTATTGCTATAGCCAGAGCAATTGTGAAAGATCCACCGATTTTGATTTTAGATGAGGCGACATCTGCGGTGGATAACGAGACAGAAGCAGCAATTCAGCGCTCTTTAGACAAGATTACTGTGAATAGAACTACGATTGCGATCGCTCACCGTCTTTCCACGATTCGCAACAGTCATTGCATATGTGTGATGGATCATGGTCAAATTGTTGAGCAAGGTACGCATGAGGAATTACTAGCGCTTGATGGCATCTATGCAGGATTCTGGCGCGTGCAAACCGGGGTTCATTAATGCTTACTTTTTTACTAAAACCCAAAATTGGTATGAGCAGTATAATAGCCGTAATTTTTATGCCACAGTAGGCTGACATGAAAAGCTTTGGTAAACTTTGGTTGCCTAAAAAACTAAAAATCATCGTGATTTTACTGTTAGTTTTGTGGCTTTCGCTCGCGGGATTTGCCACCTATACTATCCGTCAATCTTTTCCTAGAGAAAGTGGCACAATTCAACTACCTAGAATTAAAGCAGAAGTTACAGTTCGGCGCGATCGATGGGGAATACCCCACATTTTCGCTACCAATTCCTACGATCTATTCTTAGCACAGGGCTACATACACGCTCAAGACCGCTTTTGGCAAATGGACTTTTGGCGACACATCGGTTCTGGGCGGTTGGCAGAAATGTTTGGTTCTTCCCAGGTTGAGACTGATAGATATCTGCGGACTATGGGTTGGGCAAGGGTGGTACAACAAGAAATCCAGCAAATGGATGCAGAGATGAAAGCGAATCTGCAAGCTTATGCTGATGGTGTCAATGCCTATCTCAAACAGCGTCAAGGCAGCGCCTTAAGTTTAGAATACGCAGTCCTCAAGCTTCTCAATCCTGGGTATAAACCGGAACCTTGGCAACCGCTACACTCCCTAACTTGGGGTAAAGTAATGGCTTACGATTTGGGTAGAAATTTGGATCGCGAAATAGAACGCGCTATCTTGCTTAAAACCCTCACTCCTGCTCAGGTAGAAGAACTTTTTCCGCCTTACCCTGAAAATCTGCCAACGATTTTGCCTGGATTTAGACATGAAAGAGGAGCACAGAAACAAGCCCAACAAAAGTTGGAAATCACTAGCCACTATTCTGTAGATGTTGTGACAAAAGCTTTAGAGCCAATTAGCAAACCAATGTTGGCTTTAGAGAAACTAATCGGCTCAACAGGAGTAGGAATTGGCTCGAATAGTTGGGTTATATCTGGGAAGCGCACGACTACAGGCAAACCTATATTGGCAAACGATCCTCACCTAGCTGCGCAAATGCCCTCTATTTGGTATGAGGTTGGTTTGCACTGTACACCCAAAAGTAAAGAGTGTCCTTATGACGTGACTGGCTTCTCCTTCGCGGGAATGCTAGGGGTAATTATCGGTCATAATGATCGCATTGCTTGGGGTGTCACGAATGTTCAATCTGATGTCATGGATTTGTACATCGAAAAAGTCAACCCAAACAACCCCAATCAGTATGAGGTGAATGGTAAATGGGTGGATATGCAACTTGTGAAACAAACAATTCAAGTTGCAGGTAGTGAGCCGATTGTACAAACGGTGCGCTATACCAGGCATGGGCCGATTCTTTCGGATGTTGCACCTAATTTGAAACAATTTAATTCAACTCAGTACTCCAATCTACCACAAAACTATGTCGTTGCTTTGCGGTGGACAGCTCTAGAACCATCCAGACTTGCCTATGCAATTGCCCAACTGAATCGCGCTCAAAATTGGCAGGAGTTTCGCACTGCCGCTAGCAATTTTGATGTTCCTGCTCAAAATCTAGTTTATGCTGATGTAGAAGGCAATATTGGCTACCAGATGCCAGGTAAATACCCTATACGCGCTCAGGGAGATGGACGCTATCCTGTTCCTGGTTGGACAGATAAATATGATTGGCAAGGCTACATTGATTTTGAGAATTTACCGCAAAGTTTCAATCCGCCTCAAGGTTACATTGCTACCGCAAACAATTCAGTAGCTAGTGAATATCCTTACGTGATTACTAAAGACTGGGTTTATGGCTACCGGGCAAAACGCATTGTGGAGATGATTGAACAGCAAACTCAGCCTTTATCTGTCAACGACATACAGCAGATGCAAGGTGACAATCGCAATTTGAATGCTCAGACGTTAGTACCGTTGCTGCAAGCTATCTCTTTCAATACTCCCCAACTGCAAGCAGCTCAAAAATTGTTACAAGATTGGGATTTGCAGTTAGGAATGACATCGCCTGCTGCGGCTTTATTTGAGACTTTCTGGAAACATTTGCTAGCCGATACTTTCCACGATCAACTACCTCAAAAGTACTTTCCTGATGGAGGCGATCGCTGGTATGCTGTGGTGGAAAATTTAGTGAAGCAGCCTAATAGTAACTGGTGGGATAACAGCAAAACTCCTGCCATTGAAAATCGCGACTACATTCTGCGGCAAGCTTTCACAGAAGCAGTGGCAGAGCTAGAACAAATTCAAGGGAAAAACTTTAAAAACTGGAACTGGGGTAAGCTGCATACTATCACTTTTGTTAATGCTACTTTGGGCAAATCTGGGGTGGCACCGATTGAGGCTTTGTTTAATCGTGGTTCTTTTACCACGGCAGGCAATGGGGAAACTGTCAATGCTAACCGCTGGAGAGCAAATAAATCTTCTTTTCAGGTGACTGATATTCCTTCGATGCGGATGATAGTAGATATGGCAAATTTGGACAACTCATTAGCCATTCACGCTCCTGGGCAGTCAGGGCACGCTTTCCACAAGCACTACACTGATATGATTACTCCTTGGAGCAAAATTGAATATCATCCCATGTTGTGGGAGAACAAGAGTATTGCAGCAAAGACTACAGCTACACTCAAGCTAGTTCCGAAATAGTTGCTCAATGTTCGGCGTTGCTGATTTAAAGTATGAATGTGTCTCACGCAGAGGAGCCAGTGCGTTGCGCGGGTTCCCCGCGTTGTAGCAACTGGCGTCACGCAGAGTCGCAGAGAGTAAGAGTTTTAAATGCCTGGTTTTTAAATTTCATACCTCAATTCAGCAACGCTCAATGTTCACTTTACACCACCTGTAAAGACAACAATGCGATCGCTCGTTTAAAAAGGGAGACGATCGCAACTAGACTGTTATGTTTGAAGGAGTAGGAAGGGATTTGAGGTAATTCAAAAACTCAGTAATTTCAGTGCTAGTCAATTCCTGACGCGATCGCTTGTTGTAGGTTTCGTGTAAGTAGGAGCGCCCTTGTGCTAGACTCCAACCCAGTCGTTGCATTTCCATCCAAATCAAGTCTGATTTAGATAATTCAATCACGCCTGCAATCAGTTTCCAACAAGCAAATTCATCTAAGTCTGTTTTCCGCCAAGGCTGTCCTAAACTAATAGTAACTAAACATTCATTTCCTATTGTTGTACCTTGGTTGAGTTTATCAATCAAAGCTAAATCTGTGATTTTAGCTCTGATTGTTTGTGCGTTGGCTGTAAGTATAGAAGCTTCCCACTTTCTTGTGCCTTCACAGTAATCAACCTGAAATTTAGTTGTTCTCATCAGTTGCAATGTACGTCTTTGGTGCTCAAGCAGTGATTCTAAAAAGGAAATAGGAACAGAGGTTTGCCATTGGCTGTGAAGAATTTCTCCTTCGCAGTACTGAAGTATATCAGCAATGGAAGCTTGCCCCACACGCTGCCATTTACCATGCACAATTAGGCGATTTTCGTATTCATAGCCAGGACAGGTATCGAGAAGTGGAATTTCTAAAATGTCTAACAATCTTGGCTCTTCATTATCCACCAAACACATTTCTTTGGGAACTTGTCCGTGTTCTAGATTAGTGACGGGGCGAATCCATTTACCTGTAGAGTTTTCAATGCCAGCAATGCAGCGATCGCCATATTTTTTAGAATTAGCTAAACAGATGATTTGAACCATAAATTATTAAAGGTGACATATGGTTATATTTCCCCATTTGTCACGCAAATATTCAGCCACTAGGCGACGATGGCAATGGTGTGGTTTAGCTTCACTACAGAGCAAACAGCTACCATCTAAAAGCTCAGGTGAAACTTTATTTTCCAGTTGGCGTTCTTTCATTAATTGCAAAAACTTATTTTCATAGATTTCCCAATCGCCGTTATTTTTTTTATAGGCATCTAAAATATCCTTCGTTGGTGCCATGTCTAGAATATGAGTATATTCAATGTTGCCAATTTTGAGTAAGAAATATTCTAAATCTGCACGTTTGGTAAAACCGGCTAACTGAGAAACATTATTTAGTCGTGTATCAATAACTCGCTTAACTCCAGCATTAACTAGAGTATCAAAGAATTTTTGAGCGGTTTTTTGAGTAAAGCCAATTGTAAATAAACTAATTGATTGATGCATTTGTATTCTCCGTTTTTTCTGTATAAGCAATCTGCTCACCTTGGCGCTTGTAAGCTTCTTGCAAAGATTTTTCTCTGGAATAATGACTCTTTATTTCTTCAGAAATTAATACATCATCGAACAAAGATAATTGAACTTGTTTAGGAATTTCTGGTAGCTGAAGCCCATGTAATGCTAAAAGTCTTTCTTCAAGTAAAGAATGTGATTCTAAATCTCCATTTTTCAGAATGTGTTTAATGTCTAAGGGAAATTGGCGCAGGTGCTGACAGATTAGAATTGAGCGATGGCAAGTAATCGGATCTTGTTCAGCACACATGAGAGCAATTCTGTGATTTTCTGCTCCATTTAATATTCGCTGAATACCCTCTGCAAATTGTTGGGAAGATGCTATTTTTTCAAACACCGCTTTGCCATCAACATAGTAACTCAGATCGTTTGGTCTTGCTCCCAGTTCACGTCCTAAAAATACGTAGTGAATATCTGCATTGATTAAAGTTGGCTTGAGTTCTGCATAATTAAAGTGAGGTAAATAGCGGCTGTAGGGATGCGATCGCACATCAGCCAAGGCTGTTACTTTGTAATTTTGCAGTAGTGTTATGAATTCTTCAATACTGTGATTGGAATGTCCAATTGTAAAAAGTTCCATATGAAAAAGTGGTTTGGTTGCTGCAATTATGGCATTACTATCTATTTGATGCCATCATTATTTTTGGGTATATATTTTGAGTGATAACTGGTAAGCGATCGCTCTGTTTGTATCTAGCATCAAATTTTTGGCTTGCAATATACGGTTAATTTAAAGTGAGGCTGTTTTTAACTAATACATCGGCTTAAGCTTGAGTATGAAATCATTATTTGATTAGTTGAAATGGGTTCGTTTCAATGATTATCCAGCCTCAACATACTCACATAAGGTTGTGGCTTCAGGAATAGGCAAACCCTCTTCTCGTAACCCTTCCACATGAAATGCGATCGCTTCTATTCTACAGGTATGATATATTGCACCATTCGAGAGAGCCAGAGGCTCTAGTTCTTGTTACCAGGTTGAACCTGGTAACGAGGGTACGCCACACATTAAGAATTATCCACGCTCCTCTAGCACTAGTGTAGACTCGGCTGCTCGTCCAAATTCTTCCGGTGCATATTGCAGGTGTACTTCAGAGCCGGGATATGTAAAAGTACCAGGAGTAACAGAACGCACTAAATAATGTAAGTTATAGACTCCTGGTTCCAAATGATCTGCATAGGCGACAATGCGATCACGATGGATAGTCTTGTAACCCAGTTGCCAGCTGTCGGCTGGTGCTTGCAATGCAGATGTCGCTGTTTGGAAACTTTCATCTATCGCTTCCAAGCCTGCTGGCAGGGGATCTGTTATCACCATATGCTCTACGGGGCGATCGGCAATTATTTCTAAATTAATGTCAAAAACTTGACCTGTTTTTAAAGTTAAAGGTTTGTCAAAAGCGTAAAGCCCTGTCTTTTGAAGCACTTTTTCTTCGTTGATGTTGCGAATTTCCCGCGTTACTCGTAAACCGTTATACCTACCTGGCTGATTTCCCTGCAAGCGGTAACGATAGGCAACTAAATAATGTAATGTACCTTTTCCAGATTTTTGCAATTGTAAATCATGACGCCCACGGGGTAATTTATCCATAGGCACTTTTATTTCTAAACTAGGATTGCGATCGCCTGCAAATTTAGCTTCTCCCAGTTTTCTATTCGCTAATTGTGCTGTGGCAACAAAATTCGGTGGTGTGGGTTGCAGTTGACTGTATTCTACTAAAGCTGTTAGCGCTTGGGCATTATCATAGCTAGTTTGCCATGTTCCATCTCGTCGCAGTGCTAAAAGACTTTGCAACAACCTATCGACAACTTCTGGTTTACTTTGCTGAGTCACAAACAAGCGTAAAGCTTGCGCTTGTGCTGTGGTTGGTGAACTCATCCATCCCCAACTGCGGGGTAAACTTACAACAGCGCTGCGACCAGTTTCATATATATTTTGTTGTAGTTGGCTCAAAAGTTGTTGCGATTCATCCTGCCATTCTGGAAATTGAGATAAATATCGCGCTAATCTCATCTGCATGACTGGATCAAAAGCGTTGCGCTGTTGGTATATATCTGCCAGGAAAGTATTGCGTTTGTCTCCCAATTCTGCCAAAGCCATTAAGGCGTTGAGTTGCATCTGGCTTTTACACAGTTGCTGCTTGCAAAATTCGTATTGTCCGGGGTTTGCTAGAATTTTTTGCAAGTATCCTTTAAGTTGGGAGAGCATTCTAGTATTAACTAAGGCAGGAAACACCTGATTTGTTTTAGCTAAAGACTTGGCTGCGTAAGTAGAAACCCAAGGATCGGATTTTTCTTGCCCTGGGAAAGCGGCAAAACCACCATCGGCAAGTTGGAGTTTTTGCAATCTTTCAATACTTTGGCTGGCTTGTTTGGTAGGATTAAATTCAGCAAAGGTCTGACTATATTTTTCTGATAGAGTTTGCAGATTTGCAGCAATCAACAACTGGCTCGCCGCTGGTTCTGCAAAAGGCAAGTCATCATCCTGCCAAACTTGTTGTGCTGGTGCTTTAATCTCTGGTATGAGAGTACTCGCTAACTGAATATCTAAACCACCTGCTTCTGAGACAGTATTTTTCTCGACATTGAGAGGAATCTTCGTTTGATCCCCCCTCAATCCCCCCTTTTTAAGGGGGGTTGGGGGGATCGTACCAGTTTCCACAACTTGTTCTGTAATTTCCAGTGGCTTAATTTCCAGAGGTACTTCAAAAGCATCTGCCGCCACACCATTTAGCTGAGTAGTAAAGCGAATTTTGCCTTCTCCAAAACTACTCGCCGCCATTGGGAAGCGATAAGCACCAGTAGCTAATTCAGTTTTGGTTTGCAAAGCTTTCGTTTGAGGATTAATTCCAGCAAACTGCACTGCCCCGCTAACTTCACCATTAATATTGAGAGTTCCCGTTTTGCCAGTGTTGTTAGTTACAGATAAGCCAGCTTGGAAGTTATCACCAGGGCGGGCAAATTGTGGCAGTATGGCGTTAGTTAATAAGGGCTTTGTTGTGAGAAAAGTTCCTTCGCCGTTGCCAAAACGCAGATTTCCATCGGTGGCAACAGCCATGACTCGCCATGTGGTTAAGTCATCTGGTAGTTTGAATGTAATCTGTGCCTTACCATTATCATCTGTGAGGATTGAGCCGTTGTAGTAAGCAAGAGCTTGGAAGTCTTTGCGGATGCGGGTATTTGCTGCACCCGATGAAAAACCACCGCCATATCCCCAACCTTTGGGTTTAGCAACAGATTCTTGCTCTACTATTACCTGTGGACGATTATCGCTGAAGCGGGTAGCGATCGCTTGTTCTGCATAAACTGTATTTACCAAATCCGGTGGACGATAGCCAGAAAGTTGTAACACTGCTTCATTTACCACCATCACCGTAAATTGTCCTTTGCTGGGATTCCCCTGATTATCCTTGAGTTCTAGCTGTATTGTTTCCTCTGCACCCGGCTCAAGTGATGCTTGTAATGGGGTGACTTGCACTTTTAAATATTTATCTTCTAAGTTGACATTAAAAGGTGCAAAACCTATTTTCACCAACTTATCCAAACTTCCGGCTTCTACCTGGTTGAGAGGAACACCCTGTCTAACTAACACAGCTTGCACAGCTGCATTGGGCAACATTTCTGGTGTGACTTGAAATTGAATTTGTGGTGCGCCTCCCCTAACTTTAATTATTTGTTGATAGAGGGGTTTGTCTTTAATCACAGCAAAATATAACTCTGCTTCTGGGTAGGGAGATTGAATTAAAGCTGTAGCAGTTTCACCTGGCTTGAATTCATTTTTATCAAGTTTAACTTCTAAGTGATCGCGCTCTTGCGAACCCCAATATACGGGATTTTCACCTGTTGCCCAAATTTGTAAATCAGTAGCAGTGATGTCATTTCTGGCATCGCTAAAATTAGCTCTAATCCGGTATGAACCTGATTCGGTTGGTGTGAGTGTTACCGCTTGAGGATGATTTGCAGATGTAATTTCTGTTTGTCCTATCGTTTTATATTCAACTTGATTTTTTGGTGTCTGACTACCTTCTACTATCTGCGTTACACTGCTGTATTTCATCTGTTGCAGTTCCAAACGTACCCGTTGACCTGTGAGTACTTTGCCTGTAGGATCGGTGACGATAACTTCAATGGGGAAAGCCTTGCCAGCTTCAGCAACAAAATTACTTTTTAAACCAATCAGGCGATCGCTCGGCAGGGCTGTAAAAGTTTTAGAATTAGCTACAGATAAATTAGAAACATCTGCAACTTGTACATCTACACGATATGTCATTGGATAAGGTAAATCTTTCGCCACCGTTACCGTTTGATTACTTTTTCCATTAACATCTAATTGGGTATTAGTTTGCAACACATCGCTAGGTACAGAAGGTGCTTCCTCCGGCCAAAACCACTGTTTACCAAAAGCAAATTCCTCCCAATCTTTGGGAATAAAATTAGTCTGCTGGCGAGTTATAAAATATTGAGCTTTACCTCCTTCTACAGGAGAGCCAAATAAATAGTTACTTGTAGCTTTCGCTTCAATTTTGTCATTAATTAAAGCAAATTTTTTATCTAAAGAGAGTTCGACTTTAAAATTAGGTGGCTTAAACTCTGCCACGCGAAACTCTCCAGAAATTTCTTGCCCGTTTTTACCCTTCCCCTGAATTGTATAGTAGCCTAATGGCTGAGTCTTTTTGATGGGTAATTCTAGAGAAAACGTGCCAAATTCATTAGTTTTTTTTGTGCCTAAATTTGTCTTTCGTCCATCCGAACTTACCAGAGTTAATTGGTAATCAGCATCCTTATCCTGCTGAATTGTGCCATTTTGCAAATAATCAGCAAAACCAGTTAACCAAGCTTTCTCTCCTGGTTGATAAAGTTGGCGATCGGAAAATATTACCCCGCGTGATATCGGTTTACCATCATCCCAATCTGCATAAATTCCATAGCCATAGGCACCACTATATTCTTCAGTACGAGCAAATGCCCAATCTTGATTTTCACGAGCAATGACTAATAACTGTGGTGCTTTCTCAAAGCTTTTTTTACCAGTAAAACATTGTTCTAAATCTTCACGTTTTAGCCTGAGAGTACCATTTTCATCTGTTTTACCTGATGTGCAAGGTACAGGTTGAGGACGTGATTTTGCCTCTAATTTTGATTCATAAATTTCGATATTAGCTGCTTTGACTGGTGAACCATCCGCAAGATGATGTACTCTAATCAAACCCGAATTAGGAAACCACTGTGCAAATACACCTAAATTTGTCAACTGCACTATGCCATAGGTTATGGGTTCTCTCCATAACTCCTTACCGTTCTCTTGATATTTATTAGTACGTGCTTGCACTCCATAGGCTAACATTCCGATCGGAGAATTGAGTTTTTCTCGTAAAGGAACAGTTACCTCAACAGACTGATTTTTCTTAGCCGCTACTTTAAAGCTTTGCCATTCTGAGGATTTAGGTAGTAAATCATTTCCATTCCCTTTGGGATAAGCAGAATTGAAATAAACTAAATCTGTTGGTTGTACCACTCGATAAGCAGCTTTATACTTTCCTTCTGGAAGATTGACTGTAGAAATATTCAACTGCAAATCTTTTCCGGCAGGGAAAATATTTAAACCTTCAGGAACCCAAATATCACCCGCCAAATCTCCAGTGTTGTATCTAACTGTGACTGGTTTACCTAAAGTCTGTCCAAATTGGTCTTTCAGATTACCATCTATAGTAAATGTATAATTAGTAGTCGGCTCTAAAGCGTAAGGATTAATACTAATAATATTTTCTTTGTCGTTGACTTGGATAACTTTAGAAATAGATTTGGGTGCAGGATTAACTTTAATACTTGCAATTGCAGAATCTGCAACCAAGCCATTATTAAATTCTAACTGAGGGCTACCTTTCACAAATCTTCCATAAGCACCTCCCGCATTTGGTTGCCCATAAAACTTAATACCTTTAAATGCCAAAAGCGAATAAGTACTTATCTTACTAACAAAATTTTTATCACTAGCTAAATTACCATAAGCTGGACGTAAACCAGGAGAAAACTCTAAGCGATAATTAGTAGCTTTTTCTAAACTTTGCTGTGGAGTAAGATTATAAATCCAATCACGGGCAGAAGAGTCAAATTTTTCCAACGGATCTTGTGTTTCTGTCGGTTTTTCTGCTTTTGCTAATTCAACTTTAAAGCCTATACCCTTATTTTTACCTTCTGAAATTAATTTTAAATGCTCTCGAACTGATGTTATATCCAATTCAACGTTAGAAGTGACTTGAAATTTTGACTGCAAGTCTATTGGTTCAACTTCAGATTTTTCAATTGGGTTTTTACCAGGTAAATTAGTTAGCTTGATAGGTTCTGTATTAAAAGTCCAAGCTAAATCTTTGTCAAGTTGATGATTTTTTAAATCAGCTAAACCAGCCTTTAGCGTAACTTTCAACCGTGTTGCTTTTGGCAGTACTTTATCAGCTTGAAATCCTACCATGCGCGGTGTCAAAAATCGAAATTGACCGGGTAAAGGTGGATCAAGTGCAAATTTTTGTAATAAATTCTGCTGTTCTAGACTATCAAGACTTTCAACAGGAATTAAAGCTTCTTGAAACCGGATACGAATTTGATTGAGAGGTGCTGCTTCTCCAATCGGACTAATTTGTTCTATCCAATCAGGTAACTGGGGTAAAGATAACGCCAAAACCTCTGGCAATCTTTCTTTACCTGGGGCAATACCAACTAAATTACATCCTGCTATTCCTATCAAAAGTGCAATAACAAGCAGGAACTTGAGTAGAATTTTTATGAGCATATTTAATAATTACAATTTAAAAATTATAAATGACAAGCAAAAATAGAGTGGGCAATGCCCACCCTACCAAACTATCAAGGTTTATTGTATTGATACCAACTTTAGTCTAATTGTTCCGAAAATTCACTATATGTTTTAAACATTAAATACTATGTATTTTTATTAAAAAAAGACAAGAACTCTGGCTTCTTTTAAAAGTCGGGGATCTGTGTCCGAATTGTTGTTACAAGTTTGAAAACTTTCCCGATCAAGCTGTAATTACCGCGCAACAATTAAGGTAATTTTTCTTTGGCAAAGGATTCGCTGATGAAACAAGCGAAAAAATGGCTTCTCCCAATCAAGCAGAAAGTTTGGCATCAGCCCAATCGCAGAACTAGCAAAATAATTCTGGCTTTACTGCTCATCTGCCTTTTGGTGCGCTTACTACCGTATTTTGCTCCCATTCATGCCGCAGATATTGCCCAAGAACAACTCGCACTCGAATTTAGCGATCGCAATGGGATACCGTTAGGAACAATTCTTACTAGCGATCGAGAACACACATCTGTTATTCCCCTCAATCAAGTTTCTCCCCACTTCATCCATGCAATTTTAGCCGCCGAAGACGGAGACTTTTATCATCATGGCGCGTTAGATCTAAAAGCAGCTGCTCGCGCCCTCAAAGATTCAATTCAAGCTAAAAGAGTAGTTTCCGGTGCTTCCACAATTACCATGCAGCTAGCACGAATGTTAGATTCTGCACCCCGCAACCTGTCAGGTAAAGTACGTGAAGTTTGGCTATCTTGGCGATTAGCAGCGGGAATGAACAAAGATGAAATTCTATCTGCTTATATTAATCGTCTGCCGATGGGCGGAAACATATATGGTGTAGAAGCAGCTGCTCGCACCTATTTTTCCATACCTGCCAGCGATCTAAATCTAGCCCAAGCCAGCCTTCTTGCTGCTATTCCCAATAATCCCACTTACTTTGATCCGCTTCAGCATTGGGAACGCCTCAAACAACGGCAGAAATATGTCCTCAATCGTATGGCAAAAGATGGATATATCACTAACCCAATAGCAGAACGTGCATATGCTGAAAAAGTTTCGTTTCAGTCTCGCCAACGAGGAATTATTGCTGCACCACACTTTTTGTTTTGGTTAACGAGTACCCCTCCCCCAACCCCTCCCCGCTTGCGGGGAGGGGTGGCGAAGCCGGGGTGGGGTTCTCCCATCCGCACCACAATAGATCGTCCTTTGCAACAATTTGTAGAAGCACAGTTACAGCAAGTACTTTCCTCTCTCGCTGCCAACAATGTTCATCACGCGGCTGCTTTAGTAGTTGAAAACCACACAGGAGAAGTTTTGGCTTACGTCGGTTCGCCTGATTACTTTAATGAAGCAAAATTGGGGCGCAATGATGGAGTACAGGCGCTGCGTCAACCTGGATCTACCCTCAAGTCATTTTTGTATGAACTGGCTTTAGAAAAAGGTGTGATTCGCCCAAATACAATTCTGGCAGATGTGCCTGCAAACTATGCTATTCCTGGAGCAAAACTTTATAGTCCTACAGATTACAATAAAAGTTTTTTAGGGCCAGTACGAGTGCGGATAGCATTGGCGAATTCTTTGAATATACCAGCAGTAAGAGTATTAGAAAAATTAGGCGTACAAACTTTTTTAGCTCGTTTGCGTGAGTTGGGTTTTGAAGATCTCAATCAATCAGCAGAATACTATGGGTTGGGATTAACTCTAGGTAGTGGCGAAGTTAGTTTGTGGGAACTCGCCCGCGCTTACGTCACAATGGCACGACAAGGACAAGTCACGCCCTTAGTTACTGTATTAAGCGATCAAAAAGGACACGGAGAGTTCTTTCACCGCGTCACCGCGTCTCTCCCTCCCCGCGTCTCTTCTCCTAGCACATGGCAATTAATCACCGATATACTTAGTGACAATCATGCCCGTGCCACAGCCTTTGGTGTAGACTCTGTTCTCAACCTACCTTTTCCCGCAGCTGTTAAAACTGGCACCTCTTCTAATTTCCGCGATACTTGGACTGTTGGCTTTACTACCGATTACACAGTTGCTACTTGGGTAGGTAATTTTGATGGCAATCCGATGCGTCAAGTATCTGGAGTTACAGGAGCAGCACCGTTGTGGAATCGGATTATGCTACACCTGCACGAGCATAAGGAACCTGCTACTTTTTCGCTCCCAGAAGGAATGGTGCAATTACCTATATGTGCATTTTCTGGGTTAAAACCAACACAAGATTGTGCTTCTGTAGTACAAGAATATTTTTACCCAAAAGACATTAGCGCCTACGCAAATCAAAATAATTTTAATTTGTCCTCAGAGTATGATGAGTGGTTGGCAAGGCAGAATCAATCTAGTTTTACTTCTGACAGATTTAAAATATTATCTCCTCACAATGGCGATTTATTTGTGCTTTATCCCAGTGAAGAAGCACAGCAAAAATTAGAGTTTAAGTTAGCAGGAATAACCACACAACCTGTTGAGTGGTGGTTGAATGGCGAAAAGATAGCAACCCAGTCCACTAATTCTTTATTTTGGCAACTGCATCCCGGTAACTGGACATTAGAAGCCAGAAGCGGAGAAATGAGCGACAAGGTTACTTTTCAAGTTGAATTAGCTAGTAAAAAACCTACACGTCGGGGTTTTTCGACTGGTAGTTCCAAGGTTTGAACTTAATCTACCAAATCACATTTGAGTAAAAATCTCTGATTTCTTTATCTGCTGTGATAATTGAAGCTTGATTACTGGTGGCTAATGCTACAACAACTCGATCAACTGGATCTCGATGACTCCATTCTAGTTTGACACTTTCTAACCACACATCTTCATCAATAGGGACAATACGGACAACACTAGACTGTTTCAGAGAAGCAACGTACTCGTTTAGATCAACTCCTAAATCTAGTTTTTTATTTTTGATTTTGATAGCGATTTCCCAGATAGCGATCAATGGAACAATACCGTTTTTCTCCCTTTCCATCTGATTGCAGACTTTTTTTGCAGATTCAGAAAGTCTCTCTGGATCTAGACTCCACCAAATTA
This sequence comes from Chlorogloeopsis sp. ULAP02, assembly GCF_038404745.2. NCBI lineage: Bacteria > Bacillati > Cyanobacteriota > Cyanophyceae > Nostocales > Chlorogloeopsidaceae > Chlorogloeopsis > Chlorogloeopsis sp. ULAP02. Next base: position 17,943 of record NZ_JAYKTT020000059.1, on the reverse strand, counting down.
GAGCGCAAGTATCAAGGACTATCTTCACACTTGTGTCCATTCCTCAGTTGTAGGAGTTGTTAAATCCTCAAAATACTTTACTTTGCCGCGCATTTGTCCAAATAACTGCTCTGTTGATGGTGAATTACCGTATTTAGTAATTTTCACCACTGGTTTTCCCCGATCAGTTACTACAATTTCTTCTCCTTCTGACTCTACAAGCCGCAAGAATTCCAGCAGTTTGCTTTTAAGTTTACTTTTGGAAATAGTTTTCATAATGCCCCTAGTCATGACCAGGCTCATAATCAAAGGATATCACATTTCCTATTTAATTCTTGACGTCATCATCAGGTTATTTTGATAACTGCAATATTTACTTAAGTTAATTTACTGAAGCTAACTATCTACAATAAGATTAACTAAAGGTTAAGTTGAGATTAATAACACAACTATCTGCTCGCCACCGATGGTATTGAGCAAACTTTTTCCTAGTTACAGCCAACCATTAAACAACGGATGCAGTCAAAGCTTCGCCAAATTAACTTACCGCTGTTTGCGATCGTTGCAGAAGGTTTCCTCTCGCGCCTCAGTTTCGGTTTAATTAGCTTTGCGTTACCGCTCTATGCCACTCGCCTAGAGTTGAGTCTGACCGAAATTGGTTTTTTGATCGCGCTTAACGAAGCCGCGGCAATGGGTTTTAAACCAATTATGGGTTGGGTAGCCGATCGCTTTGGATTGAAGCGTAGTTTCACTGCTGCTATTGGTATACGTAGCCTTGTCGCCCTACTTTTAGCTTTTGCTACTTCTGGGTGGCAACTTTATTCGATCAGAGTTTTACACGGGATGTCTAAAGCTCTACGCGATCCCGCAGCTAGCGCTTTAATTGCCGAACAAGGCGGTAAAAAAGCTATTGCTTCAGCCTTCGCCTGGTATCACACAGCTAAGATGGTGGCTGGTTCGCTAGGAAAAGCACTTGCTGGCATTCTACTGACGCTAACAGCCTCTAATTTTTCCTTAGTCTTTGCCTTTTCCTTCCTCATCTCCGTGTTGCCACTTTATACAGTCGCTCGCTACGTTCGGGGAGAGGAATCGCCGCAGACAGAAACACACAAGACTAGTAAAGTAGCTGAAGCAGCACCTACCAACCAAGAAGAGCAACTTTCAACTCATGTTACTCCCAATAAACCAATCCTGCTTCCGTTCACCATCTTGAATTTTTTAATTAGCGGCACAGCAGAAATGCTCAAAGGTTTGTTTCCCATCATCGCTACGAAATACGCTGGTTTAAACGAGGCTCAAACAGGACTGATCTACACAGTCTCAACACTTGTGGTTATGTTCTCCGGGCCTTTATTTGGTTGGTTGTCCGATCGCGGCTATCGGAAGTTGGTACTCATGATCCGCAGTGTTGCCAATACAATCTCTTCGATTATTTACATTTTTGCCCCCAACTTAGCAGGCATCGCCATTGGCAAGTTAATCGATGACACTGGTAAAGCTGCTTTCCGCCCGGCTTGGGGATCGCTAATGGCTCACATTTCTAGCTTTGACAAGAAACGTCGAGCGCAAACAATGAGTTGGATGATTCTTGGGGAGGATGCTGGTACAGTTGCTGGCCCCATTTTTGCTGGCTTTTTATGGAGTACTTGGGGACTGCCAGTTATGCTTGGTGGGCGTGTTTTACTGGCTGTAGTGACTGAAATTTACGCGACGTTCTTAACAAAATCGTTAGAAAAGCCAAGTAGAGGAAGGCGAACTCGCAGGCGTCGTCGCAGTCTAATCCGTCGTGTTACCAGATGGTTCAGGCGAAAAAGGGTGTAGGGTGTTTTCCTCTTTCCCAGACTGGAGCCTGGGAAAGCATTGATTGAGGCGGAGCCTCAAAGTTTTCATCACTATGCAGAGCATGGTAATGAGAAAAACTAGACTTGTGTGTACATCGTAGCTGGCTTCATCATTTACCTTGTCTACCAAGCTCCGCCAATAACAGGTGAGGAAAATCCACTGTCATCCCATCTACGCCCGCTTTCAGTGCTGAGATCATTACTTCAGTGTCTTTTACTTTCCATGCCCTAACCTCTAATCCAAGCTGTTTACACCTGGAAACTAACTCTTGAGATACAGCATTAGCTGGCAAGCAGATTTGGTTCATACCTGCCTCAACAGCTTGCATAATATTCTCTTCGCTAATGTCAGAGGTTAAGAAGCCAACTTTAGCGGCGCTTAATTGTGTCTTGATGTTTTGAACAACTGGAAAATCGAAGGAAGTGAAAGTAACTGCACCTATCAGCCCGAATTCTTGCACCATTTCCAGAACGCGAAGTTCAATCCCTGGTTGCTTGATTTCTAAAACTAAGTGAGTGCTATTTCCGTAGCGGGCTAATGTATCGCGCAGCAATGGAATTTTGGCATCACGATACTCTTCGCTAAACCAAGAACCAGCATCTAACTCACCAATTATCGACCAAGGAGTTGACTGAACTAACCCTTCGCCGTTAGTGGTTCTATCCAAGTGTTTGTCGTGTATGAGGATTAACTCACCATCGCTAGTGGCACGAACGTCTGTTTCAATTGCATCTGCTCCCACTGATAATGCTATGTCAAATCCCTCCCAGGTGTTTTCAGGTGCAAGAGATGCAGCACCACGATGTCCAATAATCTGCATAATTTGTATCTGGCACTTCTGGTATAAATTCGTTTACTGCTCCTGTCAGGCAAGCTAATGCTAAACCCACTATGCCTCTAATTTTACCTTTGAAGGTATATGTAGAAGGTGTGAAATCTCATAGTAAAACCTGCAAAAGGATGAATTACTGAGCAATAAATATAAGAGTTTTCTCATCAAATTTTCATGATTCATTCATTTGGTTAAGCAATTATTGTATCTAAGTTAAGTAAAGGTTAAAAAAAGTTTAACTTCATAAGCTTTGTCCTATGCAGAGCAGTAAACGATTTGCAAAGGAGGAACAAGATGCAAGGGGTTATTCTTGCCGCTGGTTGTGGTTCGCGACTAGCATCAGTACTCCAAGGAAAGCCTAAGTGTTTAGCGCAGTTAGAAGGAGTGAGTCTTATAGAGTATCAACTGGCAGTACTGCGCAGCTTTGGTATTAATGATGTCTGCGTTGTGCTTGGTTATCGGGCTGATGAAATTCGGGAGGTAGTTGGCGATCGCTGCCACTGGATCATCAACAACCGATATGCAGAGACTAACAGCCTTTACTCTCTGTGGTTAGCTCGTAACTGGGTGCGTGATTCCTTTGTACTGATGAATAGCGACGTTCTGGCACATCCTCAAGTTTATGAGCGTCTTCTGGAAACTCCAGGTAACGTTCTAGCTTATGATTCTTGGTCGGGTAACGAAGCAGAACACATGAAGGTTGCCTTTAACAAGGGAAAGTTACAACAAATTAGTAAAACTCTGGATATAAAAAAAGCACAGGGCGAGAGTTTAGGTGTTTTGAAATTTACTAAACGAGCTATCAAGTCTCTATTTAAGGAAGCCGAGGCATCTCTGGCTGTTGGTGGAGCAAACCAGTGGGCTCCAGCAGCTATTCAACGCCTAGCTCGCAAGCGAACAATTGCTGGCATAGATGTTGCTGGTTTGCCGTGGGTTGAAATTGACTTTCCTCAAGATTTGCAATACGCCTGTAACAAAGTCTGGCCTGCAATCTGCAAGACTCTACCATCCTGGCAACGCAAACAGAAGGCGGCATCACCAGCTGCCAAGCAATTAGTTAAACTCGGCTCAAGGGTAGCATGATGAGTTATACCCAAGATCCAGTCTTCCAAACCATCCAACAGATTCGCACTCCTCAGATAGTTGAGGAAGTCCTCTCTCAAGTTTGGAGTCGTTGGTCTAGCCATCACCTTTATTCAGTCAAGGTTACTCCAAGTCTGACCAACTATAAACCTTATGAGCGGGCGCGAGTCATGGCTGAAGCGACTATAGTCTTCGCAGATGACAACAACTCATCTGTGACGCTTAACCTCTTCTTTCATGTCTTTGCCAAAGCAGAGATAGCTCGTCAAGAATTTGAGAACAGCTACACGCATAACTTCCTACCTTGCCAAGGGCCACCAGTATTTCTCATCCCCCATTGGCAGACTGTTGTGTGGACATTACCCAATGCTCCAAACTTGCGAGAATTAGAGCAGCTATTGCAGCCAAAAAAATTTTGCCATTTCCTAGTGCCACCAGATCAAATCCCATCTGGCATTGAGGATTACCCCACACCTAAACTCTTACGTTATGTGCCACTGAAGCGAGCTATCCTTGCTTGGGAAAATCCCAATACTCATCGTCGCTATTTTGCCAAGCTACTCAATGCCACTGATGCTCCCCATGTTGTCCGTAATTTTCAGCAAGTTGATGCAGCTTTTGCTAGTGGCGAGTTAGGTTTTAGTGTTCCCAAATTTGTTTCATACAATCCAGCAGTTCGCACGCTACTGATGACGGAAGTTTCCGGCACTCAGTTCACAGAACTCATGCATCGCGTCATACCTGAATCCTTTTCTCTGGTAGGACGAAACTTGGCACGACTCCATGACTGTAACCTTCATCCTGAAACGGTTTGGACTCCTAGTAAAGAACTTGCCGTACTCCACCGCCACATGAAGGGTTTAAAGCTAGTTCTCCCTCACCTCACAGCCCAGCTTGAGGGAGTAATAAGCAGACTCGAAGATTTATCTGAACAGTTGCCTTTCCTCGAAAATTATCCGATACATGGCAATCTCTTTGGCGACCAAATACTCTATAGTCCAAATGGGATTGGTATTGTTGACTGGGATGCTTTGTCCCTCGGCGATCCGCTTTATGATCTCGGTCGTCTGATTGCTCATCTAATTTATATTGCTGGACGACAAAAAATATCTCCACCAGATGTAAACGCTTGTGTTGAAGCTCTGCTAAAAGCTTACGAACAGGAAACTAATCGGCCAATCGATCGCTCATGCCTTGTCTGGCACATTGCTACACAGCTACTTCTACGCGGTAAAATTTCATCGCTGAGAAAGCTAGTAAAGGGATGGCAGACACACCTTGATTTTGTGGTTAATGAGTCCGAACGAGTGTTAGATGGTGGGAGTCTTTACCTTTGTCTACCAATACTTAATCATTCAGTTTTATCAGAAGTTTAGCAATGAACCTTACTAAGCCTGTCACCGTACTTTTCACTGGTTATGCTCACGTTCACTTCCTCTGTTTTCGACCAATTTACGAGCAGTTAGTGCAGCTGTCTGGAGTTGAGGTTTACTTATCTGGAGGAGTGCGGACAGAAACAGAGCAAGGATTCACCTATGATGGTGCAGCTATGTATGCTCCGTTTCACATTCAGCCAGAGCGGATCTTATCTGTTGAGGAAATTCAGAATCGTCACTTCGATGTGCTATTTTCTGCCAACAAGCGCATTCTTGCACCGTTAGAAAATTTCGAGACGCGCGTCCAGATATTTCACGGGGTTTCCTTCCGCAATCGCGGGGTGCGTCCTGAAAACTTGGCTTATAACGTTTTTTTCTTGATTGGCCCTTATATGCGACGGAAGTTTGTAGAAGCCGGACTGTTGGCGGAAGACGATCCGCGTGGAGTGCCAATTGGTTTTCCCAAAACCGATCCTTTGGTTACAGGTGAACTCGATCGCGGGGAGTTACTCCAAAGATACGGCTTTGATGGTAAGCGACCAATTCTACTCTATGCTCCAACAGGACAAGCTGATAACTCCCTGGAAACTATGGGCGAAGAAGTAATTTCTCGTCTAGCAGCAACTGGCAAGTACGATTTGCTAATTAAACCTCACGATCATCCAAAAAATGAGATTGACTGGTTCCAAAAACTCGCATACTTGGAAGATGAGCATACCCGGCTCGTGCGTGCTCTTGATATTGTTCCTTTGCTGTATCTCTCAGATCTACTAATTACTGATGCTTCGTCAGTTGCCAACGAGTACGCTCTGCTAAATCGACCGCTTGTTTTTCTTGACGTGCCACAGCTGATTGAGCAATCAAAAGCACAGGGGGCGATAGTCGATCTGGACACTTGGGGTAGGCGTGGTGGTTTAGTAGTTAAGCATCCCGAACAGGTAGAGAAAATTGTGGCAAGTAGCCTGAGTGAGTGCGATCGCTTTTCGGAAATTCGCACTGGTATCGCTTTTGACCTATTTTACAACCATGGTCATGCTACCGACGCTGCTGTATCGTGGTTTAAACAAAAATTTTTGAATTAAATTTAGGAGTAATGATGGTGGGAGTTTTATCGCAGAATACCTTAGCTCATAACATCAACGCAGAAAGCATTGCTGCTAAACGCATCGCCTACTATCTGAGATATTGTGGTAATCTGCACTACTTTGCAGCCATTAAGCCCTATCTAGATTACATGCTTGAGCAGGGTATTCACGAAAATTTCTTGGTTGTTCGCCAACTAAGTGCTGAATGCAACCAATTTCAGGAGTATGCAGACTACAGCCACTTGTTTAATGATAATTGCAACCTAGACTCCTACGATTTAGTATTGACTCCCACGTTTCTGCGAACCGAAGAGCGCACAAATAAGACTCGCGCAGTCCAAATTTTTCACGGGATGTCTGACAAACCTTTCACTTACGACCGAGATTTCAGCAATTACTTACTTTGTCTTTGCGTCGGGCAACGACAGGTAGATCGCCTACTCCAAAATGAGTGCAATCACAGTATGCGATGGTCGTTGATTGGTTATCCCAAGTTCGATCACCCGCCTACTCAACCACCACTGTTTGATAATGACAGAAAAACCATTATCTATTGTCCTACCTGGCGCAAGCAAAATATTAGCTCAATTGAGCAATTTCTGAATAACTTGGATGTAATTGCTGAAATTACTAGAGATTACAATTTGATAGTTAAACCGCACCCGAATATTTTTAACCCTAATCGAGAGTTTTACGACCAGGAAATTGTCGATCAATTGCATCGCATTCCTGGTATCAAGCTGATTCGTTCGGGAAACGTCATGCCTTGGTTTGCTCAGTCTGATTTATTCATTGGCGACATTTCAGCTTCGGGTTACGAATGGCTGTATTACAATAAACCAGCTGTTTTTCTCAATCCTCAACCTGGTGTTTTGCAACCTAGCACTGATGTCTCATCAATAACTTACCTTTGGCAGTGCGGGGATGTATGCAATGAGATCCGCCAACTCAAATGCCTAATCGACGAAAATTTACAGCGCGATCGCTATCAAAGTATCCGCGAATCTCTCCTTCACTACAGTGTATTCAACCCTAGAGATCGGGGTGCGACTAAGCGCGGCGTACATCAAATTGAGCTACTTTTACATTCTAGTCAGTAGGATTACTGTCTCTCGCTGGTTGTCTATAGTGATTTCACTACAACCTCTACAGGAGATTCTAGTTATGAGCAGAATTCTTATTGCCGAAGATGAACCTCGCATTGCTAGCTTTTTAGAAAAAGGTTTGCGAGCTAATGGATATAGCACTGCCGTTGCAAAAGATGGTTGCGAAGCTGTGCTGCTAATCCAACAAAATAATTTTGACTTACTAATTTTAGATTTAAATCTTCCTGGCAAGGATGGTTTGACTGTAGTGCAAGAGTTGCGAGAACGAGGCGAACAACTACCCATTATCATTCTCAGTGCCTGTAGTGACTTGAGTCACAAAATAACTGGCTTGCAGAGTAGGTTTAATGACTATCTCACAAAGCCTTTTCGATTTGAAGAACTGCTGGCGCGAATCAAAACTCAGTTGCAATAAGCATATGTTTGACTTATTAATCGCAATGTAAAAACAGCTTGTTGTCATCCTATAGATGTATTCATACTAAGTTGCAATTTGGAGGTAGTATTTCTCCCTCTGCTCCTGAAGCTCCCCTGCCTGCCAAAACTAATATGTTTGAACGCAACTCTTTTGTCTCAACAGAAGGTAAAACGTGAGAAACGCTCATGCAAACACAATATCCACAACCAAAATCTTCTTCTACAACTCATTCATCTCATCTGCCAAGAGAGATTATTTTGCAAGCACAAATCAAAGCTTTTCACTATGGCTCTGTTACTGTTTTGCAAGATGTGAATCTCCCCATCTATAAAAACTCCGTTACTGCTTTTATCGGTTCCTCCGGATGTGGCAAGAGTACTCTATTGCGCTGTTTTAATCGCCTTAACGATCTAGAGCCAAGAGCTCGTCTAGAAGGAGCTATCTTCTTTGGCGGTTGCAATATTTATCACCCTAAAGTAGACGCAGTCGCAGTCAGGCGGCACATTGGCATGGTGTTTCAAAAACCGAACCCTTTTCCCAAGTCTATCTATGAAAATATTGCTTTTGGCCCTCGGCTTAATGGCTTCAAGGGTAATATAGATGAAATAGTTGAGCAGTCATTACGTCAGGCAGATCTGTGGGATGAAGTCAAAGATCGAATGAAAAAAAGTGCCTTGGTTCTTTCAGGCGGACAACAGCAACGTTTATGTATCGCTAGGGCTTTGGCGGTGCAGCCAGAGGTGATTTTGATGGACGAACCTTGCTCGGCTCTAGATCCAATGTCTACCCAACGAATTGAAGAATTATTGCTGGAATTGAAGAAGAATTACACAGTGATCATTGTGACTCACAATCTGCAGCAGGCTACTCGGATTTCTGATTTTACTGCCTTTTTTAACGTTGAACTGCAAAATGGAGTCCCTATTGGCACACTTGTAGAGTATAAAAATACTACTACACTTTTCCAAAATCCAACGAAAGAAAGTACGCGAAGATACGTACTTGGCCACTTTGGTTAAGCTAAATTTACCACGCGAGCACGTAAGATTTATATATCATTACAGCTTCAAGTATCGAGAATAGGGCTAGGGAAGATGAGTTTTCAAATTCGTTGTGTGATAAATTACGTGGGTGCCTAGCTTGAAAATAGGTGACAGGGTATAGGGAAAGAGAATTTCATCGCCTTGTTGTGGGATTTTCCCGTGACTGACTTGAGTTGTTGATTATAAACAAAACATTAAATAAGCTATTGATGATTTTGCTACATGACGTGAAATCAACAAAGTAAAAATCTCTACAAATTAAAAGTTTTTTCATTGTTGTTCCGGAAATCAGTATTTTTTGCGTGATGGAATAAATAAAGGGCTAAGATGACTTACCGAGCTCATCTCTACTTTTATGCGTAATACTACGGTAATAATTCCCTGGTATCTTGCCCTTTCTACTATCCATAGTTAATATAGACGCGGTAATAACGACCTAGTTTTTACCAAGAGTAATTATACGGCATAGCTATAAAGTTTTTCTAAAGTATGAAATTGAGGTAAGTACAATGACTGCTACACAAATTGACCTAAACAAACAAGAACGCAAAACCACCAAGAAGAAGCAAGCTTATCGTCATGTGGATATTGGCACTCCTTTACGACCAGTACGTCAACGTCCGAAACAGCAAGAGCATGAGGTTCTTAACGACTGGTCACATGCCAGTTAATCTGCTTTTAACTTTAGTAAACAGGTGCTGCACTAAGTGCCATCCACATACATAGCACCAAAATTAACACGCAGATTTTAACAATTAAATAAATATTACCATCAAATATAGGAAGGTCATGCATATTGGACACCTCCAGTCAAAGTTCTTCAGGGTTTTTGAGGTGTTTTTGGATTTGAGGAAGAGAAGGTTAAATTCCGGCTTTGACCTTACTCCTTTCTATATCTATTTTCCTATAAAAATTATTCGTTAAAATTAAGGTAACATATTTTAGTATTTTCTCAATCTTGACTGTCATGAAAATAGGTTTGGGAAAACGGTAAACTTTAACAGAGAAATAATTTCATGACGAGCGTTGTGGGCAAACAGTTCGTGAAGTTCTAGTTAAAGATTAAAGTTTTACGTTTAATGTACGGTCAATGGGAAATAAAGCTAAAATTGGTGAAGCATCACACAAATAAAGATGATAATGCTGATAAAAAAGAACAAGTCATTGTCATAGTGACTGAAACAGAAATTTTGTTTCAATCCTGAGATTTTAAACTTTGATTGCTCTTTGATTTAATAGGAGCAAGTGCTATGATTTCCCGCAGCAATATTCGTAATATCGGAATTTCTGCTCACATTGATGCCGGAAAAACTACTCTTTCAGAGCGGATTTTGTTCTATACAGGTAAAATCCACAAAATGGAAGAAGTAGGTGGTGATGGTGATGGTGCCACGATGGATTATATGGAACTAGAGCGCGAAAAGGGTATCACCATTACCTCAGCTGCTATCACCTGTTTTTGGAACGATACGCAAATTAACTTAATTGATACTCCGGGGCATGTAGACTTTACGATCGAAGTTGAGCGATCGCTCTCGGTGTTGGATGGGGCAATCATGGTACTGGATGGGGTTGCAGGGGTTCAGTCTCAAACCTATACGGTAGATCGGCAGATGAAGCGTTATCGCGTGCCTCGTCTTGCTTTTATTAATAAATTGGATCGAGTTGGTGCCAATCCCTTCCGAGTGCTCGAAGCCCTGCAAGAAAAACTATTACTCAACACGGTAGTGCTTGAGTATCCCATCGGTTCGGAAGATAAATTTGCGGGAGTCATCGATTTAATCGATATGACTGCCAACTACTTTGAGGGAGAAAACGGAGAAAAACTAGTTAAAAAGCCAATTCCAGAAAATTTACAGAAAGAAGCACAACTAGCACGAGAAAAACTACTTGATCGCATATCTATCCATTCAGAAGAGATGATGACAAAGTTACTTGCAGGTGAAGAAGTACCAAAACAAATGATTTGGGATACTATTCGCCAAGGAACTTTGAGCTTAGAGTTCACACCAGTGTTGATGGGTTCGGCGTTTAAAAATAAGGGCGTACAAAATTTACTTGATGCGATCGCCTTATATTTACCCTCTCCCATTGAAAGACGAGTTGTGAGCGCTACAGATGTCTCAATAGAAAAAGAAGTTCAGGTTTATCCCGATCCTAACGCTCCGGTGGTAGCGTTTGCTTTCAAATTAATTGATAGCGAATTTGGGCAGTTAACTTACACTCGCCTTTACTCAGGAACTCTCAAGAGTGGCGATCGCCTTTACAATAGCCGCACTAAAAAACAGGTGCGCGTCAATCGACTGGTGAGAATTGAGGTTGATAAGCGTCAAGAATTAGAATCAGCAACGGCTGGGGAGATTGTCGGCTTCATTGGAGTTGACTGTGCTTCTGGCGATACCCTTTGTTCTTTAGGAACGAACCTTTCCTTGGAAGGGATATTTGTGCCAGAACCCGTAATGACTATTGCCATTACCCCGAAAAGCCAGGAAGATATTGAGCGTATTTCCAGAGCATTGCATCGTTTTGTTCGAGAAGATCCGACTTTGCATATCAGCACCGATCCAGAATCGCACAAAACCCTAATCTCAGGGATGGGTGAGTTGCATCTGGAAATTTACTTAGAACGGATGAAAAGAGAATACCACGCCGAAGTTTATGTTAGTGCGCCAGCCGTTGCCTATCGCGAAACGATCGCCAAACCTGCAACTTTCGACTATACTTTCAAAAAACAAACCGGGGGTGCGGGACAATACGCTCATGTTAGCGGTAGGATAGTACCCTGTGAAGAAGCATTTATATTTGAAAATCGAGTAGTTGGGGGTGTTATTCCCAACCAGTTTATTGCCGCTTGCGAACAAGGCTGCCGTGATGCATTGAAAACTGGATGGCTTAAAGGCTATCCGATTATTGGAGTGAAAGTAATTTTAGAAGGTGGTTCTCACCATCCGATCGATTCTTCGGAATTAGCGTTTCGAGTTGCAGCCAGATTTGAGTTTGAAGAAGCATTTGCTAAAGCCCAACCAACGCTTTTAGAACCGATGATGTTGTTGGAAGTGGAAACACCAAGTCAATTTTTGGGACGCATACAAGGAAAGTTGTTATCGCGTCGTGCTTTACTGCTAGGTTCGCAAACCAGAGATAATGACGTGGTGATTCGAGCCGAAGTACCTTTAGCAGAGATGTTTGGTTACTCTACAGAACTGCGATCGCTTTCTCAAGGAATGGCAACTTTCTCAATGGAGTTTGCCGAATATCGACCTGTACCGGAAAATCTTATTAATGCGGTGCAATAACCTCTAGGAGCCGAGCCGACATCTCATAATCTTAAAAGAGAGTGTAAACTTCACCATGTATCAAACTGATCCACCTCGTCCGCCTAAAGAAGTACTCCCCACGATGTATGATCTTCCTAGTGAAGATCCAAAGGAACCTGGTTTGCCCGACGACTTTCATTTGTTGCAACCCCAATTACTTCGAGAAACATTCCGCCCACCTGGCTATCCTACAGACAAAGTTTATGTTGCTAGCGACTTAAATCTTTACTACGATCCGCGCCATACACTATGGTACAAGCGCCCAGATTGGTTTGCAGTTTTGGGAGTTCCTCGTCTGTATGAACAGCGAGATTTGCGCTTAAGTTATGTCGTCTGGCAAGAGGGTGTGAATCCTTTTATTGTGGTTGAGTTGCTTTCTCCCGGTACTGAAAAAGAAGACTTAGGACAGACTTTACGAGATATTGAACAACCGCCAACAAAATGGGAAGTATACGAACGAATTCTGCGTATACCCTATTACGCTGTATTTGATCGCTACACCTCTCAATTCAGAATGTTTAAATTGGATGGTAGCCGTTATGCAGAGGTAGCCCTACAAGAGCCGCGCTTTTGGATGCCAGAGCTAGAATTGGGATTAGGTGTTTGGCAGGGAAAATATCAAGATATTGAGATGTCTTGGTTGCGCTGGTATGATGCAGCAGGCAATTGGATACTGACTCCTACAGAACGATTGGCAGCACAATTGCGAGCGATGGGCGTTGAACCCGATCTCGGTTAGCTATGCTTGAGGCGATCGCAAGTTTCCAGAATTGAGAATCATGGTTAAAAGCTAATCATCACCATGATGAGTGCTGATAATTGCGAATACGGTAATAGTTTGGGTAAATTACTCGATAACCTGGGTGATTTCTGGAACGATATCTAACACGATATCTTGGATAATGCCTTGGATAATAGACTTGGTAACGATGTTGTCTATAATGGGGTCTATATACTCTGTGGTGTGGGTTGCCACCACCAAAATGAATAATAATGTCAGCTTGAGCGCTCTGCCCAAAAGGTAAAGTTGCAACCGCAGCTAAAAAAGTTGCTACAAGTACTGAAGTAAAAGGTTTCATAACCTCACCTCAAGAAAGCTTTCTTAAGTTGATTATGACAATTGTGAGAAGAATTGGTTGGTATCAGTAAAAACTCGTAATATAGCTATAGCAACCTATGATATTTTCAAATTTTGAACTGCACAACTTAATTTAATCTCTGTTGACGATCGCGATCGCATTCTATTCCCCAAAGTAAAACTTAAAAAACCCCATATGCTTGCCTGATATCTTCTAAGGCTTGGCGTAAATCTTGAGCGTGCATCCAACCCACGAAGCCTGCATACAAACATTTTCCTTGTGGGGATGCCACAAAGACATGATCGACGCCAATCAGGTTGCGCCAAGTCCGGATCGTACCACCATTGTTCAGCTTCATCACCACCTTAGCTTGATAAAAATCACGCCAATGCCCATCAGTCATTCCTGGCACTGCGTGTAAGCGTTGAACAATGTCATCAAATATGATGGATTCACCAATTGTAAAATCCAACCAAAAGTCGCGAATTGTTGATGCAACCAATGGATGATTTCGCAGAACAGCATGAGACAATCCACTTAAGCAGATAAACTTTGCATTTGCAAACTTGGTAGCTCCTACCGGAATAGTACCGTCACTGCCATCGTCAATATCTCCGGCGATCGCTAACGTTGGAATCACAGCGGCAATTTGTTGGGCGATCGCTTTGCGGTTTGTTCCTAAATCGCGAGCAACTCCGATGCCGAGATTCAAGGGATCAACGATCCGCCCTAAGTCTGCTCCACCTACCGGAGATGCAACCAAAACCAGCGAATGTACTTTAGCCCACCACTGCGGATGACGATTCAGTAATTCTAACCAAATTAAACCACCCATCGAATGACCAATTATCCTGATCGGAGCATCCGGATACTTAGCAATTTGCTCGATGGCGATATTTTCTACAAGTTTAATTAGAGGAGTAATTCTAATCCAGGTTTGGATGTACCCCAAGTTAGGAGCAATTACTGGAGTCGTATCCGTGACGAGACGTCGCCCCAAATCCATCATCGCTCGATTATCATCTGCCCACCCATGCTGCACAAATAAGATAAATTCTGGTGGATTAGACAACATAGGTTTACCTTTAAGATTCAAAAGCTTTTCTGGATGGAGTTTCAAACTTTCAGAGTTTTGTCTCTATTGACAATAATAAAATAGTACGTACAATTATACGTAAAACATTCTTTATCTTATTCAATATTATCGAGTCAGCGTTTCTTGAAAACGTTTAACCTATGTCTTTCGGGACTTTAAGTAATGTTTACTCAGATGAGCTAATTACAGCAACTGAATTGAATCGTCAACCTGGGCGAATTCTAGACAAAGCTTTAGAACATCCAGTCACAATTACGCGCAACGATCAATCTTTTGCTTTGTTACGTCGTGAGGAAGTAACTTTTCTTGTTAAGGCAGCAACACAGAGTAAAACGGTTTTTGAGGTATTAACCGTTGCTTTTTGTTTGTTAATGGGGAAAGAAATTGGTTTTGAACATCCTTATGGATGGTTGAGAGTATTTGACGCCGAAGAGCTTCAAGAATTTATTAAAGAGGTTAGTGAGGCTTTTCGGTTGATTGATTGCTCAAGTACTGCATGGGATATGCTTGACGCGATTATCCATGAATGGCACGAGAATGCAATAGCAATTTCCAGCCCGGATTTGGCAGCAGCTTTTAGTGCCGAGACTGATGAGGTACCGTTAACTAAGCCACCTGGTTAAAGTGATATGTAAATTTTCGTATGTCAGCAAATCAGCCTGAAAATACACCAACAGAGAATGTAGAGCCGCCACAAGTTACACTGACGGCTCCTACATTATTTATTTTTCTTGATACGTCCATACGCCATCATCCCAATCTGCATCTGATGGAGGTTTTTGCAACCAGTATTGACAACGCTTCATATGCATGAGTGTGGCTTGATCATTTTTGTCAATTTCCAAAACTTTGTTAAATTCAGCTTGCGCAAAGGTAAATTGGTGCTGAAGGTAATGAGTACGTCCTTGATGATAATACTCAAGCAACTTTAATTTTTCACTACTTATAAAGTCAGATTGCAAACCGATTAATTGATATACTGCCACTGGTTCATTTCTACCTTTGACGCGAATATAATCTAGTTCTCTAGCCCAAACAAAATCTTTGCAAGGATAGTATGTTTTGTCACTAATTATAATGTCACAGCCATATTGCTTGCTCACACTTTCTAATCGTGAACTGAGGTTAACTCCATCACCAATGGCAGTAAATTCCATCCGTTTGCTAGAGCCAATATTGCCACTAATTACTACATCAGAATTAATTCCAATACCAATATTGATACACGGTTTATTACTTGCATGACGACGGGCATTAAATTCTTGCAGTCGGTGACGCATTTCTAGAGATGTTTGCACTGCCATCCAAGCGTGTTCTTGTAAAGGTAAAGGAGAACCATACACAGCCATGATGGCATCTCCAATATATTTATCGAGAGTACCTTTATATTTGAATACAGCTTCTACCATTGACTCGAAATATTCGTTGAGCATACTTACCACTTCTTCTGCATCTAGGTTTTCTGTCAAAGTGGTATAGCCACGAATATCAGAGAATAAAATCGAAACTTCTTTGCGATCGCCTCCTAATTTAGCATCATCTAATTTCAGTAATTCTTCTGCTAATTCCTGAGTCATGTAGCGATACATCGTACTTTTGAGGCGCTTTTCGTCGCTGATGTCATCCATAACTACGAGTGCGCCACAGATTTGATTGCGATCGCTGGCATCGGCAATTGTGTTAATCGATAAATTTACACTGTGCTGCTCATCTCCACCCGTCAATAGCGTGCGATCGGGATAGTACTGCTGGCGGTATTTTGACTCGGCTGCACTCAAAGCACCCTGACACCACTTTTGAAAATCACCTTCTTTAATACGAATAATCTCAGTAATTAATTTTCCTTCTAGGCGATCTTGTGCTTCTAAACCTAACAAGCGTTTGGCGCTTTCATTGGCAGCAATAATATGCCCGACTTTATCAGTAGAAATTACACCATTGGAAAGACTGCGGAGAATATCTCGCTGCATTTGCTCTTGTTGTTTAACTGTGGCAAACAATTTGGCGTTTTGTAGTGCTACTCCTGCTTGAATATTAAAGGCTTCCATAAACTCTTCATCATTGTGATCGAAACTCGCTTGGAAGCATTCGGGAGCTTTAGGCCAATCACTGGGATTATAAACAGAAAAATCACCAGATTTCTTTTTATTTACAAGTTGCGTCACACCAATTAATTCGCGATCAGCATTAAAAACTGGCATACACAGTAAACTACAAGTACGATAGCTTGTCTGCTGATCTATTTTTTTGGCAGTATCAGAATCAGGATGCTCGTATAAGTCAAAGGGAATGTTCAAAGTCTGCCCGGATGCTGCAACTTTACCAGCAAAACCTTTACCAATCGAAATGCGCAACTCCTGCTTAGAGCCGTCGGCTTGGGAAATTTTTGTCCATAATTCGTGGCGAGCGCTATCAATCAACCAGAGAGTGCTGCGATCGGCGTTCATTAATTCTTTGGCTTCATCCATCACCCGTTTGAGGGTGTCTTCTAAATCAAGACTGCTTTGACTCAAAGACTTAACCGCTTTCATCAGCGCCGCCGCAGCTCTTTGTTTTTGAGTAGCAACATAGAACGAACGTGATGACTCTAAAATCAGCCGAATCGAAGGAGCAAATTCCAGAAATAACTGTTCATCCTTACTGGTAAAGCCTCCAATATCAATTCTTTCTGATAAAGCCGCACATGGATTGATATGAGATTTTAATTTATTGAGCAATTGCACCACTGCCACTAATTGCTCACGCTCGTTCAACAGTGGTAGAGCCAACATTGTATAGGTACGGTAGCCTGTTCTTTTCTCTTGTGCTTGGGCAAAAAAAGAGCGAGGATCGTCGTAAAAATCAAAGGGAATATTAATAACCTTTTTGTCGGTAGCGACTTCACCAGCAATGCCCTTGTTAGCCGGAATGCGAATTTCTAAAGAGCGATTGCCTTCTCCTTCTGCAACAATTGACCATAGTTCTTGTTTTTCTTCATCTAGTAAAAATATAGTAGTTCGGTCTGCTCCCAGTAATTCACCAGTTTTTAGAGTTATAGACTGTAACATTTCTTGCAAAATGTTTTCAAACCCATGCGAATCCAACATTGACAGGGTTTGATTAACAATCTGTAATTTTTGTTCGACTTCTTTAACAACTAGTTTAAAAGTATCCTGAGTTAGAGGAGCAAGAAAGGAAGAAATTGTTCCTTGACTTCTAACAAGAGCACCCACAGGAGTAGTATCTTGCGGCAATTCGCGATCACTATGGCTGGGAACACCAATAATTAAATCGGCACCTTCACCGCTACTACGTTGTTGAACTGACATAATTGAATTTTTATATAGGATTGATCGGTTTTAGGAGTTTAATAATGCAATTAAATGATTATGTAAACTTTATATACAGCAATACTGAATTAGTATTATCCACAGTTTAATCGCTTATAGAGCAAGCGTCATCCCATCAAGGATTATCAAGTATTGCTCTCAAGAATTGCCTATATATTAATTGTTAATATATTTACAGTGCTATTTACAGTAGTACTGATATCAATGACAAAAAGGTAATATCAATATCCAGCTGCTTGCTGATAATTAAAATTTTCCGATGTCGGGTGTGTCTGGCATATATCCCCGTTAAACATCAATGACAAGTTTTGAACACTTCGGGGCAATCCCCTGGTTCAACGAAGTAACCAGAGGTAGT
>NZ_JAYKTT020000058.1:0-24589 GCF_038404745.2 Chlorogloeopsis sp. ULAP02 | reverse complement strand
AACTTGTTCCGAATGGATGAAGCTAGACAGCTTGTGCTGGTAGACGTTAAGGAAGAAAGGAAGAAGCTTTTGGATTTAGGTGCGCGGAACCTGCGACAGTTCTGCAAAGAACGCCGAATCCAAGGCTATTCTACCGTCTACAACCGTAAAAAACTTGATGGACTCGTTGACTTTCTGATCGCGCAACAAGTGACCTCTGCTCAAGTGGTCGAGTGTGTGGAAATGCTTGCTTAGAATTAAAATTTGGTGAAAAGCCTCGGTAAAAACTGGGATTGCAAAACTACTCCCTTGGGATAGGATAATACTTGCTTGATGACTCTTTCTATTAAGGTTGAGCTTCTAAAATGCGTCCTATACTTCTTGGCGATAGTGTTGGTAAACCTCTCCTAGCGGCTTCTTCTGCTACCTGCATATGGTAGTGGTGCTTTGAGCGACTCGGTTTTCGGTTCTTGCTCCATTCGCTGATTTCGACAATTTTGCTTGCCTCTGTACTTTTGCACTTCTTAGGTCTGCCTACGTTGACACCCAATACTTCATTAGCTTTTGCGATCGCCGATTCCTGGGTTTCTGACAAGATGGTACTTGATGTCCATCTTTTCTTCCACTTTGCTATTGAGTTTTCGGTTACACCAATCTCTTGGGCTAAAGCTACATATTTTTTGCCTTCGTTTAGCCCTAGCAGAATTTTCGCTCTTTTGCTAACTTCATCGCTGCTCGTTGCCGCTATGTGTTCTAGTGCTTGTTTTTCAAGGGAATTTAATATCTGAAGATGAGGCATCTAAAAATTTACCCCTCTTTACTGTACAATTTTGCCAAATGGAATGAAGCCTGATATACTCTTTTTGTAGCGTTCATTTTTTCTAAAAAACCACCCAAAGCCCTGTTTGCACCAGGGCTTTGAGGAGAAAACAAGCCCACCTGTTAGTAAAACAAGGCGGAACATTGTTTTGTCAATTTAATTAACTAGAGACATCATATCATGAGTTTAGCCAGTTTTACAAATCTTTCTTTCGGTAGATGTATTTTTCCCAAAAATAACACCAAAAAATATCTCTTCAATGAAATTGGTTTTAAATGGGTTAATAATAATAGTTTTCTACTGCAAAAATTCTCTTCGGGAGATTGTTTGATAATTAATTGTTCATTATTTACAAAAATTAATTATTTTTTAATAATATCACTTTCACTGTAGAAAGTGCCATCAGTCTTGCTGCGTGAGTTTTTCTACTTTCTGCTTAAGCTTTTCAAAATTGAACTTATCTTTTTTAGGCAATTTGTGACCCGGAGTATCGATATGTCTGAGGTGCATAATCCGGCAATTACATATATTTCTCCTACGGAGTTGGTCGTTCATCCGAAGCTGATAGAAATATATGGTGAATATGAGGATCGTCCGGCTTTGGAAAAAAGTATCTCGGAAAAAGGGATTCTGGAATCTTTAAAGGTATCTGCACGCACTGGTGTAAATGTTGTCTTGGCAGGTAAGTGCCGCTTGCAGATAGCCCGCCAGTTGGGAATTTCTGCTGTGAAGGTGGAATTTGTCGAGTCTAGTTCGCCTGAAGAAGATTTGAAATTAGTGCTTGATTTTAATCTTCATCGAGAAGGCGGGAAGACCCATTACCAGAAATTTCACGAAGGGCAGTACTGGGAGAGCGTACTTCGTCCCCAAGCGAAAGAAAGACAACGGGAAAGTGCCCGTCGTTTGAATGAAACGAAGTATTCAAATTTGAACACTTCGATAGATGAGAATCAATTTCAATTAAAGAAAGGTAAACCTGTGATTCAGGAGGTTTCAGAGAATCTAAGGATAAGCGTTGGTAGTTATCACAAGGGTAAAAAAGTATTTGAATATATTTCTCAATTAAGGGAACTGCAAAAATTTAAGGCAGTTGTTGCACTGGAGGCGGAATTTAACCGGAGTATTGATGCAGCTTACAAGTTTGTTTGCAATCAAGATATCTGTGACCAGGTGATAGACCTGATTGAAGCAGATGAGATAGGTAGTATAAGTGATGGTATCGCTTGGATGCGGAATGGCGATCGCAATCCGTTTCGGCGTTTCCAAGTTGGTCAAGTATATCAATTTAAGGAAAGACTGCGGACAGAGTTGGAAATCGTGGGGCGTGTTATAGGTATAACTAATGAATTTGTTGTGTTTGGATTGAGGAATTTAGTAAATATGAACCTAGAAATCGTGAATCTACGTCCGCGACAGATTGATGCAGAGTTGCAAGATGAACCATCTGCTGAACAGAGAGCAAGAATTCTTCACTTAATGGAAAAGTTTAGTGATGTTTTCCCAGTTCAGGTATCTTTAGCTGAGTTGTTAAAACTCCCAAATTTAACTGATAAAGAGGAGGTTTTATTGCGGATGTATGAGTCTGACGTATTTGAAAAAACTTGGGAGGATTATAAGAACCAAATGCAAGCAATGGAAGTGTCTACAAATAGAAAAAAGGATAATATTCGTGCTGCATAGGTAGCTGTGAGCAGTTAATCTAGCAGAGAATTTATCCCACAATTTAACGTTACCTAATAGATTAGCATCTCAATACTGATTGCAGTACGAGTTCATATTTTGGGTGCCGAACTCGTATGGATATATTTGACTGTTTTTTGTTTTTAAATTTGTTGGTGGAGTGTAATTTCATCTTCACCCATTGTACTAACCTCTGTCAGTTTTTGGTGACACTTTTAGGTGTTACTAGCTTTGCATTCTTATTCCAAAACTATTTTCTAGATTTAGTCGCAACTTCGCTAGAACTGACGTATTTAAATAGCTCTCAAAAAAAAGTTGGGTAGCCGCATTGTTGTTGGTGAAGCGTGTTGGACTAAATCTTAGCCTAAGCCTACGTATGTCTAAGCCTAAACAAGTATAACCTCTGTTTGCTTTCAACCATGAGACGATTACCAGTCGCCTCCAACAAGCGGATAACCAACCGCTTCTTAATAAAACAAAAATTTCAAATTTAGGCTAACACATTTTGACCAACAGCGAGGCTACCTGATGCACTAAAACCATCAGGACAGTCACTCATGTTCCAAGAAGATTTCGGGGCAGATGTTGATAACAGGCCCCAATTAAGTCTTTCGCAGCCTGCAAAAAAGAAAATCAAACCCCACCTACCCGCAGAATCTTTGGGTAAACGCTACGTAGAGCGTTTTTGGCATCCATTTGGGGCGATAGTTGCCCCTTCTTTAGTAGAAGGTGCAAAACCAGCATGGCGTACCATCGATTACTACCTGCAACCTTCTCAACTGTGGAAGCTGCACCAAGATAAGTCAAAATTAGTAGGTCTGCGTTTTGACAACACAACCCGTTACGCCACAATCGATTTAGACTTTGGTGGCGACTACCATAACATTGAATCAATAAATCGTATCAAAGCCGCACTAGAGGACATTGGCATAGTCGATATCGTCATTCTCCAGTCCAGCTTTAGTGGTGGTTATCACTTGATTTTAAACTTTGCATCTCCTCTGCCTACCTTTGCCGTTGCTTGCGCCTTAGAAATTACTTTGAGAAATGCAGGCTTTATTCTGCGCCAAGGACATTTAGAAATCTTCCCCAACACTAAACCATATAGTGCCAAACAAATAACCAACTACAAAGCCATCCGTTGTCCCATGCAACCAGGTAGTGGGTCATTTTTACTTGATGAAGATCTACAACCAATTAGCGACTCCGTTTCTATCTTCCTCGACTATTGCGATCGCGCGGCCAGTCGGCAAGATTTAACCAAATTAAAACGGGTAGCGAACAAAGCCAAAAAACAAATTTCACAGGAGAGATATCGTAAGCAAGAGTCTGCTGATGCTGCACAGTGGCGTGCCAACTGGGAAGAAACAATTGCGATCGGTTGGACAGGACAAGGACAAACAAACACCCTCCTACAAATCTTTGCAGGCTACGGAATCGTCTTTCTAGACTTAAGAGGCGATAAATTAGTCGAATTTTGCCTTTCCACCGCAATTAACGCCCCTGGCTATAAGCAATATTGCAGACACCAACATGAAATCGAAGCTAGAGTACGGCATTGGGTAGAATGCACAATTCGTAACAAATGGTACAGTGCCTACGTGAGTTATCCCGAACGGCTGTTGGGTACATTCGCCAACACATTTGCAGAAGCCATAGCAGGGGTTAGCAGGATCGATCAACCCAAAGATAACGTAATTTTATTTGACCGTCGCCACCAGCAGAACTGGGAACGCAGCCAACAAGCCCAAAGACGCATCCAGATAGTAGTAACAGCAATAGAGTGGGGTAGTGGGTTACCAGCAGGGGCTACTGAACGGGCAAAAGCTATACGTGCTGAGTATAAACGTCGCTTTAACAAAACTATTTCCCAAGAGACTCTACAAAAGCACTTACATTTGTGGCATCCCACACGCTACATTTTAGACCCTTGGGCAGAAAATAGCTTAAACCCTTATCAATCAAGAGAGAACGGGCAATTTAATAGTTTTCAAAACCCATTTTCAGAACAAAATGTTGGAAGCCTTAATAAAATCCATAATTACGGGCATTTTTCCTATATAAAGATTTTTTGTTTACCTCCTGCTGCTACAGCCCCCCAAGGGCTGGAGTCAGCAGTGGTAGTTGAACAACTCGATGTTTCTCAGTCAGATTCAGCTGTTGTCCAGCCTGTGGAAAATCTTGAATTCATAAATTCTTCTAATACTGCTGAAATTAATTCAAATAAAACCAGCAATCAATTAGAGAATTCAGTTCATACAAACATTTTACAACCAAATGAATTTAGTTTTCATCAGGATTTTATATACTCCTGTAGCTCCGGCACGTTGTCAAAAGTTGATAATCAAAACTTATCTAACAGGGAGGATAACGGGCTGGGTGTAGTTTCGATACCTGCTGCGGTTGCACCAGAACCACCACAGGATATTGCTAACAATGGGCGGCAAAGTGCATCCGAGGGTAATTCAACAGCCGCTAGAGTGACAGCAGAATCATCACTCCAAAGTGCCAATAACGGGTTGCAGACTGCATCTGTTGGTGGAGAGGCTGCTGATGTTTCTTACCGCATTGAGGAACTCAAGCGAGTGACAAAACTACGGCTAATGGCTTTAACCCAAGCTAGGGCTAAAGTGCGCCAATACTGCGTAATCACGGGACATATTCTCAGCGCTCAAGAACGCGATCGCTTAGAGCAACGTGCCAAAATGCAATTCTACCTCGATTCGGGTAACGAAACTCTAATTGCAGAAGCTAAGGAGTGGGCGACTGCCAATCCTGGATATTTACC
This sequence comes from Chlorogloeopsis sp. ULAP02, assembly GCF_038404745.2. NCBI lineage: Bacteria > Bacillati > Cyanobacteriota > Cyanophyceae > Nostocales > Chlorogloeopsidaceae > Chlorogloeopsis > Chlorogloeopsis sp. ULAP02. The sequence continues at coordinate 19,322 of NZ_JAYKTT020000058.1, read as the reverse complement.
ATTTTCCTTGGAGTTAGAGAGCGAAAAATTTTGGTAAAGATGAGGGACATCAGGCGGTAAGATGTTTGGTATTTTAGACTTTAACTGCACAAAAAGAGGTGATTCAGCTTTACAGAAGTTATTATACTTGTGAGTAAAATTTGGTACAAAAATATAGAAGGAGATATGAAAGATATCTTAATGGAAAAACTGTTTAATCAAGCAGTTGAACCAATCTTCCAAGCCAACAATTTAACTAAATATTCAGCACTGAAACAAAGAGAGGATGAATTTAAATTGTTGTTTCATATTGAATTAGCAGAATACGTGGACTCGAAAAGAGGATTTAATTTTTCTCTATTTATTCGTGACTTTTTAAGTGAAGATTGCTTGCCTTACAGGGATGCTATTCAACAAAAATATGGAGAGCGGGCAGCGGATTTGATTGGGGAGTTAATTTGTATTTGAAAGCAAAAAAAGTTAGCTGGTAGTTAGGATTTATGACTATACGGTCACTGTTCCGTGCAACTTTAAAATTATGTATCTTTCTTTTCTTGACTTAATTGTTGCCCAAACTCAGAAATTGACTCTGTAATACTAGCCCGTCTCAACAACTGCTTGAGTTTATCAAGCTCATAAATTTTATTTACTTGCTCAATTAATCCAGGGGGAACTTGATTAAATCTAGCTTCTAGAACTTCAGCGATCGACTCCTGGATAGCCTGCGCTCTGCCTATGCGTTCTATGCTTGTTATGTATGTCATTTCTTGTTCAGCCTCAAAACGATCTAATTCGGCTTTAAAATTTAAGTCTAACTCCGGCGGTAGAGTCATTAATCTATCTAGCAACCGGAAGATTTGCTGGATTTTCTCTCTACTATAGCCTAACTCATACATTCGTTTAATTAAGCTCAACTTCCACTGCAATCGGCCTGCTAAATCTTGAGTTGTCGCTTGTGTCCGCAGGTGCGCCATCACCAGTACAGCAAAAGGACTATCACTTTGTTCTAATTCTGACCAACGAAATTCATAGTCCAGTAGTTTCACAATGGGAAACTGAAGACTCAAGTGACATCCCCAACGACCATAACTATATTCTTGCGGTCGCCAGTTTGCTTGATTATCCCCCAGAATTGCCAAGCTAACAACTTCTTGGTTATAACGGTCAAAGATTCTGTAGTGGTAAGAAAACATCCGTTTAGGGAAGTTGGTATCTACTTGGCTTTGGATTTCCAGGTGAATCAGCAACCAAGTTTCCTTTCCATCTTTTAGCCAAACTTTGATTAGCTTATCGACGAATTGTTTACCAATTTCAGATTCTCTTATCAATTGTTGCAATTCTTGATCGAGAAAATCATAGCCTCGTTCCCAATCAATTTCTGCTTGAATCTCTGGAAAGAAGAATGCAAGAAACGCTTCAAAATATTGTTCTACACCTTCCTTCCAAGCACCATCATAATCAGCTCGTACTTCACTCATAGATTATTTCCGATCAAAATATTATAATGCCCTTTTTGAAAGTCAAGTAACTTTAAACGACATAAAATTTATGACTAATTTACATATCAACAAATGTTGGTTTAATGTGGAATTTTATTGCTTGGCTTTTTGAGCGAGAGGTTACATACTTAGAGTAGTTTATTCAAAATAAATTAGAAAAATTTGATTGAGCAATATAGTTGATAATTTCTTTATTTCATTAATTTGATTTCTTTATTTTTGTTTACGAAATTAAAAATTTAGATTTACATTAACCTAACACAACAAAGTTTAGTTACCTTGTAAATAATATTATGCCTCGAAAAAATAAAGAACAACCAGCCATGTCAAATAATACTTCCTCCAATACTAATGGTAAGCCTCAAAAGCGACTGATAATTATAACAGGTGATAAAGGTGGCGTAGGTAAAAGTACCTTTGCGCGAGCAATATTTCAACTTTATGTCAATAAAAATTTACCCTGTGTTGCTTACGAAGCTGACTTGAGAAATCCTCAAATAGAAAGACATTTTCAGAAAGATTACCGCCCTATAATACGTTATATCGATATTTTTCATAGAGGTGGTGCTGACGATTTATTAATTAATCTAGATGAGAGTGATTGTCCTATCACATTGTTAGACTTACCTGCACAATCTGGAGGTTTCTTTGAAAGTTAGGTCAAAGAGCTTGCATTTTTTGAAGTTCTGAAAACTGAAATTAATTGTCGAGTGACAATGGTTTCAGTGATTAGTAGAGTTCTTGACTCTATAAATGTTTTAGAAAAACTTCGTGAACTTTGTAAAGACTAAGTAGATTATATTGTAGTCAAAAATCTATTTCATGGTGAAGAAGAAAAGTTTGAGCGATATAATGACTCTTCTCTACGTCAGAATATGCTTGCAGAAGGTCTGATAGAACTTGTAATGCCAGATTTATTCTACAAGTCTTATGACTTTCTTGACCGCCATGCTTTAACCTTTAATGAAGGTCAGACTCATAGAGAGACAAATATTGTTATTAAGTCAAGAATTAAATCTTGGCTTGCTGAGTTTGAAGCGCAAATTAAGCCAGCATTTAATTTATTGGGTTTTGATATACAACCAGATGACTGTTACTATCCAGCAGTTGTGGAAAAGTCTAAAGAGCTTAGAGAAAACGAAGAAAAAGAAAAAGCTAAAAACCAAGATGCAAATTTAACATCTCAAGATATAGCTGTTTAATTGAATAGTTTGCTTGTTTGATTATGTTTGGAAAGCGTTTTGTAATTACATCGGGTGATGCTCGTGTGGGTAAGTCCACAGTTTCTAGGCTCTTGCTGGAATTGTACTTAAAAAGTAAATGCAATGCGCGTGTTTTCTACCACGGTTATCGTAACAAGCTATCGATGTATAAAACAAAAGGTTTTGAAATAAACCATTTGGGATTGTCTAGGGGCGATTCGGATAGATTATTACTGGACTTAGAAATGTTTCCAAATATTGATGTAGTTTTGACAGATATGCCAGGTCAAAACCATCAAGAGTTCAAGTTTTTTGATAAAGATGTTTCACTGATAGAAAATCTTAACCATTTCGGATATCGTGTTACTTTCTTGCACCCGATATCACATCGTAAAGACTGTGTTGAAGATTATCTTGAGGATTTATACCAGCATTTTGGTAGTCAAGTTGACTATGTTGTTATCAAAAACTATTACTTTGGCAAGCAATTTCGATACTATGAAGGTAGTCAATTCCAAGCTGATATTAAAAAATTAAATGGCTTGGAGCTAGTTTTGGGGGGATTGCATAACGAATTTTACGAGTTGCTTGAGGATACTGGTTTACCCTATGCTCAACTTATTGAAACTAACTCGCCTCTTAATACTATTCAGCGTTCAATAGTATTCAACTGGATAGAGAATTTTAATAATTCTATTGTTTTTAATGAGATTGCTTTGAATTATTTAGGATTAGGTAATCACTGTACAGAACTAGCTTCTGTAGGTACAAATCAACAAAATCCTTCCAATTTTGATGTAAATCAAGATATTGAATCTGAAGAATGGTAAGTATTAGCTTTACCAAATTGACAGTGAGGTTTTCAATTAACTGTTTAAACAACCTATGACCAATATTGCAAAAGTTGTTGAAAAAGTTATTGCAGAATATTCTGAAGAAAAGAAAGCAGAGGTCACTGATTGGATACTTAAATTAGGTGTTCGACCTGATGACCCCTTGTTTAACCTATACGCGGAACTAGGTACAACCATTGGTCACAAGTTAAGGTTGTGAGGCAGTTGTCAAGGGGATTTGAGAAGGTGGCTGAAAGAAAAATTCAGGTGTGCCTCGTTGTTGATCAGGGAAGGGAGCAACGATGAGCTTCATGTTTGGTTTTCGTTGTCGTTTTGTCGGTTCGCAGACTTAATGAAACTTTCTGAACGCAAGGATAAGCGTTTTGGCGGATTTATTTCGGACTTAGTGAAACTGGATTTGCAGACTAAGTGAAATTTACTTACCAAATTCGCAGACTTAATGAAATTTTCCGCCAAAATAACAACTGAGGGCTGAATTGATTATTGTATAAGGATTGTAGCTGATTTGTTTCGGACTCAATGGTTGAATAAAAATTTGATAGCCATGTAGGTTTAATATACCTGCAAGCGATCGCAATTCATTGCCGAGGAGTTTTTTAAAGCCACACCAACTTAGTTTTAAATAATACATAGACAAATAAGGGATTATACGTATCCCTATTTTCTCCTCCAGTTAAGCGATCGCTCTAACCCCAAAAAAGGGAAAAATATCTGATTAGGGATTATTGTATCTTGAGCTATTAAACCTTCAAATAGTTCGTAATTATAATTTGATAATTGATTGTCATTTTGATTTTCTAAATTCTCTAAATAGTTTAGCTCCTGACGATAATCTATTGAATCTATATTAGGCACTTGACATAACTTATAAATTTGATGTGATAAAGCAAACTGTTCGGCATTAATATTTTTCACCTCAGAATCACGTAAATCAAACCCACACTTGCATTTAAGTAAAGAAGACCTAAAAAACTTAATCGGTTCAAGGCATTGATCACAAGTATTAATCAGCAAACATTTATGGAAAGGACATGCTGTGACACTAAATAAATGCCAAACTTGACGATAATAAGGGGATGATTGCCAACAAACAGAGCATAATCCTGGGCCTTGTTTATGAAGTAATGTTGTCAAAATATTTTCTCTAAATGCTTGAACTACAGATGCATAAATGAATTCTTTCTTGCAAGAATTTACAGAAATAAACGCCATTGACCAAAGGCTACTTTCTGATACTTCAGTAATATAGCTAAGTAAAGATAAATTATCGAATTGAGGAAAAAATATGTTGGCATATCTGCCTGTATTCCTTAACTGAGAAAATTTCAAAATATATTGAGGAGATGAATAGTAATTACTATCAGCAAGTCGTACAATATAGCCAACTAGACTTTCATCAGAGTATGGGCGAGGTCGGCGCAAAAGCTTGTTATCTGTGGACAAGCATACTCTCCCTATTTATGTAAAATTTCCGAGGCTTTTTTAGACTTATTCCGAGCCTTGATTCTCTGGTTATTAGCTCCTATTATTGACGATTCTTGCTGAACATCAACATTAGTTTCACATCTGAGGTATTCATCATTTATCCCATCCAGATAAATCTGGTTTCCATTCATCAACTACTTTGTCATTACTAGAAACTGTGGTATTTACTTCATCAGCAGATTTTCTCTTAGGGCTAGTTTTTCGCTTTTTTGGGGTTTTCAGCATAACTTCAGGTGAATTCAAATCTAAATCTAAATTTTTCTCAACTTGATTAGAGTTAATTAATAACCTATTTTCTTCATCAGACTGTGATGTTTCATATAAGTTAAAAGCACTACCAAGGTCAGATATGCCAGTCATTGCACTCTTGTTATTGAATTCTTCAGATACTGAAACCTCAGCACTAATATTTTCTGCCAACTTCTCTGACGCTGGGTATTCATTGTGAGTTATCTTTAACTCTTCTCTTCCTATACCTTTCCATCTAGCCATTGCAGTACGGGTTTTACCTTTCTTAGTCAAAAGCCATTCCCGTTCTACTATCTCTTGAATTTTCTTCTTGGCTAAGGCTAGGGCAACAATATCTACCTTTTTATACTCAGTCGCTGCCACATTTTTAATCACCTTGTGTTGCCAAAGAGTCAACCCTTGGGTGTACTCATAAGAGACAGCAGGTATGACGATAAAATTGTCAGATACGGGGTCAAAAACATAGATATGAGCCAGGTCAACAGGATCTACTTTAATTGTGGCTTTTTCTGTTAACTGTTTACCAGAAGTTTTTCTCTTATCTTCCTTTTCAAAATAAGACCGTAACCGCACAAGTTCGGGGCTATTGTAGTAAAGACCTTCAAACTCTATACCCCTTCTGGATATCACTCTTTTCTCAATACGTCCTAACAAAACTCTTAACTCTTTGTTAGATGGTGGCAAGGCTGGGGGATACTCTAATATCGCTTTCTCCCAGACTTCATTACGCGGACACAAAAATTCTGGATGAGCATCTTGATTATGAATATCAACAATAAATATATGCAGCATCTCTTGTAAAGCCTCAAAAGACACTACCGCGTTCTTTTGAGGATCATAATCATATTGCTTGGTAAAATCTATGAGAAAATGTCCAGGTTGTCCAACTAAAATCTTCGTGTTCAACATTCCAAAAAATCTTTCTACACCAGCTTTATACCAAGGCATTTTAGGTGGCGTATATTGAATGTGAATTTGCAGTTGAGTACAGGCATCTTTAAAATGTTCGCTATAAAACTCTTTGCCATTATCAACTACCAATGTCTCCATTAATCCATAGCTAGACCATGTGTTCTGTATTTGCGGAAATTTGTACTTTACATAATCTTTAGGTCGAATGGCATTCAGCAGACATTGCATTACACTTAATGAGCTGAAAGGTTCAAAGCTAAGATAATAACCAACAACGACACCTGAATATTTATCAATAGCAGAAGTTAAAGCTGGAGTTCCTATTGGTAAACGAGTTTCATTGTCTACCACAAAAAATGGTAATTTTGTGTGGTCAATTTCTACCCTTTCCAATGGTCGCTTCACTCGCAGAGATTGTTTAACTGGAGCATAGATTCTGTCTGCTCCTCTCTGTCCATATCTGGCTTTAGCTTTTGCATATGGTTCTAGTTTCAGAATATAACGATAGATAGTTGAGCGATGCGGTACTACTAATTTTTCTAAACCAATTTCTTCTCTATGATGATTTTCTTGCTCAATATTGGCAATAACTTCATCATAGACAGCATCGACACTGGCTTTAAATGGAGTTAGATAAATTTTCGCAATTGCCTTTTCTATAATTTGGTTAACTTCAGCTTTTAACTTTGGTCTGTAATCTCCTCTGCTCCTATAATTTGGGACTAATGAACGAGTATCCTGACCTGAATCTTCATAACTTTTTAGCCAGCGGTAAAGTGTGATGTGACTGGGAGGCTGAGAATCATTAATGTTGTGAGAAATTTCTTCTATGATTTTCAATAAGAATTCTTTGGAGCGCTTAGTTTCGTTTTTTTCTAACACAGCAACTGTGTATTTCTCTCTTCTTATAGCCTCCTGTTTTAACTCTAGAGGAATTTGTGTAAAATCCGCCCCAGTATAATCTTTCTTTCCTACTCCTGTAGGATCTACTTGCAGATGGTCGAATTCCAACTCATCTTTGAAAAATAATTGGATTAATTCACTTTGAGATATGCTGGAAACGTTCTGTTTGATGACATCATAAATTTGCAAGTTGCCATCACTTAAACGCTGTTTGATAATGTATTCTCTACCTTTTAACCAAAAGCGCAAACCTTGAAATAGCTTCACCCTACTCATATAGAGAACTCCACCATAGATAGCGCCATTTGACTCATACAAATTGAGCTTTCTAAACTAATAGGTTGTCTAAGATCTATTTTTAGGAATCCCAAAAAAATTAACTTGTACTTATTTTGTGTTGTAGTCTTGTATTACGTTGTAATTGTAAGCATAATATGAGCAACTTACTCAGTTGATGGTTTAAAGCGTGGCAAAACTAACAATTCAAATATCCGATGAACTAGCCGGGCGTTTAGAACCTGTGCAAAATCGTTTACCCGAATTGCTGTGGCGATTGGTAGATATTGAGCCAGGGCAAACAACACAACAACCTCAAGTTAGTACAGAGGCTATAAATATTCCCGAAGTTTATCAAGAAGTTCTAGATTTTTTTATGAAATTAGCATCATCTAAGATGACTTCTAGTTGAAAATTAATCTAAAGTATGTGTCCATATGGCTCGTGATTTATTTCATAATATTGTGAGGTCTGCATTAGAGAAAGATGGTTGGTTAATTACAGATGATCCGCTAACTATTAGGTGTGGTGGAGTTGATATTCAGATTGATTTAGGGGCTGAACTTCTACTAGCTGCGGAAAAAGCTGGAGAAAAAATTGCAGTTGAAATTAAAAATTTTGTAAGTGCCTCGAAAATTTCAGAATTTCACATGGCACTAGGACAATTTATTAATTATCGGACTGCATTGCGTGCAGAAGATCCAAATAGAAATTTATATCTAGCTGTACCATTAGCAATTTATAACGATTTTTTTAATTTACCTTTTATTCAAATTGTCATCAACGAAAACAAATTAAAACTGATTATTTACAATGTTGATACGGAGTCAATAGAACAATGGATAAACTAAATGAATACCGTTCAAAAATAATGCAACTATTAACTAAATATCTAAATTATAAACCTAGTTATGGGGATGTAGAAGTCGAACAAATTTTTGATACAGAGCATGACCACTATCAAATTATTAGTTTGGGATGGAACAATCAAAAGCGGATTTATGGCCCGATCATGCACCTAGATATTAAGAATAATAAAATTTGGATTCAACAAAATACGACGGAAGTAGATATTGCTTTAGAACTAATAGAAATGGGTGTACCTAAGCAAGATATTGTCATCGGGTTTCATACACCTAAAATGCGTCAATTATCAGGATTTGCTGTGGAATAAATCCTCTCTTACAATTACCCCAAAAATTCTACTTGTATGGAAAAAAGAGTGGAGAGTGTAGGATTACCAGCTATTAAATTAATTCCAATTGAAGATGTTGCAGTTAATAGCGGAACAGGAGGTAGTAAAAGACCTGCAAAAATAGCACAACCAACCGATATCCGCCTTGTAAAAGTGCTGGAGTTCTTACGCAGCACCAACCTTGCGCCTAACACTCGGAAATTATATGAACGAGAATTGAAGCGGTTTTTGGCTTGGACTGAGCTACATTATCATGAGTTACGTCCACGACACTTTGGACAGTACAAAGAATATTTAATGCAAGAGGTACGAACTGATGGGAATAAACCTCTTTCCAAAAGCAGCATCAATGCTGGAATTGCCGCTCTTAAGAGCTTTTTTAAGTGGATGTGTTTAGCCTATCCTGACATAATTGCTACCAATCCGACACTAAGCATAAAACTGGAAAAAGTGCCACTGCCACCCGCCCAGAGTTTAACACCAGAACAGATGGAACGGGTGTTGTCAGCTTTAGAATTGCTTGGAGAAACAAAACAACGTGATACTGCGCTAGTTCACATTCTTAGCCACGGACTACGCGCTGGAGAAATTGTGCAGCTAAATGTTGGCTCCTTCGATGGTAAGCTACTGTTTTTGCCGGATACCAAAACGAACGAACCGCGCCTAGTACCTTTGCGTCAATCAAGTCGTCAAGTGTTAACAGAATATTTGCAATGGCGCTTGGAGCAAGGTGAAGAACTAAACAGCCTTAGTCCATTGATGATTTCACACCATGCGTCATATAAGGGCGATCGCTTAAGTTATCACGGCATTTACTTTGCGATAGAGAAAATAGGTGAACTTGCAGGCATTGAGGATTTGCATCCCCACCAATTCCGGCATACTTACGCCACTGATTTACTGCTATTAGGGGTTGATCCCACTCATGCCCGTAAACTGACGGGACATACTAGCGAGAAAGCATTTCGATGTTATACACTCCGCAGTGAACAAGAAGCGGCGATCGCTGCATATTATCGTGCCATAGGCGAAGAGCAACAACAGGAGTAGGGGAATGCCTAAACCATTAGACCCCAAGTGCCAATTGTGCGCCTCTTTGCCAACATCGAAAGCAAAAGTACTGCATGGGCCAGAGGGAGACAAATGCTGGAATCCCAAAGTGTGCCATAATCGCCGTTCGTTTTACCGTCGTCGAAGTGATGATAATTCAGCACAAATAGATAAGATTACGGTCGAAGCACCAGCAACATATTTCGCTGTACTGTACTTATATAAAGAACCAGGGGATAAGCCATTACATGCTCTGGGTGCAGAACTGTGGCTAGGACAAAAACCAGTTTGTCGCTTAGAGCCAATTCACTGCTTTGGGCTAACGGCAGGCAAGATACGTGCCTATACAGATCAGGTATTGCAGGCATTTGCTAAACAATATGATATTTCGCTCTATCAATACAAGGATATGTTTGAAATTAGCCCATCTCATTGCCCAGTGCGTCCTTGCCCATTACATCCAGAGCTATAGTGATGACCGCATACCTGCAATTAACTATTTGGGATTTACTTGATGAGATGTCAGAAGCCCCCCTAACATCTTCACTTGCTCGGGTATGGGATTGTTTGGATGTTGAACTAGAGAATTTATCAACAGAAGAACAGTTATCAACCGCAGCCGCAGCGTTCTATCAAATTGCAGATATTCTCAAATCCCGTGCCGACTTACTGCTAGAAGATGTACGCTCTGGTAATAGTCCTGATGGTCCAGTTATTAGCAGTGATATCTTTGCAGGCTTAGTGCGAACGACAATGCGCCTAGAGTTAGAAGATTTGCTTGAACCACCAATCGAGCAAACTTTTAGACCACATGGGCCACATCAGTTTTCTCACACAGTTCAAAATAGTGAATCAGTAGCAGCCCCTGTAGAAAAAGAGAATGTCCTAGCAATGCTAGAGGAAGTTACTTGTGTGGAAGATGTTCACAAATTAGCAGGTGATGAAGATGTCGGGCGTTGGCTCGGTGCGATCGGCTTATATCTTGCACAAACCAAAGACGAAATTTCTCTGGTGAGATTACAATGTGCGTTGAAGATGCCAATGGTGGAGGTATGGCTAGGGTTATTGCTGGGTGGTTTTCTATTAGAACAGCGTGGAGATTTTTATAGTAGCGAGGATATTTGGGTGATTGGGAATAACCCTCAAAGTATTGTTAAATCAAGCCAGTAGAAGAGCAAAAAATTTCAGAGTTTTCCGCACTTTTGGTGATGGTGCGAAGGCAGAAGTAAAAAGGGGGAAGAAGTAAGAAAGAAAATTTGAATCAAGGCTTGTGGCGTTGACTACATAACTAATAATTTATATATCAGTAAGTTGACGGGTCACACTAGCGAGAAGGCTTTTCGATGATACACACTCGTAGCGAACGACAAGCAGTGATCGCTGCTTTTTATCGTGCTGTTGGTGAAGAAACAACTAGGGACGCTTATTAAGCTACCAGGAAATATCTTTGGTTAACAGAAGCTATCTATTCTAATATCCCGCCAAATCTCAGAAACTTGCCATCCTGAGTTGCCAACAGATTGAACAAGAGGATAGTAACGTACTGAAGTATAATTAGGCTCATTATATTTATCATTTAGCACTTGCTTTGCATCGACTGTTGGTTGTTGGGTATTAATAGTATCGCTTGAAAAATTTTGTTGTTCTGGTTCCTCTTCTTTTTTGAGAATAGGCTTTTCAATTACTTTGATTAGTTGTACGTCCATTTAGATTTTCAAGATATATATACATTTATAGAAGAAAAACAAGATTCTTAGGATTGACTCAAAACCAAACTAATATAGTCTTCGAGTAATCATCAGGTGATCCACAAAAATAATTTATGAAGTCTGATGTTGAAAAAATTACATCAGCCAAACTAGGATACGATAAATTCCTTGAGAAAACCAGTATTCATTGAGAAATTTTTAAGAAGATTTAAAAAGCTAGCCCTTGAATAGGTCGGTATCTACCTTAGATAACCGCTGCACTTTCACGTCAAAGATACGCAACTATAAAATACTATCACCATCAACACTTATCATATCTGAAAGGCTTTTTCAAACGGCAGAGAAATTATCTCCACAGCAAGTAATTCCACGCTTTTGACAGGTAAATTTTCCATAATCTAAATCCCCAACCCCCACTGATAATTATGATGCCGAGAAAATCACAATTCCCGGTATCTTTATGATAATTCTTTCCCAAGCACCACAAAATTACTCATTGAAAATAATCTATATCGTATATCCGCGGATATCCCGTATGCGATGATGGTAGTGAGAAGAGTAAGGGAAGTAGAGGTAGATGGGGAGGTAGGGGGAGTAAGTAAATATTAGAACTTGAAGCAAATGGTTAAAGAACTGGTTAGAAATCACTTCTCCACAACAAAAGCGCGAGGGACTGGTGGAATATCCGCAGATAAATATAAAACTTCTGTCTGAAGAAGACCGGGAGTTGGTGAAGCAGGCCAAGCAGCGTGCTGAGGATTTGCGCTTAACTTTTAAAGAGTTTGTGCTTGATTGCATTAAACAAGCACTCTCCCAAGAGAGTCCAGATGATGCAGATAGTGCAACTGCTGCCGAAATTGAAGCTTTGAAAGCTCAAATCGCCGCCCTGTCAGAGAAAGTGAGCATCCCTTCTGCAAGCAAAACCGAGGTGCATACCCTCCAGGAGCGGTTAAATCAATTGCGGGTGGGGATTTCAAATGAAATTAAGAAGGATAGGGAGCAACTTGCTTCTTTAACGCTGGCGATCTCCCGACTTGAAAGCCAAATTGAACAGCTAATACCTTCCTTAAATCTTCAAGGGGATGGCGAAGGTAATGCTGATAGTGATAGCGATTGGCTTCTTGGGGAAGACTCCGGTGCTGAACTACCGTTAACCTAAGCATGGGAATTGAAGAATGGAGACGGCGAATAAATTCGCCTGCTTTCTTCCATGCTTGAAAGTACCGAGTGTCCCCGCAGCAGAAAACTTGGTGTAGTTCACCTGACTTGAAATCTGCTGTAATTATTTAGTGGAGATTTTAGCCTTGTGTGAGCGTTAATTCTTCACGCTTGGCGAAATTGTTAAGCTGATTACTCCAATAACCGTTACTTTCGCACCTCGATAAAATGGTTTTAAATCATATGCCCTTTGACCGTAAAGGCTTCGAGCATGAGTTCGTGTTAAACCAAGTAAAACACCCATTTCATCGATGAAAACCAAGTTTTTCGGGTCTATAGCTTTCACTTTCTCCCAAAATTCACACCTTAGCTTTTGGACTCTTTGAGTGGCACATTGGCTACTACGTAGCGTCTTTTTTTTGTGTCAACTTTTGTTTTTGCAACACAACCCTGAAATTCACACTTTCACTCAGCAACACCCCCAAATTTAATACGTAATTGTTTAATTTCGGCATCATCTAACTTACGAAATAGTGGAGAAGGAACATTAAACGAGTGACCTGGAGGCAAGACGTTAAGATCCATAGCGTTACTAAAACTCTTCATTCTTTCAGCTTCTGATATATTCAATGCGTCAAAAATTTTCTCTGCTGTCAATGGAATGAATGGTTTAGAAATGATTGCATAGAAATATATCAAGTTGATACAAGTCCGGATAACTTGGGCTGCCGCTTCACGATCCTCTTTAATGAGCAACCACGGTGCTCGCTCGTCACTATACTGATTTCCTATAGACCATAAAGAACAAAGAGTCTCTGCTGCTTTTCGAAATTCCATGTTTCTAAGAAAACTCTTAAGCTGAATCACAAAAGTATTACAAGTCTCTTGCAACTTTTGCTCTAAGTTACCAGGAGGACTTCCTTCTGGAATAGTCGAACCGAAGTGAGTAGAGGCGAACTTAAGGATCCGGTTAACAAAATTCCCAAGATTATCAGCAAGATCCTTATTTACCTTAATTTGTAGTAATTCCCAGGTAAATGCAGAATCAGATGACTCAGGTGCCATAGCAATAAGAGCATAACGCCAGTAATCTGCGGGTAAAATATCTAGAGCTTGATCTAGGAAAACACCGCGTTTTGCACTAGTTGAAAATTTATTACCGTAGTAAGTAAGCCAATTAAAGCCTTTAATATAGTCAGCCATCTTCCATTTTTCACGTGTTCCGAGGATCATGGCTGGCCACATAATTGTATGAAAAGGCAGATTATCTTTAGCCATAAACTGTACATACTTAACATCTTCTGCTCTATCCCACCAAGTTTTCCAATCACGCTTGGCTGAATCCTCTAGTGCCCACTCCTGAGTAGCTGCTATATACTCAATAGGAGCATCGAACCACACGTAGAAAACTTTTCCCTCAAATCCTGAACGCGGAACTGGAACACCCCAATTTAGATCGCGAGTTATACAACGATCTTTCAGTCCCTCATTTAACCATTTCATTGCTATTGACTTAGTTAGATTAGGCCAATTGTTATGACTGCTAATCCATGATTGAATTTCGTCTTTAAGAGCAGAAAGTTTCAAAAAAAGATGTTTACTCTTCCGAATTTCGAGGCGCGTACTACCTGAAATAGCAGAACGTGGATTTTGAAGTTCAGTTGGGTCTAGAACTGATGTACAATTTTCACATTGATCGCCTCTAGCAGACGAATATCCGCAGTTGGGACAGGTACCTATAATGTATCTATCTGGTAAAAAACGGTCATCTTCAAGAGAGTACATTTGTTTTATTTCATGCTCTTCTATGAAACCGTTATTATCAAGTTGTTTATAAAAGTGTTGCGTTAAATTATAGTTATATTTAGATGAAGTTCGACCGAAAAAGTCAAAAGAAAGTAAAAAACTTTTATATATTTCTGCTTGAAGTTGATGTTGATTTTGGCAATAACTCTCTATATCAAGCCCCGCTTCTTTAGCAGCAATCTCGGCAGGCGTACCATGTTCATCAGTGGCGCACACGAAGATAACCGTTTCACCTTCTTGTCTAAGAAAACGCGCATAAACATCTGCTGGAAGCATCGAACCAACAAAATTACCAAGATGTTTTACACCATTAATGTAAGGTAAAGCACTAGTGATTAAATATTTCATATTTTTTCTTTGTGATGATTTCAATGAACAGTTTTCATACGTAGCATTCTATTAAATCTACAATGAAGATCATATATACTTTTTTTAGAAAGTTTAATCTCTGAATATAAGTTTAGCGCCAAAAATGGCAGGGGCATTCATTTTTGGCAGAAAAGCCCAAATAGTAAGTACAGAACTACGAAGGCAAGTTAAGAGGATGTTTTGGTAAGAGGTCGAAGATCCTTGGTGCTAAGAGCCAGCCCAAATGATTGGCTCGAAAAATTAAGGTTATTTACTCAAGAAGATAAATACTGGGACTGGATATTTAAATTAAGATATATTTCTAATCAAGCAAATCTTGAAGGTTATGCAGTTGAGTGCGAAAACAAAACTCAAGGATTAATGATAATAGAAACACAAATGCACGGTTCCCGGTTGAATATTGGTAAGAGACTAGTTTATGTTGATGGTATTGCAACTGCCCCCACTAACCGAATTGAAATTCAGCGTCCGCCTCAATTCAAAGGTGTTGGTCAAGCACTTTTAAATTTTGCCAGAATTAGAAGTGTTGAGCTTGGGTATGAAGGTAGAGTTGGGTTACCAAAAACATGAGTTTAAAGCCTCGCCCTTCAAGGGCAACTTTGCTTAATTTAAAAATAATTTGAGTTTTTAGCTTCATATTTTTGGTAAAATATTAATATGAAAACACTGAAGTTTAAGCTATATCAACACAAAAGAAATAGACACCTCAAACGCATGATAAATGCTGCCGGGGTAATTTATAATCATTGCATTGCGCTACACAAACGCTACTACCGAATGTGGGGCAAGCATTTAAGTTGTGCAAAACTTCAGTCTCACATTGCCAAATTAAGAAAGCGTAACCCATTTTGGCAAACCGTAGGTTCTCAAGCAGTACAAGATATTTGTCAACGCATCGATAAAGCTTACCAATTGTTTTTTAAACATAACAAGAAAGGAGTTAAACCACCAGGATTTAAGAAAGTTAAAAAATACAAATCATTCAGTTTAAAACAAGCTGGTTATAAGTTTTTGGGAGGCAATAGGGTAAAAATTGGGAATCGAGTATATCAGTTTTGGAAGTCTAGAGAGATAGAAGGAACAGTCAAAACATTAACCATAAAACGTACACCGTTGGGTGAATTGTTTATGGTAGTAGTGGTTGATAATTATGCTGAGTCAGAAACCAAGTCCACGACTGGTAAAATAGCGGGGTTTGATTTTGGACTCAAGACATTTCTCACTTGCTCAGATGGTACTAAAGTTGAGTCACCCCAATTTTTTAAGCAGTCCCTCAACGCCATCAAAGTAGCCAGCAGACAGCATTCCAAAAAATTAAAAGGCTCAATCAATCGTGAAAGAGCCAGAAAAAATTTAGTACGCAGATACGAAGATATTTCTCATCGTCGGCGTGATTGGTTTTGGAAATTGGCGCATCATTTGACTGATAAGTTTGATGTGCTATGTTTTGAAACACTCAACCTCAAAGGAATGCAACGTCTTTGGGGTAGAAAAATATCAGACTTGGCATTTGGTGAGTTTCTACAAATTCTAGAATGGGTTGCCAAAAAGAAGAAAAAGAGGGTTGTTTTCATCGACCAATGGTATCCCAGTAGTAAGACCTGTTCGCACTGTGGACAGGTTTTAGAAAGTCTTGATTTGTCTATCAGAGAATGGCGTTGTTCGGGTTGTCAGTCAATGAACGGAAGGGATGAAAACGCCGCAGTTAATATTCAAATGGTTGGGGCATCAACCATTGGGTTAGGCGATGTAAGTCGGTTTGAAACTGCATTTGCTGTTTGAGCCTAGAATCCCCACCATTGAATGGTGGGGAGTATGTCAAGAAAAACAAAATATGTTTAACTGCGGCCCTGAAGAATACGATAATTTGGTTTACTTTGAGTATGGTGTATTGAGACGGAGATAAGGTGAAAATTTATGAATCATCAACAGCAAAATAATAATTCTCAGGTGAATGAGCCAGTAACAACCCAAGAAGCTATAGATTTACTTTTTGGTGAAGGATGGCTCGATGAGGCTGTTCGTATCGAAGATGAAGCCAATTGCAGTATTGGTGCTGGTCTGGATTGGGGTAATGCACTACCACCTTTAATGCTCAACCTTCCTTTATTTGGTCGCCTATCAACGCTGCGTGTATCACTTAACCGTGAAATCAGGCTAATAATTGAAACATGGGATTTAGGTGTAGGTACTTCTTCGGCAACAGAGACTGCAAGGAGACGCATTAAAGAGCGGTTACTATCTCCTGCGCCTGAGCTATTACCTCACTTAGAAGCAACATTGCTACAAGATGATTTATACGGTGAAGAGTTTATATCTAACCGCGAAGCTCTCAAATCGCTACTTGCAGTACTGCTTACTGATTCTGATAGAGCAGAAATTGCAGAGACAGCTGCTAATTCAATACGCACACAAGTTATGTCGCAGGTGAATTTTTCCGAAAAACTTTCTGCTTAAATACTCAATATAAGAACAACAATATTGCATCAAATTCATCAAAGGAGCAACAGCAAGATTAGTAGATCCTCTGCGTCAATCATTAGCTTGCTCCGCTAGAAATCCATACTAATATCAAAGATTTATATTTTATGTTTGGCGTAACCTGCGTTATTCAATTACAATAATCAGTGCATATTTATCCTTTTTTAAAAGTTAAGAGTTCCTTAACTACGCAAATAAATTTATAAACCAAAGTGAATATAAAAAATTACGTATATTATGATAAATATTAACGATATAATCAAAATTATTTTTGTGTAACCCAAAAGGACTGATTAATGACTAGCAAAACCCGCAGTCGCTATTCTTCAAACTGGGATACTATCGCACTTGAGGTCAAATCAAAATCCGACTGGAAATGCACGCGCTGTGGTATACAATGCTTACGCCCAACTGATAAAAGAGATGGGTTAAATCGTAGAGAACGCAGTATTAAAACTTTAGTGGTTCACCATTGGAATTATCTGCCAGAAGATAATCGAGTCGAGAATCTCGCGGCTTTATGCACGGCTTGTCATCTGCTGTTTCATACGCGACGACGGGGAAACATATCACCAGGACAACTATCTTTGTGGTAGAAAAGCCAGTGGTTAAAGACAAATCAATAGTAGATAGTTATGAGAAAGGTAAAAAAGAAATATTATCTTTCTAAGTCAATATTACAACATTTGCTGACGCAATAACTTCATTGAAAAATTGAAGTTGTATAGACATGAAAACTACTACTAATTCTCATCTAAAAGCTAACAAAAAATTAGTAACTTCTGCCCAGCAAATTCAACAAATAAGCACCTTACTAAGCGAGGCGGATTACTATGACTATGAAGCAGAATTAGCACAAGAAAAGTCAGATTACTATCACTTGCGGTACGGGTACTAGATTCAATCTCCCTTCAAGCATCAACTCTTCCTAGTCAACAAGCAGTAGCAGGTAAATAGGTAACTGCTACTGGCTTTTTATATCAAAAAGTAAATCATGACTCAAGCAATTGAACGCGAAATCAATCAACTCACGCTCAAAGAGTTAAGCTTAGATGCTGCTAAACTCTGGTCACAGATAGAAGAAGCAAGCGAGTTAGGCGAAGAAGGTAAAGTAGAACAACTCGTACAAGAACTTATGGGTGTTCAAGATGGTATCGAAACTAAAATTGATGCGATCGCCTGGGTAGTTGACCAGTTAAATCTTGACCTTGAAACCTGGGAAGAAAGAAAAGTGCGAGTAGCCGAACTCCACGACCAGGTAATCAAGCGTCGAAAAACCCAGTTATCGCAAATCAAACGTACCCTTATTTGGTTGCACGAGAAAGGTCTTATCTCTGACAAAAATATTGGTAAGGAAAGGGTAATTGAAATTAGGGACAACCCGCCTAAAGTAGCTAATTTATTAGTAGAAGTAGATGATGAAGATTTTCCTTCGGAGTTTATAACTATCAAGTACCAAGCTAATAATCAAGCAATCCTCGAAGCCTACAAATCTGGTAAAGATGTCAGCAATGTTGCTGAGATAACTATCGGTAAGCAGGTACGGTTTAAAGTTTAATCAGGTGGAAAAATAAATCGTAAATAAATAAACCACAACTAGGAGCATAAGCCCTAATAAAATAAGCAAACAAACACAGACATATCCTATCAATTTCTACAATTTATTATCAAGTGGTTGGAGTAAAATCAAACCACTTTTATTTGATATCAAAAAATCAAAGTATCTTCAAGATTACAACTAGAAAAAATTCCTTAAAGAATTCATATCATTCACTTGCTTCAAAATTACTATTTATTAGTCATATCAAAACATAAATTTAAAATAATGCAAGAGATACTAGACGCAATTCTCTACATCCTCATCTACAGCTTTAGCAGCTTATTTATCCTGATATTTATATTGGAAATGCAAGTAGCGTTTGCTAACCATATTTCAAGCTACACCACAACACGCCACTCTCGTGTAGAAGTGACTAGGAAGAGAGTCTGGGACTATACCGTGCATTCATGCATGAGCGATCGCTCTTGTAATGCTATAACTCCCTCATGCCTTTTTTAGCTTTAGGTAATGTCCAGCAAATACCAGAAGACAGCACTACGCTAGCGACAGCTTTTAGAAGGATTACACGCTTTGCTATGCCAAAAATCCCACAATGCGATCGCACCAGCAATAAATCGAGCGCAGCGTTCTGGCT
>NZ_JAYKTT020000057.1:0-24652 GCF_038404745.2 Chlorogloeopsis sp. ULAP02 | reverse complement strand
TGAACCCTAAGCATTTTCCACCCTACAACTACCGTAATTAATATTCAGAATCTCCTATTGGAGTTTCTTGAAAAAACTTCACGCGAATCGATTTAGTTTTTTCGCTATCAGCAGCAGTGGCATTCATCACATATTCAATTAAGCTGTCTGTGAAAGGTATGCGCAAGTGGAAAGTACCATCTGGTTTAAGTTTAATCGGATGACCGCCGATATTCACGCTTGAACCAGGCTCCGTGGCTCCGTGGATAATCAGTTCTGCATCTGCTATGAACCAGAAATCTTTTTCTGGGCGATTGAATACACGAATAATGCCTGAACGGGCAAGTAATAACCAGCGACTATCATCAGTCATATAGCCAAGTTCTACCATGTAGTTGCGATCGCTCGCGGGAATAGCTACATAGCGATCGCAAATTGTCTCCTCACATTCATATTGCTGAACAAGAACAGGAGCTTGATAACTCAAATCAATGTCAGTGACATCATAGAGTTTCAATGCAAATTGAGAACCACCGCCCTGCCGCAGCATTTGTTTAGCAGTATCGGCAACTTGCCAAGACACATAAGCCCACTTGGGAGTACGAGGTACAAGAACAATGCTATTCTCAATATTTAAATATTGAGATTGAGCATTTTCACTGGTGCTAGAAGTTTGCAAATCGGCATTGAGATTCTCATGATCATGGATGCCGTAAATAGTAGCCCACGGCCCGATAGTTGGATCTGTTTCTGAGTTAATATCTGGTTGAGTTATGTCTTCTAAAACATTAGAGCTAGGGCTAGATACTTGCTGAAGTACTGTATCTTCCCCTGCTTGGGCTTGCATACTCAATTCGTCTTCGCCAAGATCAGGTATTTCTGGAGCAGAAGTATTCATTGCAGAAACATTAGACTGTTCTTCAGTTATAGCTGTTGGAGCTGGAGTTTCTTCCCAAACATCAGGTAAAGGAGGGTATGCAGTACTGTCAAGCGTAACTGGTGCTTCTAAATCCTGCAATGAAACTCCAGAAGTGTTTGACTGTTCGGTTACAAAAGCTGTGTCTGCTGTTTCTGGAATCTTAGCCACTGTGGGAGGTGTAGCATCTACCTCTTGTGATGGGATCTGTGCATCCAATGAAATCTGCGGAACTTCAGGCGGTTCTGCATAGGTAGTGATTACTTGTTTTGACAAGATTTTCTCTTCAGATATATCTTCCCAAACATCTGGAAGTGGGGGATATTCATCTTTTACTACTTCAACATCATGATTATGAACTGAAGTTCTCTGCCATTCAGCTTCTGTTCCTTGCTCAGACGGTTTTTCCCCAGATGCAGTTTCTGTTGGTGTGGTTGGCGGAATTTCCTGAGAATGAGCATACAGCGGATCTGGCAATACTGTGTATGAATTTCTGACAACTGTCACCGGTGCTTCTAAATCAAATCCGGTAGTATCAGTAAACGAAGGTGTGACTGGAGGTGTTGATTTAATGGTAGTTTCATCAACCTCAGTAAATGTGCGATCGCGGTCTACTATTTGTGAATCTTTGCTCGATAATAAGGTTGCGCCTGCTGCTACAGAATTCCCATGATTATGCGTAAGATTTTCTACTTGATTTTGGTGAGATGAAACTTTAGATACTTTTTGTAGCAAGTTGGAGTCACCAATTTGAGTTGTACCATTGCTAGCAGAACCAACACCTGCCATCTGGGGCGATCGCGTTTCTTCGAGAGCGGGAGTGGGCTCAGATGTTGCGACAGTTTCTTTTGTCTTATTCTTGGGTTTTCTTCGTAACAACCACAGCAATAATCCGCCTAAACCTAAAAACGGTAACACCATCCACCAAAGCGCTGTTTGGTTTTGCTCTATTTGATTGCCCTCAACAGGAGTATTTGCATCAGTTACAGTAGCTGGAGTTTCAGTGATGGTTGTTGGTGAAGCAATTGCAGTTGGAGCTTCTTCTGTAGTAGGTGAGCTAGTGACGCTATTTGGGGTTGCAGTCACCGTAAAGGGTGTTGGGGATTCTGCTTGAGATAGGCTGGCTCTGATCGCCTCTGCTTCGGCAGCCATTGCAGCCTGCACAGCTTGCTTTCCAGGTGAGTTGGTGGCAAAACCCAGAAAACTACTCACGTTTGGGCTGGAATTTTTCTTGTAAACGTATACAAAAGGTTGTGAAAAAGGATACCTAGCGTCTTGTGGCAAAGTGTTGTGTATCCTGAGAATGCGCACACCTTTGAGTTTGGATACCTGATTTGCTAAAACATAGCCAATTCCGTCTTTGCCCAACTGCCTGACAACTTCGGCTGTGTTGTCCTCAGTTAGTTGAGTAGCATTTGCACCTGTAGCAAATTTAGCGCGTCTGAAAGCTGGATAACTGCGAAAAGCGTCTCTGGATTCATTTGTGGCTGGGCGATCTATAAATCGAATTTTACCTGGACGCCTCCCTAATTGTGACCAATTTGTAATTTGTCCCCGAAAAATCCTGGCAAATTGCCGATTCGTCAAGCTGCCTTTGAAGGGGTTGTCTGCACCTACTATGATCGCAATTTTTTCTCGCCGTAGTCTAACTTGCTCTAAACCTTGTGCTTTCTCTTCTGGTGTCAAACCACGACCAATTGCTGCTATGTCTATTGTCCCTTCTTGTAATGCTTTTAGTGCTGCCTCAGTACCATTAGCTGTTACTTCTACCCTAGTACCAGCAAACTGTTGCTCAAATTTTTCTTTCATGGTTTGGTTAATTGTAACCATGCTGCTCGAACCATCTATCCGCACTACTGTATCACTTGGTACTGCTGATGGCAGTGAAAAAGACGGTACATCAGCCGCAGATTGAGCTAATGATGGTTCTAGGAGCGTCAAATTCGCTGTCATTGGAGTTGTAGCTAACGCCAGCAATAACGCTAAATTAATTATGGAACTATCTTTTTTGTCTTTTTGCCACATATGCTTTTTAAGTGAAGATAAAGGAAACAAAAATTAGCCTGTCCTAATAGTTGTTTTTTCTAGAGGAGAACGCGCTAATTATACAACCGTGTTATTTTTTTGGTTACAATAATAATCGTATATTTTTATACTTAGCATCAAGATTACCTTGCTTTGCAGTCACATCAGTACCATATCTATATTTTTTTAAAGAAATTTAAATTAATCTTTTTTAAAGAAAAATGGCGATTTTGACTTTTTTTCGATTTTGGCAATACTTAGACGTATTGCTTTTACAAGCAGATTAATGTCATGGAAAGATATTTTTGTTTTTATGTCAGAAAATATCCACAGTTAATTACTAAGAGAATATTTTAAAAGTCCTCTTTTCAGTAGCAAAAAGTCTTAGATCCCCCCAAATCCCCCTTCATAAGGGTGGCTAGGGGGGATCAATAAGTGCTGAAGCTCACAATCAACTACTTTTCAAACAACCTCTAAGGTAAATCTACTTGCTAAGTAATTTACTGCTCGAAATGTCATTAATCGCAGCTTTTTGATTACTCATTAAAATCTCATAAGATTAACATTAAATAAATAATTGAGATGCTCTAAAATATAAAAATACACAAAAATTTATTTATTGTAAGAAATATTGATTCAGTAATAAATTAAAGCCTGCTTTTGGCAGGCTCAAAACTTGTTTTTCGTAATCCGCGAGTGTCGGCTAGCTTGAAAACGGACTCCAGGGAGTGGGTATTAGGCAGGTAATAGCTGATTACGATTTCTCCGTGTCCCCGTGTCCCCGTGTCCCATATCAAGGAATTAAAGGCTTAGTTGCCAACTCACCCAAACCGATCGCTGTTAACAAATTTGTCCACTCTGTCTGAAGGTAGTAATTTTGAGGATTTTTTTGGCGCAGTTCTGCTAGTTTGGTGAGAGCGTCATGCCAAAAGCCATTGTTAGCGTAAATAGCGACTTGCTGTATAGGCTTTGCTTTTTGCAGTTGTTTAGCCAAAGTTTGGTTGAGTCCTGTACGTATAATTACTCCTTCAACATAAATAGGGGCTGATTGTTTTTGAGGATCGCAGTAAATATTAAAGAACCAGCGATATCGTTTGCCTACTTGCAATGCAGAAACGTTGGTAGGTAAAGGAACATCGATCACACCTGCTTGTTTTGGTAAAGCGATCGCACTTGTATAGAGCGGATCTTTTGACTCATCATCTAGCATCGTAAATTCAGCCGGATAGGCAGAGTTAGTCGTGTAGGGTAGGTAAAACCATAATTTTGGGTATTCTTGTGTCGTTAATCCCCAGACATTGACTATCGATGGTGGTTGCTTTGTCAAAGGAACTAGGGCAGCTAAAGGCTGTTTGACAGTTGGACACTGTCCCCTTGTCGCTCCGCCAAATCTGCGCCCCCCAGGAGCAGGGCCTATTCCTGGTGGCAGTTCGGGTAATACAACACGTACTCTTCCTTTAATAGGAGCAGAAGCAGGTAGTGGTGATGAATTTAAGTTTGGTTGAGGAGATGGTGTTGAAATTGGCACAGGGTTCTGTGCTTTAACCCAAGTAAAATTATTTAAAAAGCTAGTGCTACTGAGGGCAACTGCTAAAACCAGTTTGACCGATGGTAAACTAATCCTCATAAGCCCTCCCTCATTTTAATAATTGTCAAATATGTAAGTAAGATTGCCTGTTAACTATTAAAAATGAATCAACCAATTAATTTTGACTTTTTAATTTAGAGTGCTGAATTGATGTGACGCTCACTGTTGCCAGAAGTGCCAATACTGAAGGTACAAATGGTATCCAATATCCCCCAATCAAGAAACTTAAGCAGATAATATAAATAATTCCAGAGGAAACAATTATAATCACAGCCAAGCGTGGTAGTAAATGTCGTGTTTGCCAAGTCAGCAATCCTGCTGCTAAAGCCCAAAACCAAACCCACAACACCTCAGCAATGGGGTGCCATGTCCTTAGTAAAGGACGTCTATCAATTACAGCGCTAAGAATCTGGCTAATCATATGGGCTTGTAGCAATACTCCCGGCTGTTGTTTGTCTAACTCACTTCCATAGGATGTAGCCCAATAATCTGGAAAATCACCTTTGGCAGCAACACCAATGAGCACAATTCGGTTTTTGATGGCGTTAGGATTAACTGAATTTGATAAAAGTTGCGTCAGCGTTACTTGTTCGGCAACTTGCTTAGAAGAACGATAATTTAATAATATTTGACCACCATTGGCGTCGATTTTTTGATAACCACCTCTTCGCGATCGCAAGCGTTGCAAAATCATGTGATCAAGTTGTAAATCTCCTTGAGGTGTGAACTGCGGTTGAATACCTAGAGAATGTAAGTAGTGGATTGCTAGTTGCGTACTAAAGGCATAGTTTGTAGGACACGGTGATGTTGCTTCTTGTCTCATAAATAATAGATGCCGACGTACCACCCCATCATCATCATTGACAAAATCGCTAAAACCCAAACGGGGTTCGGGAATCTCCGGTGGTGGCTCAATGCCAGTGGTATTGCCTCTGGCATAACTACCTTTACAAACCCCGATTAAATTGTCGGTTTTTTGTAAGCGTTTGGTTAAATCTGGAGATTCAGCAGAGAAATCACGGTAGATATCTAAACCGATCGCTTGAGGTTGATACTGTTGAAGTTTCTCCAATAAAAGATTGAGATATTTGTCAGAAACAGATGTACCTTTGAGAGTTTCGCCTTGACGGCGTTGGGCTGCTATGTCAGCATCATCAATTGTTACTAACAAAAGACGCGGATCTGGCCCTTCATCAAGCACAACAGAGCGCGATCGCATCATTCCATCAAAAGCTTGTAACTCCCAACGTTGTAAAAACCCAAAAAATCTTACTCCCACCACTACTGTAGTTATAACTGCACTAGTAAGTAAAACTTGAGTACAATTACGTACAAAAGACGAGACAGCAATTGTTTTGACTGCTTGTTTCGCAGCAATTGTGCCGGTAATATCTTGCCAGGTGGATGGTACTTCCGCAAGATTCTGGCAAATTACTGGTAACCAAGTAGCGCAGGGAAATTTATCTTCTAGTCCTTGGAGTTGTTCTCTTGCTTCCCGCACTGCTAAATAAAAACGCTCACCAGCAGCAAATCCTTCTAGAAAATACTTTAAAAACTCTTGCGCTACTAAATCAGGCACAGGTTCGCGCATGACAATTATTTGAGGGATATGTAAGTCGGCTAGCTGTTCTGCCAATCCCAAACCATCACAAGAGTTGAAAATTGCTAGTTGTAAGCCCCGTTCTACGGCTTTTCTTAAAGCGTATTTTAATTCACTAATACTTAGGCTATCAGTTTGATTGAGAAATATGCGCCCAACACCATTATTCCCCTGACTAGAACTGTGTCCAGCAAAGAAAAGAATATCCCAGTTCTTCTGCCACAGAAAGTCATTCAATTCTTTACGTTGTGGTTCCACCAAAAAGCTGACTTCCGCTGCTGGTAAAGACTCCAACAAAGCCTTGTCTCTTTGAGTATTAATTCCCTGACTATTGCCGATAATCGCTAGTATATTTACTTTGTGATTAAATGTTTTTTTAGAAGCAATTCGTTCATATCTTAAAGGTGCGATCGCAATTTCGGCCTTACGGTAACGTTCCATCACATCCCAAAGATGCCAAGGTAATCGCTGGAGATCCCGATTATCTGTTTGCAATATGACTCGCACTTCGTCTGTCGGCAACAATTGTTCTAGCCATTTTTCCCGAACGGGGCGAAATTCGCAAGCAAGTAGCCAACTATTGAGATGCGATCGCAAAGTATAAGCAGTTTGATCGCAGTCTTGAACTATTGATACATTTGTTACTTGTACCTTGTCTGCCGAGAGGCGATAACGGTTACCCATCTTTAGGTAACTAGACTGCCACTCTCTGTACTTTTGTAACAATTCCGTTGCTGGAGGTAACCTGCCTGCAATTTCCGATGAAGGTAGCTCACCTTCTGTACCAATTTGCAGTGTGACAGCAAATCCTTCTTCAAAACTACCGTCTGAGAATTTCAGAACTACTAACTTACCCATAAATCAAATAAAGTATGAAGTCTGAAAATAAACCTTCATCTCAACTAAATTACAAAGCGTTCCGTTACTTGGGCGTCATTCAATGCTACTTGAACGCTAAACTGCTCTGTGGGTTCTCCTCGAAACTGTAATTGAATGTAGTTGTCTGCACTTCTTGCTTGAGCCTCTAAAAACACCACTCCTGACTGATCTAAAACTGTAAGTTTTACATCCTGCGGAAGGTAATTTTGACTACCTGTGGGATGTAATTGTAAGCGAACACTAACTTGTTGATCTATATGAGGACTAATTTCCACTATCAAAATGACGAATTGGCTAGCAATTTGGATTCCCAAATCAATCAGTTTTCCTCGTCGGACAAATTGTTCTGGCTGAGTGGAGGGAATTTTTTCCATCAAATTTTTACTTCTAAACACAAAATCTGGTGCAAATTCTGGTTGATTCCACAAGGATTCTAGTGTCTGCCATCCTGTTTCAAAGATTCCTGCAAACCACTGACTTAGGCTCACTGATTCTGGAACTATTGATTTTAGTGTGGGTGATAGGTGTTCAATCAAAGTTTCGAGAGGTTGCAGTTGACTCAGAGGCAGTTCTTGAGAAGTAACATTACGGACAAAACCCAGCACCTTTGCTTCCAATTGAGACTCATCTACCTGCACAACTAGATAAGCGATCCGCTCTTCCCAAGTTTCTGGTGGAATGTAACAAAATTGCTCATTTAAACGTATGGGGCGACACTCTAAACTGCCAATTCCTGGTATTTCTATATCAGCTACATCAGCACACATACGTATCACAGGGTTCCAAGTGTTGCTAGACCTCAAATCAGTAGGAATATTCATCATTTGCAAATAGTCATTGACTACCAGCACACAGAGTGTATTCAGACGGACTCGTTCAGCACTTTCAGAAGTTGGTTGCTGATTGGCAAATTGCTGGGCAATTATGCGAGCTGCTTGGGTAATAGGCAAAGTTAAAGCCTTATCGTCTAGCTCAAATTTAGTCATGAGTTCATTTCAAGAGAATGGATGCTGCTGTGTATTTATCGCTCACAATCACGCAAATTACGCAAAAAAATAGTTAGTCGAGGCGGGTGTATGTAAATATTTATCTCTGAAAAAACAAGGCAGCACTTTCTCTTTCCCAGGCTCCAGCCTGGGAAAGCATTAATTGAGGCTCTGCCTTCTCTTCATGAGGCGGAGCCTGCCAGTTTTCATCACCATGCTCTGCATGGTAATGAGAAAAAACCCTGTTCCCTTTCATTTACAACCAATTTCCAATCAGCACATAAGCAGACCAAAAACCAGGTGCATTGTAGTTAGGATGTTGAAGCAATTGAAGTTGAGCACGGCGAAGAGCTTCTACTTTGGTGATACCAACATTTTTTAGTTCTCGATAGAAAGCGCCGATAAACTGTGCTGTTGATTCGTCATCAATCTGCCATAGAGAAGCTACTGTACTACGTGCGCCTGCCCTTACAGCAGCTCCAGCGAGTCCTAATGCCGCACGTTTGTCTCCTGCTGCTGTCTGACAAGCACTCAATACTAATAGTTGTACTGGTGTTGATGTGGTTTCATCTCGGCGACGAAGAATATTGTCGAATTCCGTAACGTTAATTGGGCCATCGGCAGCTAAAATAAAGGTTTGCTCAACACGAGAACTAAACTGACCGTGAGTTGCTAAATGCACCACGTTAAAAGAAGTAGCATTCACTTTGTTCTCTAGTGCTTGACTGGTAAACTGCCGATCTAAAAGGTCGGTAGTTGATATCCCAGTTTCATTAATCATTTCGATTTCAGTTTTGATTGCAGGTAAGGGTGCAAAGTTAGAATACCCTGGTGGCGGCTGAGTTAAACCCGCAGTCAGAGCTTTCAGTTGCTGTGGTTGTAATGGTTTGGGATCGAGAAGTTGCAAGCCGACACTTAGGGCCACTGCATACTTCTCTACTAAGTATTGTCTACCATCGTAGAGGACAGACATTGGTAGATTACGTAACACTCCATCGGGAATAAAAACTAGAGTGTTTACTCCACTTGCCGACAATTTCGATTCAATCGGTTTAATCAGCCAGTTATAAACTTGCTGTGACTGTAATCTCACAGCTTTGAGCGCCGCAGGATTGATAAGGTTTTGCCGCAGTTCTACTACTGTTTTTTCTACTTCTGCTTGAGAAATTTTAATCCGATGATGTTGTAAGGGTTGTTTGGGAATTTTGACAATTACCTGAATTTCTTCAGGAAGAATGATAGGGTATAAAATAGCAGCAGTAGAATTTTCTTTGTCTACAATTTGGTCTAGTAACACTCGCTGACCTTGTAAACAAGCTTGCCGAAAGAAGTTATCCAATTCTGCTAGCTGTAATGCTTCTATGATTTGGCGTGCTTTCTCTAAAGTTTTTTCGTCTGGTTGTTTTTGTTGTTCTTGCAGTAGTAATTGCACTGTTTGCCGATAGACTGGTTCTACACTGTCTCGAAAGTTAAATCGCAAATCTTGGTTAACCGCTGCTAGATCGCTGCGCAGAGATTGCAGAGTTTCTACAGCAATTTCATATGCTGCGATCGCTCCCTCTGAATCTCCTTGTGCTTTTAAAAGTCTTCCTAACTGCCACTGCCACCGATAGGCAATTTCTGATGCATTGCTAGCTTGTGCTAGAAGTAATGCCTGTTGTGTGAGGTTTTGTGCTGCTTGCCACTGCCCAGTCTGTTCGTATAAACTACCCAAACTTCCTAGAGCATAAGCTTCTGCTCGCTTGTCATCTAAACTGCGGGCTTGTTGCACAGCCTGAGCTAGGAGTTGGGCAGCAGAAGACGCAGAGACATTATCAAAAATATTCCCCGTGTCCCCACCTCTCCTTGTCTCCTTGTCCTCTTGATTCCCTAACTTGGCTAGGCTCTGTGCAAAATTAATTCGAGCATAGATACTGGTACGGCTGAGGGGAAGTTGCTCTAGTTCGGATTGTATCTTTGGTAATAAACTTAAGGCTGCTTTTGATTGTCCCTCCTCAATCAAGAGGCTAAGGTAACTTAGTTGTGCTTGGACTTTGACTATGAGTGAGGTAGATTCTTTAACTGTTTGTTGATAATAGTTGATCGCTTGTTGTATTTGGTCTTGAGCGCGGGCATTGTTACCTAAACTAAAAAGACTGGCAGCAATATGATCGGGAGATTTTAGGCGCTTGGCGATTTCTAAACTTTGCAACAGGTAAATTCGAGATTTTGGCAAGTTGCCAACTAACTGAAAAACATCACCAAGCGATCGCAATGTGATCAATTTTTCTAAAGAATCTGGTTGCGATTGTAATATCTGGTTTAAAACCGACAGTGTTGTTTCTGCACGACGATAAAATCCGCTTGACAACAATGCTTGAGCTTGATTGATTTGCGATCGGACTACGCCGTTTCGATCCGAAAGCTTAGTGTAAATATCTGCTGAGTGCTGCCAAGTTTTCAAGGCTTCTTCTGGCTGCCCTATTGTTAATTGCAAACGCCCTTTAATATCTAGTGTTTGAGCCAATATTTGCGGATTTGGAAGATTTTTCTGCTCTGCTCTAGTGCTAGTGTCATTTTGAGTCCTATTTTCTATTTTTTGATAGCCAAGAATATTTAAACTCTGTGCGATCGCAACTTCTGCCTCTTTCCAGGCACCGAGTTGCTGATAAGCGAGGGAAAGATTGCTCAAAGTTGCCGCAAGTTTGTTGGTATCTCCTTGCTGTTGGTAAGCTTCGGCTGCTTGTTGCAGTACTTTTACTGCTTCTGTAAATCTTCCGGCATCGTAGAGTGCTTTTCCTTGTTGTAAGGCAGAAGTAGAAAGTTTTGTAGAGACGGCAACAGGAGAAAGGTTACTCTGAGCTAGCTTTGCTAAAGCTGGTAAGGTGGTAATGCATAACACAATAGTGAGCAATACCAGAATTAAAAAGCGGAGAGTAGAGGAGAATTTTTGCCATTGCCTCCCTGCCCCCTCTCTCCTAAAACAGGATTGGCAGTGATGGAAAAGTAAAAACCGCTTTCCTGCCATAAGGTTTTTATAGGTTACAGGTTACAGATTATAGATTGCGGG
Organism: Chlorogloeopsis sp. ULAP02; assembly: GCF_038404745.2. Classification (NCBI taxonomy): domain Bacteria; kingdom Bacillati; phylum Cyanobacteriota; class Cyanophyceae; order Nostocales; family Chlorogloeopsidaceae; genus Chlorogloeopsis; species Chlorogloeopsis sp. ULAP02. The sequence continues at coordinate 13,630 of NZ_JAYKTT020000057.1, read as the reverse complement.
ATATTGCTCATAGGTTATTAGTTACAGATTACAGATAAATTTAATTTACTCTATCCCCTGTCTTTTAACCCTAGTCAATTAAACCTGCTTCTCTAGCCCGAATTTGAGTGACGACGCGGACATTTTTCCCTTGATTTTTTAATTCCTGACAATCAATGCCCAACAAGTTTTGGAGCCGATCCCAATAGTGGCGTACCATGCGTTCCGATACACTAATTTCTTGGGCGATCGCTTTATCTTGCAGCCCTTCTTGAAAGGCTAGAGTTAGCAGTTTCAGCAACTCTGGTTTGAGTTCTGATTGAAAATAAATTGTTTGAATATCTTTGAGATGAGTTAATCCCTGTAATGCCCAACTAACTCTAGTGAGCATTTCTCGGCTAGAAAGACATTTATCAGCAATTGTAAAGCCTCCTTTGTGGGAATCTATCTCAGTTTTTAATTGCACTAATTTTCTAATATATTCGCTTTGAATCACAATATTTAGCTTGGAATAGCTATTTAGCAAATACCTAAGTAGTTGAATACCTGTAGTAGTCCTTGCCGTCGTACCTGGTTTTTCTGGAAGACAAATATCCATTACAACTAAATCAGGCTGAAATATAGCAATTTGATTTAAAGCATTCTCAGCAGTTTTATAAGTAACAATTTTTGCATCCGGATACTGGGCTTGTAGCAATTTGAGTGTTCCACTCAGACAAATTTCGTGACCATCAATTAAAAAAATTTTAAGTTTTGGTTGAAGTAAATCTTTGTTCATGCTTGGTTCTCACATCTCAATACTTATGGGAATTTGCTTGATTTTCCCTCTGTGTGCCAAATCTTCACAATAAAGTATAAAGGCGGTATTTCATTAGTTGAGGGAAAAATTACAAAGCCACCTTATAGCTAAGAGGCACAAACCGAGTCATCATTAAATAAAATTGGATTCCAAGAAATTCTTAGAGCAAATATAAAGAATATCGACAGGTATCATTAAACACTTTAATTCTCCTTACACCATTAATTAACCCAGTTGAAGCAATTTAGTTATTCCAATGGGATATTCTGTTTGAAATCAAACAATTACGTAAATCTTTACAAAAGTTTACATTTTTCTGAGGCTTGTGAAAAGCTTTGTGTGTCATGGGGAATTCGCAAATTAAAAAGCTATCGAAAACTAGCCTTTGTAGTCTTGTCGTTAATCAATAATATCTATACTTTTGTACTATATTGTACAAAAATCATCTATTTTATTCAGTTTTTAACCTTTTGTTAGCTTTTAGTTAACTACGATTGCTTAAGTGGAGCCAAAATTTAACATATAGATATCATTAGCTTAATTAAGTTGGTGCTATTGCAGAAATTTTAGATAACTACAACAAAATTAGAGAGCACATTTTACGAGATATCCAGTTCTATTTAGTTATATTTTTACTCCATTTTACTACGCATTTAAGTATTAAATTGTGACCTTTGCTATTGAATTTTTAATATCACTACACAGCTTTTTCTTCAAATCGTAAAACAACTAAGATTTAAATTATATTTGTTGGTATTTTTAAACCTCACATCTTTTATTGATAAGTCATTCGATTGTAATAGTGTTAATTGACCTATTTGGAAATTCCAAACATTCTATTTCAATTCCTTAAAAACAATTGCAAAATCTCATCTATCTATAGATATATATTTTAGATTTTCTAAGATAGACAAAATATAAATATCCACAATAATAAGATTAAATCAATTAGACACAATCAGACAATCGTAGGAGTAATTTTTAATGATTAGTTTACCTAGATGGTTGTTAGCCAGTACATCTTTATCAGCTTTATGTTTGACAGTGATTGCATCTGCGCCGTTCAGAACCTATGCTCAAAATTCAACACAGACTGTTTTTCCTGATGTTGAACCTAATTATTGGGCGCAACCATTTATTCGTGGTTTGGCTTTAAGAAATGTTATTACTGGATATCCAGATGGTACATATCGACCAGAACAAACTATAGAGCGTGATGAATTTGCCGCAATAATTCGCCAAGCTTTTGATCAACAGCCAGTACGGCAAATAGCAAGTGGAGCTGTCTACAAAGATGTTCCTGCAAATTATTGGGCGACTAATGCAATTGAGGAGGCTTATCAACAAGGATTTATGGCAGGCTATCCTGGTGGTTATTTTCGCCCGCGTCAAGAAGTTACCAAAGTTGAAGCGATTGTAGCTTTAACAAGAGGTTTGGATTTAACTCCTGCTACCTCAACAGCACCAGCAACTACTGCACCGAGGAGACAACAAAGAGCAAAAAGGCCAATTTTATTCTTTCCATTAGCAATTACCTCTTTAATGCAGCCTTTAATGGTTCCACCAGCCCAAGCAGAAACACCACCAACAACAGCATCAACGGCAACTCCTCAGCGCCCGGCATCAGTTCTCATTAGCGAAACTTACAAAGATGCCAATCAGATTCCTCAATATGCAGTTGGCTCGGTAGCAACAGCAACCCAAAAAAATATAGTAGTCAACTATCCTAATTCCAATGTCCTGAATCCTAATCAGCCTGCTACTCGTGCTGAGGTTGCTGCTCTGATTTATCAAACCTTAGTTGCTCAAGGTAAGATAGAACCTATTGCAATTAATACACCAGCTTATCAGTACATTGTTCGTACTAATAATACCAGCCAGAATAGTCAATAGTATTCTTCTGATTCTTAATTGCTAATTCATAATCAATGTAATTCAAATTAGAAGTTGCATAATTATGAATTGCGAATTTTTAGTCAAAGGTAAAGTACTACCATCTGAATCAAAATCAACGATATACGATATATCATATATTGATTTGTGGAAAATGTAAGCCATCAAAAACTCGTTGTTGATATTGTTGATGATTGAGCAATTAATATCTGCCACTGGGTAAGAAAAACAAATCTATTGTTTCACCTACTCCCAAACCAAACGCCGCAACCAAACTTAATAACAACAGTGCATCTCGTTTACTAAAGCCTGCAAAGCGTAACTCTATTTCAGCTAAAACTGTAGTTGCTAATGGCGTCAGAACAAACGTAAAAAATAATGACCAAGTTGCTACTAAAGCAACCGATGCACTTAAACATAAGACTACTATTAAAATCTGAGAACCATATCTAATTAAACGGTCTAACCAAGTGAGGCTCTGCCCGACAACTGTAAGCACTAAACCTACTACCAATATTCCCACAACCCAAATAATGTGGTGAACAGATAGATACCACCCTAAGAAAGCATAAGAAAGCCACAGTAACACTACAGGCGTCCAAGGGAACTGATTGAAAATTTCAACATTCATAACCTAACTGTTAACCCTGCTGGATAGAGTTTGACAATGGTTGTATGAAGTATAAATAATAATTAGAATTTTATACGTAAAGCTTTTCTCATGTATGCTTCATAAGAAAGATTATTACCAATTTTTCATAATTTAATAACTTTGTGATATTTGTATATTTTGTAACTTTTCATTTTATTTGTATGGAGATAATCCGTAATTATTAACGATGTGACTATTTCGTTATATGCAGAAACTACGTAAAGATTTTCTAAGCAATTTAGCTAATTCGTGTCATTAGTAGAGACAATAAAAGTTTCACAAAAATTGTGAAAGTTAGAGATGTTTCTCAGAACGGTTTAACTTCGGTCAAGATAAAATTTTGCTATAAGTATAACGATCATGGGTGAAATTTTTCACAGGCAAGTTTTCTTTCTTAGCAAAAGTAAAGTAAGCTAACACTGCAATTGCATTACTCATACTTCATAATCACCCCACAGCATCTACAAGCTTCTATTAATTTGTCTCAAATTACTTCAAGAAAATATGTCATCAGTCATTCAAGCAAGAACAAATACTTCGGAAATTGCTGCCAATACTTCTACCCAGGAAAAGCTACATTACCAAATAGTCATTGTTGGTGGTGGTACCGCAGGAATTACAGTAGCATCTCAATTGCACACTAAGAATGGTAAACTCAACATAGCCATTTTAGAGCCAAACGATAAACACTACTACCAACCAGCTTGGACTTTGGTAGGAGGAGGGCAGTACAGCATTGATGCTACGGTTAAGTCAGAAGTAAGCTGCATTCCCAAAGGAGTAACTTGGATTCAGGATTATGCTGCCGAAATAGACCCCGATAATAATACCGTACTTACTCGTTCTGCCAAACAAATTCACTACGATTACTTGGTGCTATGCCCTGGTATTCAAATTGACTGGCATTTGATAGAAGGCTTGCAGGATGCATTAGGTAAGGGAGGAGTATGCAGTAATTATGCGTTTGAATATGCTCCCTATACTTGGGAGGTAATTCGGAATTTTCAAGGGGGGAATGCCTTATTTACCTTCCCTGCAACTCCGATTAAATGCGGCGGTGCGCCCCAAAAAATTATGTATATGGCTGATGATGCCTTCCGCCAGCAGGGTGTTCACAACAAAACTAACATGATATTTTGCTCTGCTGTCGGTGCGATTTTTCCCGTTCCTGCCTATGCAGAAAGATTGCTTAAAGTAGTTGATCGCCGAAATATTCAATTAAAATTCAAACACAATCTCAAGGCAATTCGGGCAGAAGCTAAAGAAGCTGTTTTCGATGTCACCACAGATGAGGGTGTACAACAGGTAGTCATCCCCTATGACATGATTCACGTCACCCCGCCAATGAGCGCTCCTGATTTCATTAAAACTAGCAAGCTAGCTGTGGCTGAAGGGGCTGGTAAAGGTTGGGTAGATGTCAATAAAGAGACTTTGCAGCACAATGTATATCCAAATGTCTTTAGTTTGGGGGATGCTTCTTCATTGCCAACTTCCAAAACAGCTGCTGCCATTCGCCGACAAGCTCCTGTGCTGGTAGAGAATTTGCTGGCTATGATCAACTCTAGCTCTTTGACAGGAAGCTATAACGGCTACACTTGCTGTCCGCTAATTACAGGATACGGCAAAGTCATCATGGCAGAGTTTGATTACACTAACCAACCCATGTCTACTTTCCCAATCGATCCCAGAGAGGAGCGTTATAGTATGTGGCTGGTGAAGCGCCATATTTTACCTTGGGTTTACTGGAATCGGATGTTGAAGGGTAAACAGTTTGAGGGTGATGTTTTGAAGTTGAAAGGGTGGAAGCAAGCGCAGAGTTGATACTGAAAGTGTTCAGATCCCCGACTTCTTTTAAATAAGTCGGGGATCTGATCGTGGCGGAATACTAGTGTCTATTGATGTATCTTAATTTTGCGAACTATTTCACAGATGAATCTCTTGATCAAGTTCGTTATAGCATTTAGCTAGGAGTTCTTGACATAGGAGAATTACTATGTTCTTGATGCACAAGCCTACAGGAGATTTAATCGAAATTTTAACCTTGGATCAACTCTTCAACCCCTGTGCCAAAGAAGTGACAGGAGTCGATCACTTTGGTGAAGAGATGCAAGATCCGGCATCCTATCAAAAGATAGAGTTGGCGTTTCCTTCTGGTGAACGTTTGCCGCGTTGTTGGCTCGACGCTCACTATCGCGATACAGAACGTTCTACCAATCAAAAGGAGCTAAGTCTAAAGAACGGTTGATTATTTTATAAGAGATAAAAACAGCAATTTTGCTGTGTCGTCTAACATAAAATTACTCAAAACAACGACGTTTTCTGAAGTGGCAATAAAAATCTGAAATTTTTCGATATTGAAGGGCGATCGCTGCTAATCAATTTGACTGATTTATCCCAGGCGATCGTCCGTTGCTATTATCTACAAAAATGATTATGTAATGATTTAATTAGACTTTTAATTATGTCTTTTACCTGCAATCATATTCTACAAAAACATACAGAAATCTGGTATGAGGCTACTGTGCATCCTTTTCTCGAAAATTGTAAATCAGGTACAATTAAACCCAACCAATTTAATACATGGTTGGTACAAGATTACCTATTTGTAATTAATTTTACGCGGATGCTGGCAAGAGTATTAGCTAGTGCGCCCCCACAACATTTTGATGTGATACTTACAGGATTAGCAGCACTTAAAGACGAGCTTAATTGGCTTAAACAAAAAGCTACTGAACGACAACTTCATCTTGATATAGAAAAACAACCAACGTGTGAACAGTACTGTAAATATATGCATAGCCTAGCTGATATGGCTTATCCAGTACAAGCAACTGCACTGTGGGCTATTGAATTTGCCTATAATCAAGGTTGGCAATTACCTGGTGCAATGCCCGCACCTTATAACGAATTTGCAGATAGATGGGGTAATTCTGACTTTACAGCATATGTAAAACTGTTAGAACAGCAAGCTGATCAAGTTTTACAAACAACTTCTGTTTCTATTCAAAACCAAGCTGAAAAAGCTTTTATAAAAGTGGCAAAATTGGAAAAAGATTTTTGGCAGATGGCTTTTAATGCGGTAAAGTAGCAATATAAATAATCAATTTCAAGGCTCGTATTTCACTATTGCTTGTCGCATTAATATTGAGTTCAGACAATCAACACTACCTGTAATTAATTTACAAGTTTCTCTGACTTCTGAAAGTCCAACAACGATGCGAACATATAAACCATCATCTAACTCAGTCGTGGACACCTCATATAAAAACCTTGTTTGAGAGTTTGCAGCTAGCGCAGTAGCTAATGCAGGTGTTGTACAAATAATAGCTTTTTTACCAGAGGGTAGATAATAATCAATAAAAAAGTCATGGTCTTTGCCAACATTGCCCCAACCATTGTACAACTGTTTTGAAGACCAATTTAAACACCTCAAATCCAGTCCTTTATTATTTGAACCCTTTTGAAAGGCAACTTTAGAAATCCCGAAATAGTTATTATCGTTTCGCTTTTGTTCTGCTAATACTCTCCTAGCATTATCAACATCTATTACTCTGATTTTGAGAATATCAAATAGAAAAAAAGTAAACGAGGCTAGTAAAAACACTCCTAAACCTATTGTTGTTGCCAATATACGAGGCTTAATTTGATATGGTATTGTAATTTTTTTCATTTTCACATGTACTTATACAATGGAGATAGTAACTTTACTTATTTACAAATTCTACTTACAAAAATCGAATCATTTTTAACAGTGGTGTGATTTAAGATTGTATGATTATAATCTGAGAATTGAATTATTTTAACAAAAACTTCTCTTAACTATGTAAGTAAATAATCTCAGAACTTAAGTATAAAAAAATTATTTATGCAGTATTCAATATGCCAGATAATATATCTCATAACTCTTACTATAGTGCTATCTATTTTCTAAAACAAAATCCTGAAATACGTTTGCAAATTCTCAAGAAACTTGGTATAGCACGTTATGATTTTTTAACTAAAATTTCCTTAAATGAGGCAAATATAACTTGTGTAAACAGATTTTTGCAAAATCCTGATCAACTAAAATTTTCTAATTTAGTAGGCTCAGATTTATCTGAGTTGGATTTGAATAATTCTAACTTCATTCGCGGTAATTTTACAGATGCAAATTTAAGCAGAAGTAGTTTAGTGAATTCAGATCTAATCTTTGCTAATTTTACAAGAGCAGATTTGAGAAGTGCAAATTTAAGGGGTGCAATTTTGAATGAAATTATTTGGGTTGATACTTTAGTCGATGGATGTAAACTTGGTGAAGGAATTGGTTTATCTAAAGAGCAGTGTCAAAATTTAAAATCTCGCGGTGCTAAGTTCAATTTTATATAAAATAGGTTAAGTGAAATAATAAACCACAGAGAGATTCGGTAGATAGACCTAGTTGTAGAAGCTTTTGCCATCAAAGTAGCTTTTCATCTAGGAAGATAGTACACAAAGTACACTAAAAAACTAAGATAAAATTTAAGTTGGGAAGAAGAAAGTTAATGAATAATGCAATTCATCTACCAAAAAAATTAATGTTACTAGGTTCGGGAGAACTCGGTAAAGAATTTGTCATTGCTGCTCAACGTCTTGGTAATTATATCATTGCCGTTGACCGTTATCCTCACGCTCCGGCAATGCAAGTTGCAGACTGCTCAGAAGTCATTTCTATGTTGAGTGCAGAAGACTTGGAAAGAATTGTCAGCAAGCACCAGCCAGATTTTATCATTCCAGAAATTGAAGCAATCAGAACGGAAAAGTTACTGGAATTTGAACAACGAGGAATTACAGTTATTCCAACAGCAACAGCTACTAACTATACGATGAATCGAGATAGAATTAGAGAATTAGCAGATCAACAATTAGGTGTTAGAACTGCTAAATATGGTTATGCTTCTACTTTAGAACAGTTAATCGCTGTTTCCGAACAAATTGGATTTCCTAATGTTGTTAAACCTGTAATGTCCTCTTCTGGGAAAGGTCAATCTGTAGTTAAAGATAGCATCGAGGTTGAGAAAGCTTGGAACTATGCGATCGCAGGTTCACGAGGTGACGCTCAAAAAGTAATTGTTGAGGAATTTATAGATTTTGAAATTGAGATTACTTTGCTGACTATTAAACAGTGGAATGCTCCGACTATTTTCTGTCCTCCGATTGGGCATCGTCAAGAAAGAGGGGATTATCAGGAATCTTGGCAACCAGCTGAAATTGCGGAAGAAATGATTTCACAAGCACAATCAATAGCGAAAAAGGTTACTGATGCTTTGGGAGGTGCTGGAATTTTTGGAGTTGAGTTTTTTATCACTAAAGATGAGGTTATTTTTTCTGAACTTTCACCCCGCCCTCATGATACAGGAATGGTAACTTTAATCTCACAAAATTTGAATGAATTTGAATTACATTTAAGAGCTATTTTAGGTTTGCCTATTCCTCATATAGAACAATTAGGATTTTCAGCTAGTGCTGTAATACTAGCCTCGGCAAAATCAGATGCAATAGTATATGCAGGTGTGGCTGAGGCTTTATCAGAAAAAGATGTAGATATCAAGTTATTTGGTAAACCTAATGCTCATCCTTACCGACGGATGGGAGTAGCTTTGGCTAAGGGCAACAGTGTACAAAAAGCGAGAGAAAAAGCTACAAGAGCCGCCGATAAAATCAAATTACTATAAAATACTTTTGGCTATTGTTTGTGCGATCGCAAAGTTGATATCAATACACAGGGTGCCATAGAGAATTTTTAGCCACTTTCTAGCTCAGTCATGCTACAGCCATAATATTTAGGTTGCAAATGGTAGTGGGCTATACTTCCCTCACTTTCAGGAGGAAACTTTACATTGTTGAACCACTCATTTTGGTTCTATTTATTTGTCTTCTTCGGGTTGATTGTTGCCCGATACTTTCTCTTTGCTGGGGGAGCCTATTTGCTCTTCTATTTACTACTGGGGAAGTCACTTGCCAGACGGAGTTTACGGCGAAAGCCTCCGATGGTTCAGTCAATTCTAAAGGATGTTGAATTATCCGTGCTATCGGCTGTAGTTTTTGCTGTTTGTGCGGCGCTGATTATGTCAGAGTACGATTTGGGAGTAACGCTCTTGTATACTGACTTGCGGGAGTATGGGTTGTGGTATTTAGGAATTAGTTTTGTTTTGGTGCTCATCCTTCAAGATACGTACTTTTACTTTATCCATCGGATGTTTCACCACCCGTCACTTTTTAGGTGGATGCATTATGGGCATCACCGTTCAGGAGATTCAACACCGTGGACATCTTTTGCATTCGACTTACCAGAGGCGATCATACAGGCACTCTTCTTTGTCGGCATAGTCTTCATAGTTCCACTCCATTTCATCACCTTAGTTGCCGTGCTAATGACGATGACAGTGTGGGCAGTGTTAAATCATCTTGGATTTGAAATATTTTCCTCGTCATTTAAAAGCCACTGGTTTGGCAAGTGGTTGATTGGGCCGATGCATCACTCGATACATCATCATAAATATAAAGTACACTACGGACTGTATTTTACATTTTGGGACAAGCTGCTTGGTACTGAAATAGAGAATTATGCAGGCATAGCTGAAGGCGTAACAATAAGTAGTATAAAAATTGAGGAATGAATTGTTGTTTGAGCAGACAATGCTATGGATGTAAGCAGTGCGATCGCTCCAACCACCTCTAACATCACAATCCCAAATCCACTGCTATTCTGTGAGCGCAGGCAAATCCAGAAAAAGCTACCGCATTCAATCCTTGCCCTGGAAATGTACTATCTCCTACACAATACAATCCACTAATAGCAGTTCTGTTAAACGGCATTGCCAGTAAACCTCGCAATTTACGCCGAGGAATTGCCCCGTAAGTACCATCTTCCCGCCCTAAAAAGCGGCGGTGGCTACGTGGTGTTCCTACTTCCAAATAATCTAGCCCAGCATCTAACCCCGGAAAAATTTTCTCCAGTCGCTCAATGATTCGTCCGGCGGCGGCTTCTTTTTTCGCTTCATAATCATTTACACAAAGCCCTTGCCAATCATCTATCCAATGTGGCGTGAACGCGTGGATGATATGATGTCCCGCAGGTGCTAACTCCCGATCTAGCAGTGTGGGAATCGACACGAAAATAGTACCTTCTGGATCTGCCATTTTTTGCCAGTCTTCTAACAGAATGTGATGGCATTCTGCCTTTGCGGATAACACAGAAGCTTTCACACCCATATATAAACTCAAAAAACTGGGTGATTTCTGATAATTTTTATGCCACTTTTTCTCATTAAGAGGCATTTTACTTGATGGAAGCAACTTCTGGAAAGTATCCCAACGTGTAGCGTTTGATACGATACGCTTGGCATAATAAGTTTGACCATTAGCCAGTTTAACACCTATTGCTCGTCCATTGTTTAAGAGAATTTGCGTGACTCTTGCTCGGTACTTAATTTCACCTCCAGCATGAACAAGTCCCTCCACAAATTTTTGGGCTATTTGTCCCACACCACCTTTAGGATAGTTCACTCCGCCATAGTGCCGATCTGAAAATACCATCCCAGCATTGATCATGGGTGTCATATCCGCTGGTACTACTGACCAGCAATAGCACTCCATATCAATAAATTGTAATAATAAGGGGTCTTTTATATATCGTCGTGCAACATCTCCTACATTTTGCGGAAAATACTGTAACAATCTAAGACAAGCCAAAGGATGCTGAAAAAACATCCGCATCAGATAGCGTGGTTCTTCCAGTGATAATAAGTCCATGCTATTTAGGCAATTAAAGACTTTCCAGCATTCGCTATAAAATTGACGAATACCTTTAGCTTCATGAGGAAAATATGCAATTAAATTTTGCAAAAACTTTTCATAAATCCGTTCAACCTTAATATTTAGATCATTGGGCAAATGATAATGAATCTGCACGGGATCGGGAATTACTTCTAGACTAACATTAACAGCATTCAAGGCACGGGTAAGCAGGTTAGTTGTACCACGCTGCCCAAATCCGAAAATCATTGATGCACCGACATCAAAGCGATAACCTTGCCGCTCAAAATAGCCAGCACTGCCACCAGGAATCAGATAGCTTTCGAGGACAAGTACTTGAGCTCTTTTTGCTGCTAATTGAGTTGCTGTTACCAAACCACCTATTCCAGAACCAATGATGATCGCATCATAATCGGGATTGGGGAGTGGGGACTGGGGACTGGGGATTGGAAGCATGAAATCAGTCATTTTCAAAATTGGTGCATAGTAATATTTATTACAATTATCCTATAGATACACGTGTTTTTACTTCCTAGCCCCTGTCTCTAGCTCCTAGCCCCTAAGATTCTCCAAAAAAAAAGAGGGACGAGCCTGCAAAGCTGGCTGATCCCGTCTGCCGATCCTTAAAGAGAGGAGAACACTGACTGTTAATATAACTTTGATTGAGAAAGTATGTCAACTATTAATGAAAAAATTTTTCAATAATTTTTAGGAGCATGAATTTTGAGCCGATAGCCGGATATTCAGAAAGAGTATTATGATGTTTCAGTTGCTATACGATTTGTAAAACGCCTATTTCTGGCTATGACGCTACAATTGCGTGTTTACGTTCCACCCCATCCCCTAATTAAACATTGGTTGGCAGTTGCTCGCGATGCTGCCACACCTTCAGTATTATTTCGCACTGCTATGACAGAACTGGGACGCTGGTTGACTTATGAAGCCGCCAGAGAGTGGTTGCCAACTCAAGAGACAACAGTAGACACTCCTTTGGCTTCTTGTCCAGCAACTTTGATTGATCCGGGCGTACCAGTGGCTGTGGTGCCAATTCTGCGGGCAGGGCTAGGATTACTAGAAGGAGCACAAACATTGCTGCCGTTGGCATCGATTTACCATTTGGGCTTGGAACGAAATGAAGAAACACTACAGCCTTCTTGTTATTTAAATAAATTGCCAGAAAAATTCCCACCCCAAACACGTGTACTAATCACTGATCCGATGCTAGCAACGGGTGGTTCTATGCTGAAAGCCCTAGAAGAGTTGACACAGCGGGGTGTCGATCCAACCCTAATCCGGATTGTATGTGTAGTGGCTGCTCATCCAGCTTTACAAAAATTGAGTACAGCTTATCCTGGTCTAATAGTTTACACAGCTACTATAGATGGGGAGGTAAATAGCCAAGGATTTATTGTACCGGGTTTAGGAGATGCAGGCGATCGCACCTTTGGGACTTAAGCTAGTATGCAGCTAGAACAGATAAGTAGCTAAACAATCCAAAACTTGCAGCGTTTCTTATTGGCGGTAAAAATATGAGTCAGCGTGATGGTTTTGCAAGCGGTTTTTTCTTCGGAGCGATTTTCGGTAGTGTAGTAGGTGGGATTGTAGGTGCAGTAGTCGCTTCTCGCACTGACGACAGCGAACTATCAGCCGAAGAAGAACGTCAAATCACTACCGAGCCAGAAACCAAAAAAGCATCTTTGAGGCGGCGTTCTATAAAAGCTCTAGAAATTGACGGCATGGAAATGGAAACGGCAAGGCGATCGCTAGAAGATAAAATTGCCCAATTGAATGCAACAATTGATGAGGTGCGACAACAACTAGGCAACGTGAATAGTAACTCTAACCAGGGAAGTCACGAAAAGCCACTCACAAAGGATGCATAGAGAAGTTTACAGGAGCCAAACACTTCTTGTGGTAGATACCAGCCAGAAACTTCATACGCCACAGCATAAGCTACCTTAAAATCAAAATATAAGACCGCAGTTTACACTTACGCTAGAAAGGAAACTCACCCATTCATGGATTTACTGATTGCCACACTGGCTACTTTTATCCAAATTTACAGCACTTTACTGATTATCAGGGTGCTATTGTCATGGTTCCCCAATATCAACTGGTACAACCAACCATTTGCTGCTTTAAGCCAAGTTACTGACCCTTATCTGAATATCTTCCGTAATATAATTCCCCCATTGGGTGGAATCGACCTTTCCCCCATTTTGGCATTTCTGCTACTTAACATAGTTGGCAATTTACTCTATTCTCTAAGAGGTTTGCCATTGCTTGGTTAGATTAGAAACAACAAAGCAAGTAAAATTACGATTGTAGAGACTTTCTTGACAGGAGTCTCTACAATTTATTTTTTTGTCTTTAAGTAACCAGACAGAATTAATTACACATTTTTCCTGTTCCCTATTCCCTGTTGACGCCAGTCGATACAACGCGCTTAACCCGACGCCAGGTGCTACAAGGGGATCACTGGCTCCGCAACGCACTGGCTCTCCTGTTCCCTTACCTAACTAGATAATTTATTT